>JAZQDI010000143.1:0-6723 GCA_045546715.1 Oscillospiraceae bacterium | reverse complement strand
CGGAGGAACACTACATCGGCGTGATGATCGGCTTCGGCTGGCCGGAGATCCGATATGCCAGAGGCACCCAGCGCACGGTGGAGGAAGTAAGAATCCACCGCCTGAAATTTGAAGAGGATAAACCATGACGGCACAGATTTTGAGCTATTTTGAGTCGAGCAGCGCCCGCTTTCTCTCCATGCTGGGCGCACATATCAAGGTCAGCCTGATCGCGCTGCTCGTGGCGGTGCTGATCGGCGTCCCGGCGGGATTCCTTTGCGTGCGGCATCCCAGAAGTCAAAAAGCAGTGGCGGCGCTGTTCAGCGTCCTGCGTGTGATCCCAAGCTTAGCTGTGCTGCTGCTGATGGTGCCGCTGATCGGCACCGGCACGGCGCCGGCTGTGGTCGCGCTGGTGCTTCTGGCCGTTCCGCCGATTTTGATGAACACCGTCGCGGGACTGAACGGCGTGCCGCCCTTTATGCTGGAGACCGCCGAGGGCGTCGGCATGACGGAGCGGCAGGTCTGGCGGCAGGTACGCTTTCCGCTGGCCCTGCCGATGATCCTCACCGGCATCAAGACCGCCGCGGTAGAGATCGTCGCCAGCGCGACCCTTGCCGCCAAGATCGGCGCCGGCGGTCTGGGCGATCTGATTTTCGCGGGGATCGGCTTGTATAAGACCGACCTGCTGCTCATCGGCGGCGTGTCCGTTGCGCTGCTGAGCCTTTCTACCGGACTGATTTTTGCGCTGCTGGAACGCCGCACGTTGAAGCACACTACTATCTGAACAAGGAGGAAAACCCATGAAACGAATCATCATCCTGCTGCTGGCGCTGACGCTCAGCCTGTCGCTCTTTGCCTGCGGAAAACCGAGCGAAGAGAGCGCCGCCATCCGCATCGGCTCTAAGGACTTCACCGAAAATCTGATCGTCTCGGAGATCTACGCCCTCGCGCTGGAGGATGCGGGCCTCACCGTCGAGCGCAAGCAGAACATCGCGGGATCCGTGGTTCATACGGCGATCACCTCTGACGAGATCGACCTCTACCCGGAGTACACCGGCACGGGCCTGCTCTCCATCCTGCAGATGGACATGATGACCGACCCCAATGAAGTCTATGAGACCGTGAAAAAGGCGTACGATGAGCAGTTCCAGATCACATGGCTCGCCTCCACCGCCATCAACGACCGGCAGGGCGTCGCCGTGCGCACGGATGTGGCGCAGCAGTACGGCATCACGAACATGACCCAGCTGCAGCAGAACGCCGACAAGATCCGCTTCTGCTCCCAGGGCGAGTTTGAGTACCGCGAGGACGGGCTTGCTGGCCTTGCCGCGGTCTACGGCGACTACAATTTCGCCTCCATCAACGTCTATGACAACGGCATCAAGTACCAGATCCTCAAGGAGAACGAGGCCGACGCCTGCCCCGGCTACTCCACGGACGCCCAGCTGGTGGATACAGACTCCTTCACTTATCTCGATGACGATCTCGGCTTCTGGCCGCCGTACTATCTCGCACCCATCGTCCGCAGCGAGGTGCTGGAGGCGCATCCTGAGATCGCGGACGTTCTCAATGCCGTCAGCGCCAAGCTGGACACCGAGACCATCGTCGCCCTCAACGCCAAGGTGGATATCGACCACATGGAGTATACCGAGGCGGCGAAGGAATTCTACGAGACTTACTGCAAATGAGCACGGCAATCACGTTTCAAAACGTCAGCAAGACCTTTCCCGGCGCGGGCTACGCGGCGGTGAATGACGTGTCCTTCACGGTGGAGGAGGGAGAATTCATCACGATCCTCGGCTCCTCCGGCTGCGGCAAAACCACGCTCTTAAAGATGGTCAACCGCCTCTATGAGCCGGACTCCGGCAGCATCGTCCTCTTTGGGGAGGATGTGAGCACCGTGGACGTTGTCAAGGTGCGGCGGCGGATCGGCTATGTGATCCAGCAGATCGGCCTGTTCCCGCATTATACCGTTGGGGACAACATTGCCGTCGTGCCGAAGCTATTAAAATGGGACAAGGACAAGATCGCCGCGCGCGTGGACGAGCTGCTCACTATGGTGGGGCTGGAGCCATCGGAGTTCCATGACCGCTATCCCGCGCAGCTCTCCGGCGGACAGCAGCAACGCGTGGGCCTTGCCCGTGCCCTCGCCGTCGATCCGAAGATCCTGCTCATGGATGAGCCCTTCGGGGCAATCGACTCTATCACACGAGAAAAGCTCCAGTCGGAACTGTCGGCGCTTCACCGGGAGACTGGGAAGACTTTTCTCTTTGTTACCCACGACATTGAGGAGGCCTTCAAGCTGGGCGACCGCGTCATGATCATGAACGAAGGATGTCTACTGCAGTTCGACACGCCGGAGACCATCATCCGCAGCCCGGCAGATCCCTTCGTGAAGTCGCTGGTGGATTCGGCAAAGGCGAAGGAAGCATTCTGGAGGGAATACGTATGATCCAGTACGCTTCCCGATACGGAGACCGTCTGCTCACCGCTTTTGCGGAGCATCTGGAGATCGTGGTTATCACGCTGCTGATCTCGCTTGTGCTGGCGGCGGGGCTCACGGTGCTGTGCAGCTATTCCAAACGCCTCTCCCGCGTGGTGCTGAATGTGCTCTCCATGGTCTATTCCGTGCCCAGTCTGGCGCTGCTCGCGCTGCTGATCCCGGTGACGGGGCTGGGGAGAAAGACCGCCATCGTCGCGCTCGTGATCTATAACCAGTACCTGCTGCTGAGAAACTTTCTCGCGGGGCTGGACGGCGTGGACAAAAGCGTCGTGGAGGCGGCGCGCGGGATGGGCATGACCCATCTGCAGACGCTGTGGAAGGTGCAGGTGCCGCTCGCGAAGGGCGCGCTGATTGCTGGACTGCGCATCGCGCTGGTCTCCACCGTCGGCATCGCCACCATCGCGGCCTCCATCAACGCCGGCGGTCTCGGAACCCTGCTCTTCGACGGCCTGCGCACGCTGGATACGGCGAAGATCCTCTGGGGCAGCCTGCTCTCGGCAATTCTCGCCGTTGGGCTCGACCGTGTTTTGCTGTTTGTGGAAAAACGAAGCGGAAATGCCGTTTCGTGATCGATAAATCTTTGAAAAGGAGAATGTACCATCATGATTAAAATCGTAGCAGTGATGAAAGTAAAGGCGGAGTGCGTGGACACCTTCAAGTCCCTTGCCAAAGAGTTGGTGGAAAAGTCCCGCGCCGAGGAGGGCAACGTCTCCTATTCTCTCAACGAGCTCATCGGCGATCCCGCCACGCTGGCGTTCATCGAGATCTGGAAGGATCAGGCGGCCATCGATATCCACAATGCCACCGAGCACTTCACCGGCATTCTGCCGAAGCTGGCGGAGCTCTGCGAGAGCGCCCAGCCGGTCAATCTGTTCACCGAAGTGGAGTTCTGAGTATTCTGAAAAAAAAGACGCAAGAGAATGGAAAGCCGTTCTCTTGCGTCTTGTTGTATGTTCGCATAAAAATCCCGAAGGCTGATCCAAGTCGGATCGACCTTCGGGATGATTGCGTTCAGGACCGTTTTGCTTCAGCGCAGCTGATGGTTTGATTGATCAGACGATCGTCCGGGAAATCGCCTTTACTGTCTTTGCGATGCGCTCCAGGTGCTCTTCCTTGTGGCGCACCATGCGCGTTGTCGGGCCGGAGATGCTGATGGCCGCATAGGCCTTTCCCGATGCGTCCAGCAGCGGCATGCCGTAGCACGTGAGACCGACCTCGGCCTCTTCGTCGTCGCTGGCGTAGCCGTCCAGCCGAACCTGATCGAGTCTGCGCAGAAGCGCCCCGGCGTCGGGAATGGCGTTTTTCGTAATCTGTGGGAAGGAGGTATTGCGCAGATACTGGTTGATCGCGCGATCTGATTGATAGGCCAGAATGGCCTTGCCCGTGGCGGTGCAGTGCGCCACATGACTGTACCCGATGGCGGTGTCCATCTTGAGCCAGCTGCTGCCGAGCGCGCGGTCGATGAAAATCACATGCACGCCGTCGCTGATGATCGCCACGTGGCAGGTCTCGCCGCTCTCCTCCGCCATCTGCACCAGATAGGGATGCACGAGGCTCACGAGCTCCATGCGGTTGTACGCCACCATGCCGAGGGAGAAGAGGTTCAGCCCCAGGCGATATTTGCCGCCGGTTGTCTTCGTCACGTAGCCGCGGCGCTCCAGCGTCACCATGAAGCGAAAGGCCGTCGAGCGGCTCATGCCCATGAGCTTTCCGACCTCACTGGCGCCGAGCTCCTCGTGCTCATAAAACAGATTCAGAATGGAAAGCGCGCTGTCGACCGAGCTGAGAATGTACCGCTCGTCGGGGGCGCTGGTTTGTTCGTTGTGCACTCTGCAGACCCCGCTTCCGTTTTTGTTTGAGCCTATTATACAGAAATAAAACAAGTGTGTCAATATACAAAACGCACGTTGTTCAAAACGCTATTTTTGCTTTTGTATATTGACATTTTTTGTAGATTTCTTATAATTTTAGACAAAGGGTTTGCTATAATAAAACGCAAGTTTTGAAAAATAAAACCCGACTGCAGAACCGAATGAAATGGATATGGAGGCGTATGCAATGAAAGAAATCCGTCTGCACGGCCGCGGCGGGCAGGGCGTTGTCAAGGCGTCGCACATCGTGGTCAAGGCCGCCGTCGGCTCCGGCACGCACGGCCAGTTCATCCCGTTTTTCGGCGTGGAGCGCAAGGGCTCCCCGGTGTTCGGCTTCCTCCGCCTGTCGAACGAGCCGATCCGCCGCAAGACCCAGGTCTATGAGCCGGACATCCTCATCATCTTCGATGACACGCTCGTGAAGCTCCCGGCCACCTACGCGGGGCTCAAAGCCGGCGGCACGGTCATCATCAACTCCACCAAGTCCGCTGAGGAGCTCGGCGTTCCCGCGCAGGCAGGGGAGATCGCCATCGTGGACGCCACGGGCATTTCTGAAAATCTCTTCGGGCGCAACATGCCGAACACCTCCATGCTCGGCGCGCTGGCGAAGGTCACCGATTTGGTCAGCAAGGACGCGCTCTTCGACGAGATCGCGGCGGCCTTCGGCGAAGCGAACCGCACCGCTGCCCAGACCGCCTATGACAGCGTGGTCATCACGAAGAAGGAGGCGTAAACCGTGAACGATACCAGATTTGTCACGCCGCTCGGCAACGACGGCATGTATATCCTCGACACCGCCGCATGGCGCATCGTCCGCCCCGTCATGGACAAGGAAAAGTGCATCAACTGCGGCGTATGTATGGGCTACTGCCCGGTGAACTCCATTTACGCCGAGGGCAAGGAGATCCTGATCTCCTATGACTACTGCAAGGGCTGTGGCATCTGCGCCAAAGAGTGTCCCAAGCAGGCCATCAACATGGAACAGGAGGTCAAGTAAGATGGGTAAGATCGTAGCAATGACCGGCAACACCGCCGCTTATACGGGCGCCGCGCTCTGCCGCCCGGACCTCATCGCCGCCTATCCGATCACGCCGCAGTCCTCCGTGGTGGAGGGCCTCGCCGGTATGGTTTATAACGGCAAGCTGGATTCCAACTTCGTTCAGGTCGAGAGTGAGCACTCCGCCATGAGCGTCGTGCAGGGCGCCGCCGCTGCGGGCGGAAGAGTCTTCACCGCCACCAGCGCCCAGGGTCTCGCCCTCATGTACGAGCCCTACTTCCGCATGTCCACCCTCCGCATCCCCATGGTCATGGCCCTCGCCACCAGAGAGATGACCTCTCCCGAGACGATCTGGAGCGGCCAGCAGGACGCAATGAGTGTCCGCGAGGCCGGCTGGATCCAGATGTTCTGCGAGAGCAATCAGGAGATTCTCGATATGATGCTCCAGGCCTACATGATCGCGGAGGATCCGCGCGTGCAGCTGCCCGTGAACGTCTGCTATGACGGGTTCTACAGCTCCCACCTCATCGAGGGACTGGACGTTCCAAGCCAGGCAGAGGCGGACGCGTTCCTGCCCGCCTACGCCGGGAAAACCTATCTCGATCCCGGTCAGCCCGCGGCGCTCGATCCGCTGACGCCGGGCGAGCTGATGATGAAATACCGCAAAAACCACCTGGACGCCATGAAGGCAGCGCAGGCGGTCATCGAAGAGGTGGACGCCAAGTTCGCCGCTCAGTTTGGCCGCAGCTACGGCGGTCTGATCGAAGAATACAAGACCGATGATGCCGACGTCGTCATCGTCACCATCGGCGGCATGTCCGGCACCGGCAAGGACGCCGTGGACGCTGCCCGTGAAAAGGGCATCAAGGCCGGCCTCATCAAGCTGCGCTTCGTCCGCCCCTTCCCGGCGGAGAAGCTCGCCGCCGCCCTCAAGGGCAAGAAGGCCTTCGCCGTCGTCGACCGCAGCGTGTCCTTCGGCTGGAGCTGCGGCCCCATGTACATGGAGACGCGCGCGGCGGTCGTGGACGCGGATTCGTACGCCCACTTCTCCGCCATCGGCGGACTCGGCGGCGCGGATCTCTCCTATGGACACATGCTTTCTGTGATCGAGAAGCTCGAAGCGATCAAAAACGAGCCCGGCGCCCACGACACGCTCTGGCTCATGAACGACTGAGGAGGTACGGAACATGTCTTACATTGATGTTTTGAAACAAACCCAGAATGTCATGACGCCCGGCTCCTCCGCGTGTCAGGGCTGCGGCGGCGAGCTGATTCTCCGCCGTGTCATGCAGATTGCGGGCAATAACAGCGTCTTCGCCGTGCCTCCCGGATGTATGGCCGGCGCGGGCGTCGACGGGTGGAACTTCTCCAAC
>JAZQDI010000142.1:0-3760 GCA_045546715.1 Oscillospiraceae bacterium | reverse complement strand
GCGGAAGTCCACCGGCGTCTCACAGGGGCGAAACGCGGGCGACCAGACGGTTCCGTCATCCATGCGGATATAAACATAGAACCCCGGAGAGTCGATGGGCATGTTGAAAAAGCGATAGCGGGTAACGCGGAACATCATCGGAGAAAGCCACCAGCTCATGCCGCCGCCCGCCTGCGACACAAAGGCGTGCATCCTGCCGTTGGAAAGATAATTGATCCACGGTGCGGGCAGATCAAAGCGGTCAAAGCGGATCTCCCTCTGTCCGTCAACGAATTGATATGGCAGCTTATCCATGGAGTTCTCCTTCAAAGCGATAATTTCCGGCGCTCAGCGCCTCTGTGCCTCCGTCCGGCAGCGTCAGATGAGCGGTCGTTCCTTCCGGCACGGTGCAGCGATAGAGAAAGCGTTTGCCGTCTCGCTCCCAGCGGGATTCTATCGTGCCGAATTGCGTATGATAGCGGCCCTCCGCCCAGGTCAGACTGCCGCCGATGACCGGGCGCAGATCAAACTCTCTGAATCCGGGAGCACGGAAGGTCGGGCGAATGCCTGCAACGTATTCAAAGAGGAACTGGCACACTGCGCCGAAGGAGTAGTGATTGAAGCTGTCCCGGAACACGTCCATGCTGTCCCAGTTTTCCAGCATGGTGGTAGCGCCAAGCGTAATGGGGTGCAGCCAGCCTGGAGCAGTGGCCTGTTCCAGAATGCGAAAGGCTTCGTCCACCAGACCGTTGTCACAGAGGGTGGGCAGAAGAGAAACCGTAGATAGGAAGCCGGTGTTCAGGTGGTAATCGGCAGCCTCCAATTCGTTTTTGAGCTGCGCGATCACCAGCGGCTTCTTCGCTTCACTCACCATATCCAGTGCCAGTGTTCGGATATACGCCGCCTGATGGCCCTTTTGAATTTCACCGTCGTCGCCTATGAGGTATTTGTCATAGGCGGCTTTGATTTTTTCAGAAAGAGCCGCATAGTGCTCTGCATCCTCGTCCTTGCCGAGGATGCGCGCCATGTGCGAGAGATTGTCGCAGCTTCGTTTGGTATAAGCCGTTGCGACCTCCGGCTTGCCGTATTTGGCCATGTGCGTCACGTAGTCCGCCGCGGTTCCGCCTTTTGCAAAGAGCTCAATCACCTCCGGTGCGGGAGGCAGCGGCTCGTTCCATTCGCCATAGTGAAAACGGGTGTCGTAGATATAATCCCCGTCACCGTTTGCATACCAGAGCTTATCTGCATACATTGGATTTTGTTCCTTCATGCAGCGCAGGGAGAATTCGACCCACTTTTTCGCCGTGTTGTAGTGCCCTTTCAAAAATTCCGCACCGCCGTACATCAGGTACAACTGATACGGGATCCAAACGGCGGAGTCGCCCCATCCCACGCTGTCCTCGCCGAGGTTGCCTTCACCGGTCGGCCCGGCCAGAGCCATGTCGGGGTCTTTTTTCTGTACAAAGGGCAACTCTTCCGGGTTGTGGACACTGGAGGTGGACGGGAAGGTGATGCCCACCTTGCCGGAGCCGTACTGCTCGATCGTCTGATCCACCAGCCATTTTTTAAAAAACTGCCGTACATCCATAAAGTATGCCGCCGTGCGGCAGTAGATCATGGCATCGCCCGTCCAGGCGTTGCGCTCGCGGGTCGGGCAGTCCACCGGTACATCGAGGAAGTTGCCCTTCTGGCTCCAGCGGGCGTTTTCCACCAGCTTGTTGATAAGTGCATTGGAGCACTTGAAGTCTCCCGTTTCCTCCATGTCGGAGTAGACAGCGATGGCCTCAAAATCTGCGTCCGCAATGCCTTCCACAAGAGCGTACCGGAAGCCGAATACTGCAAAATGCGGCGTGTATTCCTCGGTCTCTGCTCCCCGGCAGATGTAGGTGATTTCCTGAAATTCTTTCCTGCCGCCGTCACAGTTGGCGGTGGAAAAGCATCCTTCCTTGTCCAGCCCTTCTCCGTGCTTGAGATGCACGACCTGTCCGGCTTTCGTATGACGGAGCGTCATGTGGACATAGCCTGCGAGGTTCTGACCGAAGTCGATAACAAGCTTCCCGGAGGCGTCGCGCATGGATCTGCCCGGAAAGCGATCCGCTTCCCGTACGGGAACGCTCTGGTTCTCAATCAGCTCCCCTTCAGTATGCTCGGTGCAGAGAATGGCTTTTTTCCAGCTGTGAGGTTTCGTGCGGGCGTCATAGACTTCGCCCTTTTGCAGATCTGTCCGCACAACGGGGCCGAGACCTGCGTCCCAGCATTCATCCGTCGTGATCGTTTCTTCGCTGCCATCTGCGTATCGAAGAGTCAGCTCTGCCCAGAGTGAGAGCGTATAGCCGAAGTTGTTGTTCCATCGCCACCAGCCGTCGCCCACCGTCACACGCAGTTCGTTCTCGCCTGCATGGATGCCGTCGGAAACGTCGTATTCCTGCACCTGAATGCGGTAGTAATAGCTGGTGAGCCCCGGCATGAACCGGTTTTTCGTAACCGGTCTGCCGTTCAGCTCTGCCTCATAGATTCCGTGAGCGGAAAGGCGCAGCGCAGCGTTCTCAATCGCTTTCTGTATGCAGAATGTGCGCCGGAACAGCGGCACAAGTCTTGTTTCCCGGTTGTCATCGGGATGGCAGATCCAATGCGCCATCAGCTCAACCTCTTCGATAGCGCAAGGATCCGTCCTGCGCAGATCTCCAGTGCTGCGCGGGAGAGCGTTCCGTCTTCCAGACCGCCGAGAATGCCGTCCACATCTTCTGTTCCTCCGGGCATGATCAAGTCGTTTCCTGCCTGTATGCACACAGCGGGGCTGGAAGCGCCGTGACTGCCGAGATTGAATTTGTCGTTGGTCGTGCCCCAGTCTGTCATGACGATACCTTCAAAACCCCATTCGTCCCGCAGGATCGTGGAAAGAAGATCCTGTCGATTGGCGGTATGGATGCCGTTGAGCAGATTATAGGAGGTCATGAGCGCCATGGGCGCGGCTTCCTTCACACAGATCTCGAAGCCCTTAAGGTAGATTTCCCGGAGGGCACGCTGCGAAACAACGCTGTTCGAGCCGTAGCGGTTCGTCTCCTGGTTGTTGCAGGCAAAGTGCTTGATCGTGACGGCGCACTTTTCATGCTTCTGTACACCGCGGGTCACCGCAGCTGCCGCCTTGCCGGAGATTACAGGGTCTTCGGAATAATACTCAAAGTTTCTGCCGCAGAGCGGGCTGCGGTGGATGTTCAGAGCAGGCGCCAGCCAGACGTTCGCGCCGAACAGCTCCATCTCTTCGCCGACGATATCGCCGCATTGTTCACAGACGGCGTCGTTCCAGCTTTGTGCCAGTGCGGTGCCGATCGGAATTGCGGAGGCATAATGATAGAGCGTCTCGCTTGCCTTTGCCTTCTCCTTGTTCTGCAAAAGCTTGGCCGCAATGAGCTGCTGGATTTCCATGGGCAGGATGTTCAGAATGCTGTCACACGCCCCGTCGTCAATTCCTTCCTGACCGGCCTCCGTCTCAATGTATGCAGTCGAGAGGCGCAACCCCGCAGGGCCGTCCGCCATCACAATGGTCCCATAACCCTTTTCACGCACGAGCGCGGCGGTTTCGCCTGCGCCGCCTGCCAGACGGGACGCAGAATTGCCGATGATGGAGGCCATGCTCTGGGATTCAGAGTGCTTGCCGACGCAGATGAGCGCAAGCTCTCTGTCTGTGAAGTCGGAGAGATCACACGCCGCGAGCGGCTGCGGCGCAATCCGGCCGCGCCGGTAATGACCGACGTCTTTCAGACCGGATGCGGTCACGATG
>JAZQDI010000141.1:0-23395 GCA_045546715.1 Oscillospiraceae bacterium | reverse complement strand
CCCTGGCCTTCCAAACCCCGCTGGGCCCCCGGCTTGAGGCAGGCGCGGAAGCCGCCGCCGCCGAGGCGGTTGTTGCCCGCCGTGGCCAGCACTTCGATGACGCCGTCGCCGATCTCCAGCACGGACACGTCGAAGGTGCCGCCGCCCAGGTCGTAGACCATGATCTTCTGATCGTTTTCCTTGTCGATGCCGTAGGCCAGAGCGGCCGCGGTCGGCTCGTTGATGATGCGCTTGACCTCAAGGCCGGCGATCTTGCCGGCGTCCTTGGTGGCCTGACGCTGCGCGTCGGAGAAATATGCGGGAACGGTGATGACGGCCTTGGAGACGGTGGTGCCGAGGTAAGCCTCAGCGTCGGCCTTCAGCTTCTGCAGGATCATGGCGCTGATCTCCTGCGGGGTGTAGCTCTTGCCGTCGATGTTGACCTTGTAGTTGGAGCCCATCTCGCGCTTGATGGACATGACGGTGCCGTCGGGATTGGTGACGGCCTGACGCTTGGCGGCCTGACCGATCATGCGCTCGCCGTTCTTGGCGAAAGCGACGACGGACGGCGTGGTGCGGTTGCCTTCAGCGTTCGGGATGACGACGGCTTCGCCGCCCTCCATGACGGACACGCAGCTGTTGGTGGTGCCCAGATCGATACCAATAATTTTACTCATTGTAGTTTCCTCCTGTTATAAGAAAAGATTTGTGTATACGAATTTAGTTTGCGACCTTGACCACGGAGTACCGCAGCACCTTGTCGCCGATCTTGAAGCCCTTTTCGAACTCCTCGACCACTGTGTTTTCGCCGTATGCTTCATCCTCCACGTGCATGACCGCGTTGTGGAAGTTGGCGTCAAAGGGCTGACCCACCGCCTCAATGAGACTCACGCCGAGCTGATTGAGGGCGTTTTCATACTGGGTCATGATCATCTCCAGTCCCTTGCGGGCAGGGTCTTCCTCCGCCGTGGTGGCGAGGGCTCTGGAGAGAGAGTCATACACCGGCAGGAATTTTTTGAGCGTTTCGCCGCGCACGTCGGTGTAGATGTTTTCCTTTTCCTTC
Organism: Oscillospiraceae bacterium; assembly: GCA_045546715.1. Classification (GTDB taxonomy): domain Bacteria; phylum Bacillota; class Clostridia; order Oscillospirales; family Oscillospiraceae; genus CAG-103. The sequence goes on along the minus strand of JAZQDI010000141.1, from coordinate 22,353 downwards.
TGGCTGCGGCGGCGGAAGTTATCATATTCCGCGAGGAGCCGCAGATATTTTTCCTTCTCAGCGGCGAGCTGCGCGCTGAGATCCGGCTTCTTTTCCTCGGGCTGCTTTTCCTCTGCCGGAGTTTCGGCCGCAGTCTCCTCCGGAGTCTGCTCCGCCTCGGGAACCTCTTCGGTCTCGGGCGTGACGGTCTCGGTCTCGGGCGTGACGGCCTCGGTCTCGGGCGTCGGCTCAGCCTTCGCTTTCTTCTTCCTGGATTTGTCGCTCATCGAAGTCTTCTCCCTTGATGATTAGTTTGTTGTCCAGACCCGGCGGGGGCATGCTGCCGCCGCCCAGTCTTCTGGAAAGGCCCGCCGCAATGAAGCTGAGCTTTGCGGCCACCTTGGAATAGTCCATTCTGGTGGGACCCACCACACCGATGAGACCCCGCATATTGTCCCCCGCGTCATACGTCGCAATGATGACGCTGGAGTCCTTGAGCTCCTCGGCCACATTCTCCGGGCCGATGAGCACGCGCACCTCGTTTTCGCCCTCCATCTCCGCGAGCGGCAGATCCGCGAGATGTCCGCCCTCGGTGAGGTAGCGCATGAGGCGGTGCGCCTTGTCCGGGTCGCGAAACTCCGGCTGGTTTAAGAGCTGTGTCTCGCCCACGAGATAGGCCTGCGTCTCTTCGGACGCCGTGAGCGTCTCGATCACGAAGGCGGCGATGACCGCCGTGACGCCGAGATTGTCCTCTGCCGCACGCTCCGCAGCATGGATCATGCCGGGCGTGATCGCGCTCTCCGGGATGCCGGTGAAGTGGGCGTTGAAGATGGCGGCGAGCTTCTGGATCATGGCCTGATCCACGCTCACAGGCAGACGCACAAGCTTGTTTTTCACCGCGTCCGATGAGAGCAGGAGCACGATAATGAAGCTGTTGGCGTCGAGATAAATGAGATCAAAGCGACGGATGGTGGCGGCGGGTCTCGCCGCGAGCGTCAGCGCCGGGTAGCTCGTGAGCTGGGAGGCGATGCGGCCGGCGTCGTTCATGAGCTGGTCCGGCGGCACCGGGGAGCTCAGCCGCTCGGCAATCTGTGCGGCCTCCTCATCCGTGAGGTTCTGCTCCTCCATGAGCTCATTGACATACATCCGGTAGCCCAGCGGCGTGGGCACGCGGCCGGCCGAGGTATGCGGCTGGTCGAGATATCCTCTCGAGACGAGCTCGGCCAGCTCATTGCGGATCGTGGCCGGGCTGCAGCCGAGATTGCCTCTCGCAGCAATGGCCTTGGAGCCGACCGGCTCCGCCGTGCGGATGTATTCCTCAATGACGGCGGCCAGTATTTTCTTTTTCCGGGGAGTCAGATCCATGTTCGTCCCGCCCTTTTGGCACTCAACGCCGTCAGGTGTTGGCACTCTTTTTCTTCGAGTGCTAATTTACCACTCAATAAGAAGAATGTCAAGGGGGTGGATGAGATTTGACGAATTGTTCACATTTAATATATGTGATTTGCAAAAAACTTTTCAAAAAACCTTGCAAACACGCCGAACCTATGCTAGAATACCCTCTGCGCTTTGTATCCACCGCTTGTGTGCTCAAGGCAGCTTATTTTGAGGAGTTATGCATTATGAAGTCCGGAATTCACCCGAATTATCAGCCCACCACCATCCGCTGCGCCTGCGGCGCCGTGTATGAGACCGGTTCCACCAAGCAGAACATCACCGTTGAGATCTGCGCCAAGTGCCACCCCTTCTACACCGGCAAGCAGAAGCTGGTCGACACCAGCGGCCGCGTGGATAAGTTCAACCGCAAGTACGGCATCAAATAATTCAAAAAGAGCGCTGCTTGAAGCAGCGCTCTTTTTGTATACTCGCGCTTATCGCGCAGGGCAAAACCCTGCTTGGTCGGCGCGAGCGGCGAGCACAGCGCTCGCCTTAGGGAGTTTTCCCGCCGCACATGTCGCCGGGAAAACGGATTTGATTGCTTCGCGTGCTTCGCGGCTTACGAGCTGCGAACTCCGCGAGGCAATTATTTTTGATTCTGCGTGCCTGCAATGGCGAGCACGACGCCGAGGGCGGTGATGCCGCAGGCGATCCAGAGGACGGACGGCACCGGCAGTGCGTCATAGAGTCTGCCGGCGGCGAGACTTGCGAGCACAGCGCCGAGCGTCGTCATGCTGAAGGCGAGACTCTGCGCCTTGGCGCTGTCCTCAAAGGGGACGGTCTCCGCCACATAGTCGACGATCGCGGCCGTGTAGAGCGCGAAGGAGGGTGCCTGCAGCAGAAACACCGCAAAGAGCAGCGGCACCGAGGACGCCAGCGGCATGACCGCCGCCTTGACAGCGAAAAACACGAAGGCAATGCGCATCAGATCCGCGCTGCGGCGGCCGCCGCGAAGCTTTCCGAAAAAGACCATGACCGGGATCTCCACCGCTGCCATGAAGCCGTTTAAGAGCCCCATGGTGCCCGTGTCGCCGCCGGCATAGCGCGTGACGTTAATGAGGAAATTGGTGGACGTGTTGTGGCCGAAGAAGATCAGCGCCGCGCCAAGCAGCAGCACTGCGAATCGCGGCTCGCCGCGCAGAAACGCCGCCATCGTGCGCCCGCGGGCGGAAAAGGCCTCTGCCCGCTTCTCGGCGGGGACATAGCCCCGGCGCAGCCAAGCGTGCGCCGCCGCCTGCAGCAGCACCATCAAAAGTCCGGCCCACGGCAGCACGCGCACACCGGCGGACTTGACGATTGCGCCGAGCGCCATGCTCATGAGCACGAAGCTGCCCGAGCCGACGCCGCGGGACACGCCGTAATTCACGGCCTGACCGCTGTGAACGCAGTCCACAAAGAGCTTGAGATTGAGGGAATTCAGGCTGATGGAAAAGGCGATGAAGAGCGCAAATGCCGCGCTCGTGACCGCTCCCATCACGGGGTGAAGCGCCAGCGTGACCAGCGCGGCCGCCTGCAGCCCCAGCCACGGCCAAACCAGACGCCACGCTGTGAGCGTCGCGCTGCGGTCGATCAGGGCGGAAAGCTCCGGACCCAACACCGCGCCGAGCAGATTTCCCACCGCCATGACGACGCCGAGCTGCGCGTTCGTGTAGCCCAGTCCCTGCAGATACACCGCCGCGAAGCTGATGCACACACAATAACCCATCCAGAACGAGCCCTGTACGGCGGAATACCGCGCCGTGAGGGCGTTTTTTTGTTTCATTTCAAAGCGCTCCCTTAAAAAATGACAGCGCAAATATTAACACCCAAATTGTGGAGTGTCAAGCCCAATTTGCACTCCACCGCGGAATATGGTATACTGGCAACATGAGACATTATACCTATTTAATAGACAAGCTTCGCGCGTCAGCCGCGCTGATACTCGCAGCGGTCTGTCTGCTCTCGCTGGCAGGCTGCCGGGAGCGCGATCCCCACGAGGGGATGGTGCAGGTACACGACGGAAGCGCGCTGGTCTGGGTTCGGCCGTGGAAGGGCGCGGCGGCAAACGATATGACCGCGGCGGATTTCTACACGCCGGACGCCGGAGACGTGGTATCCTACACAGGAGACGGATACATCGCCCAGCAGGGCATAGACGTGAGCTATTTTCAGGGCGAGATCGACTGGAACGCCGTGAAGGCGGACGGGATCGACTTCGCGATCATCCGCGCCGGATACCGCGGCTACACCGACGGCTATATCAGCATGGACGCCAACTTCCCGAAAAACGCGCAGGGCGCGCTCGACGCGGGACTGGAGATCGGTCTCTATTTCTTCTCTCAGGCCATCACGGAGGATGAGGCGCAGGAGGAGGCCAGATGGCTTCTGGAAGCCGCGCAGCGCTATGACGTTACGCTGCCGCTCGTCTTTGACTGGGAGACCATCGCGGAGGACTCCGCGCGGACAGACGGCATTCTCGGCAATCAGATGACGCAGTTTGCCCGAGCCTTCTGCAGTGAGATCCGTGCCGGCGGCTATGCGCCCGCCGTCTATTTCAACCGCTGGCAGGGCTGCTATGACTATGATCTGGGCCAGCTGTCCGACGCTGCGCTCTGGCTCAGCGCGGATGACGAGGCGGACGACTGGTATTACGCCCACAGCATCTGGCAATACACCTATACCGGAACGGTAGACGGAATCGAGGGGTCAGTGGACCGGGATCTGCGCTATCTCCCGGCGGAGGACAACGATTAAAACAACCACTATGAAAAGACGAACCATTATCAGCCTGCTGCTGGCACTTGCGCTCACGCTCTCCCTCATGGGATCGGCATGGGCAGCGCCGCGCAGCGGGCAGACCGGCGCGACCATTCTGGACGTGCCCGGCGGCACAAACGACGAAGACCCGGAGCCGACCGCCGCGCCGGAGCCGACGGCCTCCCCCGCCGCCCCGGATTACACCGCGCGCAGCTGGGGCGCCGACGCCATGGAGCTGAGCGCCTTTCGCCGCAGCGCTGAGGCTGCAGCGCACTGCGAGGACAGACGTCTGACCGTTGCCGTGCTGGACACGGGCGCGGATCTCACCGTGGAGCTCTCGCCCGGGCGCATCGATCTGGACGACAGCTACGACTTTGTAAACGGCACACCGGCGCTCACGGACGTGACGCAGGGCGAGGCCGCCGGACACGGCACCAAGGTCGCCTCCCTGCTGGACGATCTGCTCCCGGAACAGGCGGAGCTGATGATCCTGCGCGTATTTGACGACGAGGGCACCGCCTCGCGCACGATGGTGCTCGATGCGCTGGAATATGCTCTGGATCACGGGGCGGACGTGATCAACATGAGTCTGGGCTGGGAGGGGGCCGACCGCTCCTTCACCTTCCTGAACACCGCGCTCGACCGCGCCTGCGCCATGGGTGTGCCGGTCATCTGCGCGGCCGGCAATCTGAACGCCGGCGTGGAGACCTGCTATCCCGCGAGCTACGGCACCACAATCGCGGTATCCGCCGTGAACCGCGAGCTGAACTATGAGATTTTCTCCAACTACGGAGATCTGGTGGACTTCGCCGCGCCCGGCAGCAGCCTGCGCACCATCGGCCCGGGCGGCAGCGTGACGCTCTCGCGCGGCACCTCCTTTGCCGCGCCGCATGTGACGGCGCTCGCGGCAGACATGCTGCTGCTCCGTCCGGAGCTCGACTGCGCTGCGCTCTACGAGGCGATGAAGCAGTCTGCGCAGGATCTGGGCGATGAGGGCAGGGACCAGCTCTACGGCTGGGGCATGCCCCGGCTGGGCAACTTTCTGGAAAATGAAATGCCCCACCGCTGGGACGCCGGGCGCACAAGCCCCCTCGCCACGCGCACACAGGACGGCACACGCAGCTTCCGCTGTGAGGTCTGCGGCGCGCAGCGCGCAGAGACCGTCCCCGCCACGGCGGGACAGACGGACACGGCATTTATCGACGTCTCCCCCGTCCAGTATTTCGCCGGCGCAGTGCACTGGGCAACTGCCAACGCCATCACCGCAGGCTACAGCGCGGAGGGCCCGAGCTTTGCGCCGGAGCTTCCCTGCACGCGCGGTCAGATGGTCACCTTCCTCTGGCGCGCGGCAGGCTGTCCGGAGCCGGAGGAGATTGTCTCCCCCTTCCTCGACGTGCAGAACACAACCGATTACTATTACCGCGCAGTGCTCTGGGCGGTGGAACGCGGTATCACCGCCGGAACCGGTCCGGGCGCCTTCTCGCCGAATGAGACCGTGAGCCGCGCGCAGACCGTAACCTTCCTCTGGCGCATGGCAGGCGCGCCGGAAGCCGAAATTGAAAACCCCTTCCTCGACGTCGCAGCGGAGGATTATTTCCGCCCCGCGGTGCTCTGGGCGGCGGAAAACGGCATCACCGCCGGAACGGACAGCATCCACTTCTCCCCTGCAGACCCCTGCACCCGGGGCCAGATCGTGACGCTGCTGTACCGGGATCTGGGCATTTGATTTCTGCGCAACAACCTCTGTGAATCGGAAAGGAATCAGCTATGAAACGTACGCTCTCACTGCTGCTGGCCCTGGTGCTGGCGCTGGGACTCGCGGCCTGCGGCAAGCAGGAGCCGCCCGGCATCGCCGCGCCGTCGCCTTCGCCGGAGCCGGAGGAGGTCATCTGGCCCACGACCTACTGTCTGGGCAGCGCCCCCGCCTATCTGGACCCGGCGAGATACGTCTCCACGGACGACGCAACCTATCTGGTCAATCTCTACGCCGGTCTCGTGAGCTATCGGCGCACGGGGTCGGACACCGTGGAGCTCACCGCCGACCTCTGTCAGGCGCTCCCGGTGCCGCAGGTAAACGACAAGGGTCAGCCGGTCTACACCTTCAAGCTGCGGGACAATCTCAAGTGGTCTGACGGCTCGGCGCTCACGGCGGAGGACTTTGTCTACGCGTGGAACCGCGTGGTCTCCATGCAGGATGCGGACGAGCGGTATCTCTTCGACTGCATTGACGGCTTTGAGACGGGCAAGCTCAACGTGACCGCGTCTGAAGACGGCAAAACGCTCACGGTCGTGCTCGCCTTCAACGAGCCGAATTTCCTCAAGCTCTGCGCCAACCCCGCGTTCTTCCCCGTGCAGAAAAAGGCCGTGGACTCCGGCGAGGGCTGGGATCTCGCGCCGGACCGGCTCGCGGTAAGCGGCCCGTTCAAGGTGACGCAGTTTGGCGAGACGGGCATGATTCTCGTGAAAAACGAGCGCTACTGGGACGCCGGGAGCGTCACGGCGGAGACGCTGCGCTTTGACTTTACGGACGACGGCGCCGAGGCCGTGACCGGCTATCTGCAGGGGCGCTACGCCATGGTCGGCTCTCTGCCCTCGGAGCAGCTGAACACGCTGCGCTCTACCCGCGCGAGCGAATATCACACCGTGAGCCGCGTGGGCGTCTACAGTCTCTGCTTCAATGTGAACGATCCTGCGCTCGCCGCCTTCACCGAGGCTGAGCGCGTACAGATCCGGCAGGCGCTGAGTCTGCTCATCGACCGGGAATACATCTGCGGCGCCATAGCCAAATCCGGTCAGCTGCCCGCCGCGGCCTATGTGCCGGACGGCATCACCGACGCAGACGGCACCGCCTTCGCCTCCCACAACGGGCCGGACGGCAAGGGCGGCGGCTACTACAAGGCGGACGCCGACTCCTATCAGGACAACTGCAAGCAGGCGCTGAAGCTCCTGCAGACGGTGGCCGACTCGAGCAAAAAATTCACCATCTCCAAAAACAATCGCTGCCAGGGCTTCCCGGAGCTGACGGTGCTCACAAGCGACTCCTTCGGTCATGTGGACATTGCGAACTATCTGCGCGACCTCTACGCCGACTACGGCATCACGCTGACCGTCTCGGCCACGGATCTCAACACCTTCCTTGCCGAGCGGGAGAAGGGCTCGTTTTCCATCACGCGCCACAGCTGGACGGCGGACTATGACGATCCGATGCTGTTTCTGAATCTCTGGAGCACCAGCAGCAACCACATTGGTCTCGGCTGGAACGCCCACGCCAATTACCGCGGCTATTCCGCCACGATTGCCGGCGAGACGCGGAAGAATCTCAGCTGGATGGAGGCCTATGACGGTCTGCTCTATACCATCCAGAGCAGCACCGATTCGCGCGAGCGCTACCGCCTGATGCACGAGGCGGAGACGCTGCTCATGAGCACATGGGCAGTTTGCCCGCTCTATACCTACACAGATGTGTATCTCGCCACGGCGGAGCTCGACGGCATGTACATCAGCCCCACGGGCGCGAAGTATCTCATCAACGTCCACACCCACGACGAAAACGGAAACTGAATGACAGAAAAAAACGTGAGGCGAATGCCTCACGTTTTTCGTTTTGAGAGACATATGCCGCACCGGATCGGAGGATACAGGGCGGTGGCTTGCCGCCGCCGTGATGCCGGAAGTGCCGCAGAAATATCGAAAAGGCGGCCCCAGGGGACCGCCCTACAAATTGATTTTACACGCCTTCACGGTTTTCTCACCAGGCGCAGCACCGCCTCAAGCACGCCGTAGAGCACGCCGGCAATCGGCCAGACGATCCAGGTGGACTGCCAGTTCATGGTGATGAAGCTCCAGGCGAGATAGATCGCGAGCGCCAGCGCCCAGTAGATGGCGGAGATCGGCTCGTTTCGCCGGTTTTCGACCTTGCGCAGCTTGGAATATTCCCCCGTTTCCAGAAGGATCTCATAGCTGCCCTGCCGGATACAGGTGCGCACGATGAGATAGACGCCGAGCGCCACAATGACAAGCAGCATGCACGCAGCGGCCACCATGGCAAAGTCATTGTCACTGCCGCCCAGCATGAGCATGACGAAGATGGGCACAGCAGAGAGCACACAGAGCGTGATGCCGATCATAAGCATGCGAATATGCGTTGGGGCGTACTGCTCGCGGCGCTCGCGAACCATGCCGTCCACGCCGTAGGCCGTATCCAGCGATTCCTTCTCCAGATAGGAAAACCGGTTCAGCCGGAACGCGGAGGTGAGAAACATCGGCAGCGCCGTGCACACGAACAGGAACAACATCAGCAGTCCCATGCCCGCCGCACGATCCTCCGACATGGCAATCAGTCCGTACTCCTGCGCGGCGGAGAGCAGGATGAGCACAACGGGCGAGAGAATGCACAGCGCAACGCCGAGGGCGATCCACCCCGCCGCCATGATCCGCGTTTCTAGAAAGGCGTTGGCCTCCTCCATGGACACCTTGCGCGCGGGCGTGTCATCCGAAGAGACCTCCGCTGCGGGAGCGGCCTGCTCCGGCTCCAGCTCGTCTTTCAATAAGTAGTCCGTGCTCACGCCGAAGAGAGACGACATGGCAAGGATTCGGTTCATATCCGGCACGGACTGCGCGCCCTCCCATTTGGAGATGCTCTGGCGGGTCACGCCCAGCCGCTCGGCCAGCTCTTCCTGTGACCAGCCGTTCTTTTTTCTCAGATCGATAATCTTATCTGCAAGAATCATCACGATCTTCCTTTCCTCGTTGGTGGCTTCATCGTACCATACAGCACTCCAAAAAGCCAGAGATCAGGCCTTGCAATTTGTCAACCGGCGGTTTCCATCCCCGCAACCGGGCAGAAAAGGCAAAAAATGTCCATTTTCTCATTGCAGGACATACGGTTCATATGATAAAATAACTACGTTATTTCATTATAAACAGGAGGAAGAAATCATGAAGTATAAAATTTTCGGCAACCAGATGCCTGCCGTGACGCTGCGGCTCGAGGCGGGCGAGAGCATATTCACGCAGGCCGGCGGCATGTCCTGGATGACGGACGGCTTCCAGATGGAGACGAACATGAAGGGCGGCTTCGGCAAGAGTCTCGGCAGACTCTTCTCCGGCGAGAGTCTCTTCATGGCGACCTACACCGCGCAGAAGCAGGGCGACATTACGTTTGCCGCCAGCATGCCCGGCGAGATCCACGCGATTGAGATCGGCGGGAATCAGGAATATGTGATGCAGAAGGGCGCCTTCCTCTGCGCGACGCCGAATGTGCATCTGTCCGCCTTTGTGACCGGCTTAAAGACCGGTCTCTTCGGCGGCGAGGGCTTCGTCATGCAGCGGCTCAGCGGCCAGGGCATGGCGTTCCTGGAGCTGGACGGCGCAGTGCAGGAGGTCGAGCTGCAGGCCGGCGAAAAGCTCATCGTGGACTCCGGCAACGTCGCCTATTTCGAGGCGCAGGTGGGCTACAACGCGGAGATGGTCAAGGGCTTTAAGAACATTCTCTTCGGCGGCGAGGGTCTCTTCCTCACCACGCTGACCGGCCCCGGCAAGGTCTGGCTCCAGACGATGACCGCCTCGGAGCTCGCCAGACGAATCATCCCCTTCATCCCCACAAGCAGCAACTGAACCAGCATGGAACCGCCCGCTATCTTCGGATAGCGGGCGGTTTTTTCATTCGCGCGGGTGTTCGCGCATCCACGCAAGCAGATAATCCCGAAAGGTCTCCGCCGCGCGGGTCATGCGCTCGCCCTGACGGCGGGCGAGATAGATCGTCTGCCCGTACTCCTCCCCCTCCAGATAGCGGAGAACGGTGTGCTCGCCGCAGTTTCGCACCGCGGAAAAATCATAGGTCACGGCAATCCAGCCCTGCCGCTCCACGAGGTCGCGCAAAAGCCCTTCGTCCGCGGTCTCCAGCGGGATGTCCACATCAATATCCGCGCCAAGCAGGAGTTTTTCCACGTTGCGGCGAAAGCAGTCATAGGCGCGGCCCTTGCCGATGAGCTTCTGGCCGCGGAGATCCTCGATGGTCAGCGGCTCCTTTTCCGCGAGCGGGTGATCGGCGCGGATGCGCCAGCAGTAGCGGGAATAAAAGAGTGGGTCCGCGTCAAAGCGGATGTTATCCACCGGGCCGTTCACGAGGGCAAAGTCGCAGCCGCCGCCCTCCAGCTCTGCCCAGGCGCGGGCGTCTGTCGTGTCGATGACGGATAGGGTGATCTCCGGGTGCTGCGTGCAGAAGCCCTCGACGAAATCCGGTCCCAGCGCGTGCAGCAGGTGATCAAGCGAATAGATCGTGACGACCGTCTTATTCTGCGCTGAGAGCGTGCGCACACCCTCGATCCGGTCATAGTCCTCGAGCAGGCGGCGAACATGCGGGATGAGCGCTACGGCGAAGTCCGTGGGCTCCAGCCCCCGATTGGAGCGGCGGAAAAGACTCTGCCCCAGCTCCTCCTCGAGCGCGCGCAGCACGCGGCTGAGTCCCTGATGCGAGATATAGAGCTCGTCCGCCGCCGCCTGAATGTTTTTCGTGCGGCAGGCAGCGAGAAAATACGTCAGCTGCTTGCGGTTCATAGGTACGGCCTCCTCTTTGCTGCTGCAGATATCATCGGCGGGCCGCCGAGGTCGTCGGCCCCTTACAATTCACATTCTACTACAACAGTTTTGTTGCGGCAAGGGCATTTTTACTGCTGTGCAAAATCGTCCGTATTTGTTAATCTTATATCATAGAAACAGATTAAAATACAAAGGAGAAGAGACTATGAAGTTCCAGCAGATTCGCAGCGCCACCGTGAAAATCACCTACGCCGGCAAAACCTTTCTGATTGATCCGTGGCTGAGCCCTCGGTTCATGTCCGGAAATCTTGCCATGATTCCGATCATTGCGGGCATCAACCGCGGCGGCGACAAGCGCAAGAAGCCGATCATCGATGAATGTTCCACATGGAAGGCCGTGAACACAAAGCACAAATGGCTCCCCTGCCCGCTGCACAGCCTGCCGATGAGCGTGGGCAAGGTCAACGGCGGCGTGGACGCCTACATCTGCACACATGTGCATCTGGACCACATTGGTCTCGGCCCGAACGGCAAGGGCTGCGAGGGGCTCAACAAGAATCTTCCCATTTACGCCATCGGCCGTCAGGACGCGGACTTCCTCGAATTCTCCGGCATGAAGGATGTGCGCGTTGTGGACGAGCGCATCACCTGGGGCGACGCGGAGATCATCAAGGTGAACGCCGTGCACGGCACGATCAAGCCCTGCTGCGAGGCCGCCGGCTTCGTTTTCCGCGCGCCCGGTGAAAAGACCGTCTACCTCTGCGGCGACACGGTCTGGTGCAGCGACGTGCAGGAAACAATCGCAAAATACAAGCCCGATGTGATCATCACGAACAACTGCGCCGCCATGCTCTTGGACAACGGCCGCCTCATCATGGACGACGGCGATCTTGAAAACGTGGTCAAGGCCGCTCCGAACGCCTTCGTGATTGCAAGCCATATGGACAACGTTCCCCACGCGACGCTCACGCGCAGAACGCTCGCGAAGAAGCTGAAGAAAAAGGGCATCCTGAACAAAGTGCACATCCCGGAAGACGGCGAGTACTACGAGATCTGAGACTGTCAAAGAACGCAGAAACAGAAACGGCTGAACGATCAGCCGTTTCTGCTTTTTTAAATATTTATGAACGCGGGAACGTTTTCCGTGTTTGGCAGTCTTATTGGGCGTGAGGACAAAAATGCCCCAGGAAAGGATGGTATTTCCCATGAAAAAGATCATTTCTCTTCTGCTCTGCGCCGTATGTCTGTTCGGTCTCGCTGCCTGCGACGGCAGTAAGGCGCCCGTCCCCGCCGGGTCGGATGAGCCGGTCGGCTCCATCGAAGCGCAGATCGTAAACCCCTTTGTGAGCTATGACACGCTGGAGGACGCCGCTGCGGTCACGGGCTTTGACTTTCTCGTTCCCGCCTCCATGGATGGCTACACCGACCGAAACATTCAGGTCATGGACGGCAAAATGATTCAGGTGACCTTCATCGACGAGCGCGGCAGCATGCTCATCCTGCGCAAGGCTGCGGGCAGCGACGATATCTCCGGCGATTACTATGTCTACGCGAATACCAAAACCGTCACGCTCCCGAACGGAGCGGAGGCGGAGCTGCGCGGCGACGAAACCAGCTTCCAGACCGCGGTCTGGACTGCCGGCGACTACAGCTACGCCGTATGCAGCGATGTGCCCATGGATGAGACCGCGATGATTGACCTGATCAGTACGCTCGATCTCGCCGACTGACAAACTCTGATTCTTTCTCTCTCTTACCTCTCTCCCCCCAATCTCAAAACGCGCGAACGCCCGGAAGCAAATGCTTCCGGGCGTTTGTCATCCACGCATGGCGCAGTCTCAGATTTCGATGCACTCATACTCGCGGCTGCCGAAGCCAAGCTCCGCAGCGGCCTCAATGGTGTGGACGCCCTTGCGGGACTCCACGCGCTCGATGAAGTGCGCCTGACCGGGATCGTCCTTGGCGGCGTAGATCAGATCCATGCACGCCTGATCGATGGCCACGGGATCGAGCGAGGCGAGAATGCCGATGTCCTTCATGCAGGGAGGCTCCGGCGTGTTCACGCAGTCGCAGTCCACCGAGAGGTTTTTCATCACGTTGATGAAGGCGATCTTGCCCTCAAAGTGCTTCACGACACTGGAAGCGGCGTCAGCCATGGCCTCGGTAAAGCCATAGGCGTCGGCGTGCTTGTCCCAGCAGTCATAGCGGTCGTCCGTCACGCCGGCGGAGTGGATCAGACCCTTGCCCGCGCGGGAGGCGCAGCCGATGGACAGCTGCTTCAGGGCGCCGCCGTAGCCGCCCATGGGGTGGCCCTTGAAGTGGGCGAGAACGAGCATGGAGTCATAGTTCACAATATGCTTGCCGACATGGTTTTCCTTCAGGCGCTTGCCGTTGGGAATCGGGAGCACCAGATCCGGACCCTCGGCGTCCATCAGATCGACGTTGAAGACCTTGCTCCAGCCGTGGTACTCGATGAGCTTCCAGTGGCTGTCCGTGTTGTCGCGCACGCCGTTGCCGTACTTATCGCCATAAGCGGTGTTGCACTCGACAATCGTGCCGTTTACCGCCTCGACCATGGGCTTCCAGAAGTCCGGGCGCAGGAAATTCGTGTTGCCCTTCTCGCCGGAATGCACCTTCACAGCGACCTTGCCGGGCAGCGCAATGCCCAGCTTTTCATACATCTCCACGACCTTTTCCGGGGTGATTTCCCGGGAGAAATAGACCTTGGATTTCATTTGTGTACCCTCCCTTTTATTATTGATGCTTCAAGCCTTCCAAAATATTCATCGCGCCGCGATACACCATGTCATACACCGTGGGCGGGTCATAGTCCACACCCGCCTGCGCCATGGCGGCGCGCTGCTTTTCCGTGACAGTGGAATAGGGATACACCCCGTAGACAAAGGGGAGAAACGCGAAGCGGAAGCCATCTGCATCCACACCCGGGCAGTGCGCATTGACACAGGCCTCCAGCGCGTGAAGCATGTCGTGAAAGCCCTGCTTAAAGGCGGCAAGCGCCTCCACGCGGCTGTTTTCCTCCATCTCAAACAGGCTCGTGCTCATGAGCCGGAGCATGGTCTGCCGCCGGTCAAGCGACTCCGCCAGCGCGCGGGAAAGCGGCTCGACGCCGCGCGCTTCCGCCTCGGAGATTGCGGTCAGATCCGCCGTCCAGCTCTGATACTCCCGGTGGAGCAGCGCCAGAAAAATCTCCTCTTTGGTCTCGAAATAATTATAGATCGACGTGCGCGTGAAGCTCGTCAGATCGCCGATGTCCTTAATGGTGACGTCCTTAAACGAACGCTGGGTATAGAGCGTTTCACAGGCGGAGATGATTTCCTCCCGCCTGGCCTGGGTTCTGGCCTCGCCGCCTCTGGGCATGGCGCTCCCCTCCTCCAATGATTAATCTGACACGATGTCAGCATCTTCAATATACAATATCCCCCGCCTCCTGTCAAGCGAAGGGCAGAAAAATCCCCCTGAAGGCGGCAAACTCAGCAATGCCGCCGTTCAGGGGGATCGGCCCTCTCAGAGAGACCGGTTGGGGGATGAATTATGCGCCGACATACCGGGCCAGGAAGGTCACGGCCTGCGCGCGGGTGCAGGGCTGCATGGGTCCGAAGAGGACGGAGCTGATGCCCTTGGTGATGCCGGTCTTGACCGCCCAGGACACGGGCGCGCCGAAGTAAGCGCCAACGCCGACGTCGCGGAAGCCGGCAAAGGCCTCAGCGTCCTCCGCATCGGGATTCGTGGCCTGATCATAGCGATACAGGAAGGTCACGATCTGCGCGCGGGTGCAGGGGGCATAGGGGGAGAAGGTCCAGGCAGTGGTGCCGGAGGTGATGCCGAGCTCGCTCGCCCAGGCAACCGCCTCGGCAAAGTAATCGTCCGCCTTTACGTCCGCAAAGTCGGCGGTGCTCTCCACTCTGGGCTCACCGGCCAGACGCCAGAGATAGGTGAGAATCTCGGCGCGGCTGCAGATCCGGTTGGGAGAGAACGTGCCCTCGCCGGTGCCGGCGGTGATGCGGGTGTTCACGGCCCACTGGATCGCCTTCTGGAACTCGGGGCTCTGCAGAGAGATGTCCTTAAACTCCGTGATCGGGCGGATCTTGGCGACGATGCGGTCCTTCATATCCTCGTAGCCCTCCATGGTGGGGTGCACGGAGCTGTCGGTCTCGACGTCGACCACATCGACATAGGTGCAGCCGTACTTCGCACTGGTGCGGGCAATGTAGCTGTTCATGGGCAGGAGCACATTATCCACGATCTCGCCGAGGGTAATGAGACTGTTGCCGGTGAGACTCATGGCGTGCATGGGGTTGAAGACGCCGATCGTGATGATCTGCGCCGTGGGATTCAGGTCGCGCAGCTCCTGGAGCAGCACGGGATAGGTCTTCTTGAAGCTCTCAAAGCCCTCAAACATCTTGGGCAGCAGGATCTTCAGATAGCCGGAATACTCCGGGCTGAGCAGCGCCTGGAACAGGGTGGAACCGCCGGCCTCGTCGGTCGCCTGCGGCTTGGACATGGACAGATTCGGAATGCTGAGCGAGAGCGAGCCGCTGCCGGTGGGCTTGGGGTTCGCCGCTTCCTCAGCCTGCTGCGCAGCGTACTCCACGGCGGCATAGGTCGCGGGATCGGTGAAGATATCGTTGGAGCCGACGTTCAGGGTGATGAGATCCGCCTCGCGGATGTCCTGACGGATCTGCTCGCGGAACGAATCAAAGCCGTTGATCTTGAACGTGTAAACATAGGCCTCGTCGCCGGTGTAATCCACGGTGTCCGCCTTGATCTCGTGGAGAATGTCGCGGACACGCATGCCGGTGTGGGACCAGCTGATCGCGCCGCCGCCTTCGTCGATGCTCAGGCCGATGGCGTTCGCCACACGGGCAATGTAGCCATACGGAGTCGTGCCGAGCACCTCGACGGCGGAATAGACGGGGTTGCCGTCCTCATCCGTGCCGGTCTGTACAGGGACATTGGGCGGACGGACTTCGTTGTTCATGCCGGAGGCAACGCTGTCGCCGAAGGCCACGTATTTGTTGATGTTGTAAACATCGCGGCCGTAGGCGAGGCCAGGTACGCACGCCAGGCTGAACGAGAGCACCAGCACGAGCACGAAGGCCAGAATTTTGCGGGTATTACGCATAAATGGGACCTCCTTCAATTCTGATTTCCAATTATTTCCCACAGTGACTAAAATCATATCACATCTCTTATAAAATTACAATATGTAACAAGAAAGAACGAACGAGAACTGGATAATTGTATTGTTTCATACACTGCGGTTTATCTATACAGCGGTCACAGTACGGATTCCTGTTTCGGTGCAAAAATACAGCTCACGGAAATACCCCCGCTCGCTTTGAGCGGGGGTATCGCAGTGCAATCTTTTGTTTGATTAAAAAACGTAGTGGCAGTCGACACAGACGTGCTTGCCCGTGGCGGGAGCATACCAGATGGTCTCGGTCAGCGCGCAGAGCGGGCAAGGCACGCTGTCGCGCACCAGCTCGATGGTCTCGGCGCCGCCGGTCAGCTCCTGAATGGCCTCTTCGCTGAGACCCAGAGCGCGGATTTCGGCAACGGTCATGATGAAAGTCCTCCTTTCTCTCGAAATGGAATTCAACACGATCAATATATCATAATTCGGTCAGGCTGTCCAGTCTGCCGCGCAGAAGGAAAACAAGATACAGCGCGAACACCAGCGCATTGTGCGCGATCATGCAGCCCCAGGCAGAGACGAGACCGAGCCCCAAAAACCGCGTGCACACAAACGTGCCGACAATGCGCACGCCCCACATGCCGGTGAGATTATAAATGAGCGGGATGCGCGTCTCGCCCGCGCCCTGCAGCATTCCCTCCGTCACGATGGAAACGCCGTAAAACGGCTCAGAGCAGGCCACCATGCGCAGCACCGTGCTGCCGAGGGCGATGGCGGCGGCGTCTCTGGTAAAGAGGCGCACCATCGCCGGCGCGAAGGCGAAGAGCAGCCCGCCGGAGAGCAGCATGAGCGAGACTTCCAGCGCGCGGATCGTGTGGCCGAGGGCGCGCAGGCGGTCGCGGTCCCGGGCGCCGACGGCGGCGCCGGAGAGTGCGGCGGCAGCATTCTGCATGCCGTAGCCGGGGATATAAAAGGCGGACTCCACGGTGTTTGCAATCGTGTGCGCCGCGGCGCTGATCTCGCCGAGGGCGTTGATCATGGCGGCGAAAACGACATAGCCCATGCAGTTGACAAACTGCTGCACCAGCAGCGGAAAGGCCACCCGGCTCCACGGGCGGAGAATCTCCCGGTCCGGGCGCCACGCCAGACCGCGGGGGCTGAGCTCCGGATGGCGGAAGAGCGCAATCGTGATGATGACGCCGGAGAGCGTATAGCTCACGGCGCTCGCGGCCGCCGCGCCGGCGACGCCCCAGCCCGCGCCCCAGAGAGACACGCTGCGCGAAAAGATCGTGACTGTCCGGGTGGGATAGATCAGCAGGAAATTCAAAATGACATTGAGCACATTCGCGGCGATCCCGGCGCGCATGGGCGTTTTCGCGTCGCCCACGGCGCGCAGCACCGTGCCGAAGATGATGGCAGCGGCGCGAAAGAGCATGGGCAGATAGAGAATGAAGAAATACCGCCCGGCGAGATCGCGGATCGGCGCGTCCACCTGCATCCAGACCGGGATGATCCGGCTGAGCGAGCAGGTGAGCAGTGTGTACAGAATTCCGATGATGAGCACGGCCAGCACCGACTGCATGGAGGCACGGCGGACGGTGTCCCCCTCCCCTGCGCCGCGCGCCCGGGCGATCACGCTGAGAAAGCCCACGCCGCAGGCCGAGACCGTGCAGATGATGAGCCAGTTGAGCGTCGTCGTCGCGCCGACGGCGGCGGTCGCGGCGGTGCCGAGCGCGCCGACCATGGCCGTGTCGATATACTGCACGGCGGTCTGCATGAGCTGCTCAAGCATCGTCGGCCACGCGAGGGAGAACACCGGGCGCAGCAGCGCCGGATCAAAGCCCCGGCGCGGGGCGGATATGCGGTTGTGTGCCATCGGCGTCACCTCCCTGCGGCAGTTTCTCCACTTTATCACACGGCAGCGCAACTTGCAAGGTGCAGGCGGGCATGGTACAATCGGAGCAGATATCACGCAAAGGAGCCATGCCAAGTGGATATTATGAAAATTCCCTTTTCGTGCCTTCGGGACGGGCTGACCATCCGGGGCATGATGTTTCGCGCACCCGGACTGAAGCTGCAGCCGGCGGCGATCGTGTGCCATGAGTTTCTGGAAACGCAGAAGTCCGTGGAGAAATACGCCGTCACGCTGGCGGAGGCGGGCTTTTCCGTGTTCACCTTCGATTTCTGCGGCGGTTCGCTGCGCAGCAGGAGCGACGGAAAGCCGAAGAACATGACCGTGCTCACGGAGCTGGCCGATCTCTTCGCCGTGATGGACCACGCCCGCTCGCGCCCGGACGTAAAGAAGGTGCCGATTCTGCTTATGGGCTGCAGTCAGGGCGGCTTTGTGAGCGCGATGGCGGCGGCGCAGCGGCCGCACGATGTGGCAAAGCTCGTGCTGTTTTATCCCGCGCTGTGCATCCCGGATGACTCCCGCCGCGGCCGGATGCTCACCTATCGGTTTGATCCGAAAAACCTGCCGGAGCTGCTCGGCCGTCTGCCAATGCCGCTCGGCAGAGAATACGCCCGCGAGGCGCAGGCGCTCGATGCGTATGACGCCATTCGCGGCTATCCCGGCCCGGTGCTGCTCGTACACGGCACGGCGGACCGGATCGTGAAGATCGACTATTCCCGCCGCGCGGCGGAAACCTATGGCAAGCGCTGCCGGCTTGAGACCATCCGCGGCGGAGGACATATCTTCCACGGCGACCACGCGAAAAAGGCCTCCGAGCTTCTGCGCGCATTCGCGCTGGAGGAGGATCGGACATGACCGAGGTTGTGGCGGCGCTGATCTGGGACGGCGACCGGTTTTTAATCTGCCAGAGACCGGCGCACAAGGCGCGCGGGCTGCTGTGGGAGTTCGTGGGCGGCAAGGGTGAGCCCGGCGAGGCGGCGGCGCAGGCGCTGGGCCGGGGGGGCCGGGAGGGGCTCGGCATCACGGTTTCCGTGGGCGAGGTGTTCATGGACGTGGTGCACGAATACCCGGATCTCACCGTGCATCTGACGCTGTTTCACGCGACCATCGCCGCGGGCACGCCGAAGCTTCTGGAGCACAACGATCTCAGATGGATCACCCCGCAGGAGACGGGCGATTACCCCTTCTGCCCCGCAGACGTGGAGATTTTGAAGCGAATCCGGGAGACCTATTTATAAAGCCTCGCAAGACGCGAATCATTCAAATCATTTTTGTGACCACACTTCGTTTGGGCGCAAAAATACCGCTCACGGAAAAAGGGATTTTTCTATCGCAAGCTGCGCTTGCAGCCAAAAATCCCTTTTGGAGTGCAATATTATAAAAACAAGCTCAAGCCTATGGCTTGAGCTTGTTTTTTAGAAAAGGCTCATCTGGCTCGTCTCCGGCAGTTCGCCGAAGGCGCCGATGTCGCGCAGCTGCTTCATGTGCGTCTGGCTGACCTTCGGGCAGGCGACGGCGATCTCCTCTTTCAGCCTCGCGGACAAATACTGAACCAGATTCGTGGATACTATTAACTGCTGATGAAATGATTATTATATTCGCTTGCCAATTCATCTGGTTCTCTCCACTCGGCAAGAATGTTGGAATTTAAGCGTTGTAATTTTTTGACGTATCTGGACGAGGAATATATGTCGGTGCTTGGATAATATACGGGCGGTAAATCCAAATCAACTATATCGCTTCGTAAGACTGCAATCGCATCTTGCTGCCTATCACCTATTAGCTTTAGATAACATTCAAATATTTGTGGGCAATTCTGTTTGAGCAAAGCTGGAATACTAGCATATGCCTCTTTATTTATCATATCCAAAGCCCAATATCCTGTCAAAGATAAGTCTAAATGATTAACATAGATATGATTATAAAAATCTATATCAACGATGCAACCGTGGATTTTCCCGCTACCACCGATTTGCTTTACGGCCTGAGAAACTTTGTTTAAGATCATACTGAATTGCTCAGTAGGTTTTTTCAAGAACTGAATGACTGAATCCATTTTATCGTAATAATAATTTACATCACATCTTTCTAGTTTTTTGATTGCCCCGCCATTCAAAAGCTGCAGATTACCTGAAAGCGCTTCCATTATAAACATATAATAACGGTTTTTCTTCAGCATAAAGAGCTTCCGGTATTCCCGGCTGAAATTGATTCTGATATATTTCCCATAATTAAAAGCAACGTATTGCTCCCGAGTTATCTCATAGATTCCATCACTATATTCAGAAAAAAGATCAAAAGCTCCATCAACACTAAAATATTTCAGATGAATTGGACGTGAAAAGTAGCCAATTTGATTGTCAGAATAAACATGAAAAATGCTGTCATCATAGTAATCATTTCTGTGTGTATGACCGCTCACATAGTAAAACCCTTCAAGTGGATTACTTGCTTTTGACCAATCTTTTAACGGGTTATGAGTGCATATGACCACCGGTTTATCAAATAACACGTTTGAAATTTTGGCATACAGATTATCAATTCTTTCTGATTCCTGAATTTCTTGTTTCCGATTAACAACCGATTGGTAGAGTCCATTGCTCGCATTGAATTCGGAATTTAGCCCCGCAAATCCGAGCCCACCAAACAATATCATTCTCGTTTTTATTGCTTCAGAACGGAGTTCTGATGGTTGCAAAGATAGAATGTCTTCCTCCGAAAACCAGACAAAACGAGGCTCCTCTCTGTTGCCATAATCACAAATCATATCATTCTCCAACAGCGATATATTGTAATTGCTGAGAAAAGTACGATATTGCGCAACTATTTCCTCATATGTATTATTAGGGAAAGCCCATAATTCGTGATTTCCAAGAACGACAAAAATCGACATGTATTTTATTTCTCGTCTTAATTCTTTTATAAAAAGAGAATAAATAGTAAAATCAGAGGCTATATCACCGCCAATTAACAAACAGTCTTCGGGATTATGCCCTTCAAGATCCCATCCAATTTGTCTAATTACTTTTGTTATGAAATATATAATGTCATTGTTCGTCTTATAATTCGAATTACTAATTTGATAGTCTAAATGCAAATCTGATACATAATAGATTCTCTGAGAACTGTTTCTATCCTCATCGCTTTGTCGTTGCTCCATAAGCGTAGCAATTGTTTCTCTTTCATTCTGCAAGACAAGAGAAAAAGAATCAATACTGGGTGTAGCCATCATTTGATCTGAATATATAAGGCCAAATTTATCCATCATTTTGCTGGTTAACCTTGCATTGGAGAAATCAATATTATCCCAGTTCTTCAAATTTGATAGACCATCGCAAAACAACAAATCAGCTCCCGAAAGGTTGCCGTCAAAAAACACTATAAAATCGAAAAAATAATGAAACAGTATACTGCCATTAAAGGTTCGCTGATTACATATACCTTCATATCTTACCCAAAACTCTCGTTTTTCCCAGTCATAACCACTGTAAAAAGCAATAGACTCTTCTTCATCCGCCGCTTTAGATATTGTTTCACCAGCGTCAGCAGTTACAACAATATTCTCTTCATTTGTTTTTCTTTCGAATCGTCCTGGATTGTTTTTGTATGCTTTTACATATTCCCGCATCTTTACACGATATTTTGCATTGGTTGATTTTGAACCTGAAGTCGGTTTATAGGCTTCCAAAACCAAATCAGGATCATAAAAGAAAAATAAGTCAGAGATTAAAGTATCCGGAAAATACAAATTCTCAGATACATATTTCATCACGATCTGAAAGGTATAGTCTTTTTGAATCTCCATATATTTTCTTAGATGTTCCAGAATGGAGAGATATGCTGACTGTCCTTTGAATGCTTTTTCATATTCTTTCTTAAAGGACTCTAAAGTATTGTAGAGTGCTTCATAGCTGGATGATGAAAGGACAGTTCCTTCGTATTTATCCATAATGGACTGTCTTTTTCTTTCTGCTTTCTCCTCCTTCTGCTGTTCCCTTGCAGCCTTTTTTTCCTTCTCAGCATATTTCTCGTATGCCAGTTTAGGCGTATAGTCTTTTTTTCTCAGCGATGTCAGGGCCAAATAATTGATCCTTGAAAAGTCTATTCCAAACTGCTCTATTTCAGAAGGACTAAAATCGTACTGATAGTAACATGAACAAGGATAAATATCTCCATTCAGAAAATCGAAGAATGAATCAAAGCTGTCAAATGTTTTTCGTGTAAATCCTTTGCTCTTATCATATATCTCAACAAAAAAAGAATTTTCAATCACATCGAATCCTCTATTGCAAAAGGTATTGATATTTGAACGACTGCACTCTGCAATAAAATCAAAATCAAGGCGATCACATTCAGGAATATCATAATAATAAATCTCTTTATTCTTGAGTCGCTCTAGATATTCTTTATATTTCTTTTTCATTACAGAAGCACCGCCTTTTTTATATTTTTCCTAATTATAACATGGTAACCGGCAAATACAAGAAATACATCATAGTAGCATAATTTCATTTCACGAAAAAAAGGATTTTTCTATAGTTGAAGTGCAATTCTTTAAAAAACAAGCTCAAGCCATAGGCTTGAGCTTGTTTTT
>JAZQDI010000140.1:0-2723 GCA_045546715.1 Oscillospiraceae bacterium | reverse complement strand
TCATTGTCTTCCCTAAGACCGCCTTGGCCTCCGACTTGGTGATGGCGATGAACTTGAGGATCTCGTCGGCGGCCTCCTCGGAAACGCCGCACTCGCTCAGCAGCAGCGCCTTGACCTTTTCCGCACCGATCTTGTCCAGCTTGTCGACCGTGCGCATGATGTCGCCGGACTTTTCGGAAAGACCCAGCATGGCATAGAAGCCGTTGAGGATCTTGCGGTTGTTGACCCGGATCTGGAAGCGCTTCAGACCGAAGCGGTTGAAGATGTTGTAAATGATGCTGGGGATCTCGGCCTCGTTGAGGATGTCCAGCTTGCCGTCACCGATGATGTCGATGTCGGCCTGATAGAACTCCCGGAAGCGGCCGCGCTGGGCGCGCTCGCCGCGGTAGACCTTGCCGATCTGGTAGCGGCGGAAGGGGAAGGCCAGATCGTTGTAGTGGAGCGCCACATACTTGGCCAGGGGCACGGTCAGGTCGAAGCGCATGGCAAGATCGCTGTCGCCCTTGGTGAAGCGGTAGATCTGCTTCTCGGTCTCGCCGCCGCCCTTGGCAAGCAAAATCTGGGCATCCTCGATGACGGGGGTATCCAGGGGGGCAAAGCCGTAGAGGGCGTAAGTATCCCGCAGAATGGCCATCATACGCTCCATCTGCGCCTGCTTACCGGGCAGCAGCTCCATAAAGCCGGACAGCGTCCGGGGCTTGATCATACTCATTTTAATCAATTCCTTTCAGGGTTTGAATGCAAAATGCAGAATGCAGAATAAGAAACTCATTCTGCACTCTGCATTAAATTTTTAATAGCGGGGTTTGGTGTGCAGCATCTCTCTCCAATCCAGGTCGCCGCGCTGCAGACCCATGATGAACATTTCCGCGCTGGCCAGGTTGGTGGCGATGGGCACGTTGTGCTTGTCACAGTGGCGGATGGTCTCGATCATGTTGGCATCGTCGTAGGGATCGGTGGTGTTGGGGTCGGTGAAGAGCAGCACCAGGTCGATCTCGTTGTAGGCGATGCGGGCGTTGATCTGCTGGTGGCCGCCCTGCTTGTGGGAAAGCAGCATGGTGATCGACAGTCCCGTGTTGTCCGCAATGAGGCGGCCGGTAGTTGCAGTTGCAAAAAGGGTGTGCTTGGAGAGAATGCTCTTGTAGGCGGTGCAGAACTGAACCATCAGTTCCTTCTTCTTATCATGTGCCAGAAACGCGATATTCACTAGAAGTCACTCCTTATCAAATAGTTCAAAAGATATCAAAGAACGAAAGGGGAACATTCCGTCCCTCCAGCCGGCGGGCGATGGCCTCGCAGGCACGGGCGGCGCCCCGGTTTGTATAGCTGATCAGCGGCGTGGAAAATGCGGCCGCCAGAGTCACGTTCTGATCCTCGGGCACCACGCCGATCAGTGGCAGTCCCGCGGTGTCCATCACATCGTCCACGGTGACGGACATGGTGGAAAAGAGCCGCCGGGAGACCCGGTTGACGATGAGCTTCACATCGCTCTTGCCCATGAGCTCTAAGCGCTGGGCAGCCCGTGCCGCGTCCCGGATGGCAGCGGGATCCGCGCCGGTGACGATGATGCAGCGGTCGGCATGCTTCGCCGCCAGCTCAAAGCCGGCATCGATACCCGCGGGGGCGTCGAGAAAGATGTAGTCAAATTCCCGCTTGGCATCGCGTACCATATTCCGGAAGCCGTCGGCGCCGACGCTCTCGGCGGTGCGGTTCAATGGTGCGGTCAGGAAGGAGAGGGTCTCGAACCGGTGATGCTTCGCCGCCTGATCCAGGCGGTAGCCCCCCTCGCAGACGTCCAGAAAGGAGATGGCGCCGCTGTCGCTCAAGCCCAGGGAGATATCCAGGTTCTGCAGACCCATGTCGCAGTCGATGGCCAGCACCTTATGTCCCATCCGTGCCAGCGCGGTGGAAACCGCCGCACAGACGGAGGTCTTGCCCGTGCCGCCCTTGCCGGAAAGCACAGCGATCAGTTCGCCCAATGTATACTCCTCCTATTTTCAGTCTCCTGTTCATTATAAAGCGATATCGCACAAAAATCAAGACGTATTCTAACTTAATATTCATATTTTTTGACATTATAACCAAAAACCGGAAATGAAGCGCGGTGATGTGGATGGAGTCGCCCCTACGCGCTGCAGCGCGCATCTGGGGATATCGCACAAATCCGCCGCGTATTTTTAGAAGGATAACCAAATCCGCAAAAAATCAGTCCTTCCGAAAAATAGTTGTTGACAACTGCGTATCCCCATGTTATGATGATGTCGTAAATAAGAATCATTCACATTTACAAGCTGATCCCAAGAAAGGATGGTGCCCATGGAGCCAAGATCGAAGCACTTCCGCAAGCGGGACGCGATCTTAAACTACCTGAGACACACGGACCAGCATCCATCTGCTGAGACGGTGTACGCCAACCTCAAGACTGAGATCCCCGACCTGTCCCTCGGGACGGTCTACCGCAACATCGCGCTGTTCAAGCAGCAGGGGCTGATCGTCAGCCTGGGCTCAGTGAACGGCGTGGAGCGCTACGATGGCAACATCGACCCCCATGTCCACTTCGTCTGCACCGACTGCGGCTGCATCCGCGACCTCCACGGCCTGCACGTGCCCGAGGAGCTGAACAATGCCGCGTCGAAAGAGGCCGACGGTGTGGTCGACCACTGCCACCTGACCTTCCACGGCAGGTGCACCGCGTGTCTGTGACACGAAAAATCAAAAATCCA
>JAZQDI010000139.1:0-43690 GCA_045546715.1 Oscillospiraceae bacterium | reverse complement strand
CGCTTCGCCTTCATCCAGAAGGTGTGCGCCGCCACGGTGAAAAAGCCCGTGGAGAGCAAGGAGCGTCTGCGCAGCGAACGCCTGGACCGGGTCCTGACGGGAAAATACACCGCCATCCCCATGTTCATCGCCATCATGGGGCTGGTGTTCTGGCTGACCTTCAACGTGGTCGGCGCATGGCTGCAGGGTCTGCTGGAGCAGGGCATCGACGCGCTCACCGTTCTCGCGGATCAGGCGCTCACGGCTGCAAACGTGAATCAGACGATCCACGATCTCGTGATCGACGGCATTTTCACGGGCGTCGGCAGTGTGCTGAGCTTCCTGCCCATCATCGTGACGCTGTTTTTCTTCCTGTCTCTGCTGGAGGACAGCGGATATATCGCCCGCGTGGCGTTTGTCATGGACAAGCTGCTGCGGAAAATCGGGCTCTCGGGCCGCAGCATCGTGCCGATGCTGATCGGCTTCGGCTGCACGGTGCCGGCCGTCATGTCCACGCGCACGCTTCCGAGTGAGCGCGACCGAAAGATGACGATTCTGCTCACCCCCTTCATGAGCTGCACGGCGAAGCTCCCGATTTACGGCTTTTTCGTGAGCGCATTTTTCCCCGGGAAGGGCGGACTCATTATGGTCGGACTGTATCTGCTCGGCATTCTCACAGGCATTCTCGCGGCGCTGCTCTACAAGGGCACACTGTTTCGCGGCGAGGCCGTTCCCTTCGTGATGGAGCTTCCGAACTACCGGCTGCCCGGCGCGAAGAACGTGCTGCGGCTGCTCTGGGACAAGGCAAAAGACTTTCTGCAGCGCGCCTTCTCCGTGATTCTGCTTGCCACGATCGCCATCTGGTTTTTGCAGAGCTTTGATCTCACGCTCAACCGTGTGGACAGCTCCGAGAGCATTCTCGCCATGGCGGCGGGGCTTCTCTCGCCGCTGCTCAAGCCGCTCGGTCTCGGCGACTGGCGCATTGTAACTTCTCTGATCTCCGGCTTCATGGCCAAGGAGAGCGTGGTCTCCACGCTGGAGGTGCTCTTCGGCGCAGGCGTCGGAGCGGTTCTCACCCGTGTGAGTGCGGCGGCGCTGCTGGTATTCAGCCTGCTCTATACGCCGTGCGTCGCGGCCATCGCCTCCGTGCGGCGGGAGCTGGGCAGCAAATGGGCCTGGGGCGTGGTGCTCTGGCAGTGCGCGGTGGCGTGGATCGCGGCGCTTCTGACGCGCGTGATCTGCATTCTCTGCGGCATGGGGTGATCGGATGAACGTTTGGGATATCGTTCTGATCGCGGCGCTCGTCGTCATCACGGCACTCGCGGTGCGCAGTGCGCGAAAGCAGAAAAAACGCGGCGGCTGCGCGGGATGCACCGGCGACTGCAGCGCCTGCGGAAAGAAACCGGAATAACAGGAAGCCTGACGCACCAGCGTCAGGCTTCTATCGACGAAGCAGGCAACCAAACATAACCAAATTCATAAAAATTTGACGCGTTTGGTTGGTGGAATTCCGCGCAGCCGGAGCTTACAATGGTATTACAAATCAAACCATTGGAGGACGCTATGGAAATCGTGGAAGTACGGAATCTGGTGAAAACCTATCCATCCTTCACGCTGAAGGGAATCTCCTTCAGCATAAAACAGGGACAGATTACCGGATTTATCGGCAGAAACGGCGCCGGAAAGACAACGACCATCAAGGCCATGCTGAATCTCATTCATCCGGACAGCGGCTCGGTACACTATTTCGGAAAGCCGTTTTGCGGCAACGAATCGGAAATCAAAAAGCGCATCGGCTATTCCACGGGAACGGTGAACTGGTATCCAAAAAAGAAAATCTGTGACATTGCAGCAATCGAGAAGCGATTCTACGACACATGGGACGAGGACGCCTATCGAAAGTATCTCGGTTTGTTTCGGCTGGAGGAGCAGAAAACGCCGTCGGAGCTCTCGGAGGGCATGAAGGTGAAATTCAACCTGCTGCTCGCGCTCTCCCACCGGGCAGAGGTGCTGATTCTGGACGAGCCGACGAGCGGACTGGACCCTTTTTCCCGCGACGAGCTGCTGGAGATCTTCTCGGAGCTGAAGCGAGAGGGCGTCGCGGTGTTTTTCTCCACGCACATCATTTCCGACATTGAAAAGTGCGCGGACGATATCATCTACATTTCTGACGGCGCGCTCGCGGCGTCGGGCTCCAAGGCGGATTTCATGGCGCGGTACGCCGAAGCCGGCGAGACGCTGGAGCAGACCATGCTCAGACTGGAAAGGGGGAAAACCCATGCGTAACATTCTTCTCAAGGAGATGAAGCTGAGCGCGTCTCCCCTCGCCTATCTGTTTCTGGCGTTTGGTGCGATGTTTCTCATCCCGGGATACCCGATACTCTGCGGCGCTTTTTTCGTAACGCTTGGACTCTTCCAGAGCTTTCAGGCGGCCAGAGAGGCAAACGACATTGTTTACTCCGCGCTGCTTCCGATTGCGAAGGCAGACGTGGTAAGAGGAAAGTATGGCTTCGTCTGCCTGATTGAGGCGTGCGCCCTCTTTCTGATGCTGCTCGCGGTGCTGCTTCGGATGACGAAATTCGGCGGCAATGCCGTATATCGGGAAAACGCCCTGATGAACGCGAATCTGTTTGCGCTGGGCTGCGCTGCCGTGCTCTTCGGCATGTTCAACTGGATCTTCGTCGGAGGTTTTTTCAAAACGGCTTACAAATTTGCAAAACCATTTGTCATTTATATCATCGTATGCTTTCTTGCGATCGGCGCCGCCGAGGCGGCGCATCATTTTCCGGGGCTCGAAGCGCTCAATGCGTTCGGCACAGAGCACCTCGGACTGCAGGCAGCCGCGCTGCTGATCGGCGCGGGGTTCTGGCTGCTGATCACATGGGCTTCCTGCCGCGCCGCGTGCAGAAGCTTTGAAACCATCGACTTGTAAAGGAGCATCATCATGCTGAAAGACAATCTCCAGATGCTGCGCAGTCTGCACGGCTTTTCACAGGAAGAGATCGCGGAAAAGGTCGGCATCTCCCGGCAGGCCTACGCCAAATGGGAGAGCGGCGCGACAATACCGGACGTGGAAAAGTGCGCCCTGCTGGCAGCGGTTTATGACACCACCATCGACAGTCTGATCTCGACCGCCAGCGCGGATGGCGTCGGTGTAATTCCCCCGGCTCCAAAGGGCAAGCACATCTGGGGCGCCGTGACGATGAATGACAAGGGCCAAATCGTGATTCCCAGGGACGCACGGCAGCAGTACGGGCTCAAGGGCGGCGATCGGCTGGTCGTCCTCGGCGACGAGGTTGGGATCGCGCTGATCTCGGCAGAGGTGTTTCTGAAAACAGAATAACAGCAGCACGCGGCGGGTAACCGCCGCGCGTTTTGGAGTCATTAGTTTACCATAATAATATTTATGTTTATCACAAATTCGCTTGCGATTTTGCGCAGGACGGGGTACAATATTTTTATCAAACGACAGGGAGGCGCGCGCATGAATCTGCTGATTCACGATCTGAATGCGGAGGAATGGGCGGAAATTGCCCCGCAGTATAAGGGCTGGAACATCATTTCCGACAACGGGACGATTCATCCCTGCGTGGGCTGCTTCGGCTGCTGGACGAAAACGCCGGGACAGTGCGTCATTCCCGACGGATACGACCGCATGGCGCATCTCATCCATGAGGTGGAGGCAGTCACGGTGATGACGCGGTTTACCTACGGCGGGTTCAGCCCGTTTGTAAAGAACGTGTTTGACCGGTCCATCGGCGTGGTCCTCCCCTATTTTGAAATTGCCGAGGGCGAGATGCACCACCAGCGGCGGTATCCGGAGGAAAAGCGCGTGAACGTGCAGTTTCGCGGCGCGGCGCTCACAGAAGCAGACAAGATGAACGGCTATCGCTATGTGGCGGCCATGTGCCGGAATCTGCGCGGGCGCGTGGGGGATGTGACGTTTGCGGAATGCCCGGCGGAGGAAAGGCCGGAGCCGATCCGGACAGACGCTGCGGGCACCATATTGCTCAACTGCAGCATTCGCGGCGCGAAGGCGCACTCAAAGCAGTTTCTGGATCTTCTTGAGCAGCGCATGGAAAGCAGCGCCGAACGCGTGGATCTCGTCAAGTGGCTGCAGAAGCCGGACGAACTCACCCGGAAGCTCGCCGGAGCAAAGACGATCGTGCTCGGAATGCCGCTCTATGTGGACGGAGTGCCCTCCTCTGCGCTGCGCGTGATGAAGGCGCTCGAGCTCGCTGCGCCCGGCGGCAAGCAGATTTACGCCGTGGCGAACATGGGACTGTATGAGAGCACACAGCTGCGCAATCTGCTCGGCATGGTGAAGCGCTGGTGCGAGTGCGCGAACTACACCTACGGCGGCGGCGTGGCGATCGGCGCGGGGGAAATGTTCGGCGCGGTTTCCCCGGAGCATCTGCCCGGCCGCCCCGCTGTGAAGCGCCTTGCGCGGCTGGCGAAGGCCGTGGACAGCGCCGATGTGATCCCGGACGCCTATGCCGATCCGCTGTTTCCGCGGGCGGCATACATTCTGGCGGCCAACGCGCACTGGCCCGTCGGCGCGAGAAAAAACGGGCTGAAACCCTCAGAGCTGAAAAGAGGCTGAGCCATGGACCACACAATGCACTACCGCTCCCCGCTCGGCGCAATGACGCTCGCCTCTGACGGCGAAGCGCTCATCGGCGTCTGGTTCGACGGGCAGGCCCATTTTGCCCTCGGTCTCGGCGAACATGAGGCGCAGGCAGACGCCGTTCTGACCTCCGCCGCGCGGTGGCTGGACGATTACTTTGCCGGCAGGGCGCCCGGCGACCCGCCGAAGCTCGCGCCGCGCGGCACAGACTTTCAAAAAGCCGTGTGGCAGAAGCTGCTGGAAATTCCCCGCGGCGAGACCGCGACCTACGGCGCCATTGCCGCAGCGCTCGGCTCCTCTGCCCGCGCCGTGGGCGGCGCGGTGGGCCGAAATCCGATTTCCATTCTGATTCCCTGTCACCGTGTGATGGGCGCCGGCGGCGCGCTCACCGGCTATGCCGGCGGGATCGATCGGAAAACCGCACTGCTGATAATCGAAGGCGCAAAATAGAGAAAACCGGACCGTTTGATAGGTCCGGTTTTTTCAGTTCAGATAAAACACCGTTGCGGTGCTTTTGGCGATGAGCGTGCCGTCATCGGTGAAGACCTCTGCCTCGCAGATGGCGGTGGTGCGTCCCTCCTTGAGCACGCGGCCGCGGCAGGTGAGCTTTTCGGTATTGCGGCCGGGCTTGAGAAAGTAGATCGATGCGTCCTGCGTGACGGTGCTCCGCCCGCCGGTGCGCGCGGCGACGCCGGTCGCCACATCGCACAGGGAGAAGATCAGCCCGCCATGGGCAATTTCATGCGGGTTGAGCCCCTGCGGCAGAAGCCGGACCTCCACGACGCTGACGCCGTCGTCCACATCCACCAGGTCGATTCCGTTATGCGCATTAAAGCCCACATGGGCATAGTATTTCTCAAAGCAGCTCTGTCTCTGTTCTGCGGTCAAGGTGACTCAGCTCCTGTACAGTTTCTGGATGATACAGGCTGTATCCTACCACGATTGGGCGCAGGAGTCAAAACAATTTTGCCCTCGCGGCTCTGCGCGAGCGCGGTGTCGCCGGGCGCGAGTCTGCCGGAGAGCAGCAGCTCCGCCGCCGGGTCCTCAATGGCGGACTGGATCGCACGGCGCAGCGGACGCGCTCCATAGCGGGGATCATAGCCCTCGCGGACAAGCGTATCGAGGGCGGCCTCCTCCACCGTGAGATGCACGCCGGAGCGCTCCATGCGCCGGGACACGGCGGTAAGCAGCTTCTGCGCGATGGCGCGCAGCTCCGGCTGCTCCAGCCGGTGAAAGACAATGGTCTCATCCACGCGGTTGAGAAACTCCGGGCGGAACTTGCGCCGCAGATCTGCCAGAACCAGCTCCCGAATCTCACGGTCCGTGCGGCTGCCGCCGCCCGCAGCGGAGGAAAAGCCCAGCGGCATCCGGCTGTCGGTAATGGCCTTGGCGCCGATGTTTGACGTCATGACCACGACGGTGTTTTTGAAATTCACCCGACGGCCGAGCGAGTCTGTGAGACAGCCGTCGTCCATGACCTGCAGCAGCAGGTTAAACACGTCCTCGTGCGCCTTCTCGATCTCATCAAAGAGAACAACGCTGTAGGGCTTGCGGCGAACGGCCTCTGTGAGCTGACCGCCCTCCTCATGGCCGACATAGCCGGGCGGCGAGCCGATGAGACGGGAGACTGCGTGGCGCTCCATATACTCAGACATGTCCATGCGGATGAGCGCCTTTTCATCCCCGAAGAGCGCCTCGGCCAGCGCGCGGCAGAGCTCCGTCTTCCCCACGCCCGTGGGGCCGAGAAAGAGGAAGCTGCCGATGGGCCGGTTCGGATCGCCCAGACCGACACGGCTGCGGCGAACTGCGGCGGACACCGCGCGCACCGCGTCCGGCTGACCCATGACGCGGCGGCGAAGCGCATCCTCCATATGCAGAAGGCGCTGGCCCTCGTCCCGCGTGATGGAGGCGGCAGGGACGCCTGTCCACTGGCTAACCACCTGCGCCACATCCTCCGCCGTGACCGGACGGCGGAGCGGCGAGGGCGCGGAAAGCGCCTGCATCCGGACACGAGAGGCCGCCTCATCGAGCAGATCGATGGCCTTGTCCGGCAGGAAGCGGTCTCCGATATAGCGCACGGAGAGACGCACGGCGGCGTCCAGCGCCTCATCCGAAAACGTGAGTCGGTGATGGCGCTCCAGCCGCTCGCGCACGCCGCGCAGGATGGAGAGCGTCTCCTCCTGCGTCGGCTCGGAGACACGGACGGGCTGAAAGCGCCGCTCAAGAGCGGCGTCTTTTTCAATGTGGCGGCGATATTCCTCCAATGTGGTGGCGCCGATGACCTGCAGCGCATCTCGCCCCAGAGCGGGCTTGAGAATGTTCGCCGCATCAATGGCGCCCTCGGCGGGGCCGGCCCCGACGATGGTATGCAGCTCATCGATGAAGAGAATGACGTTTCCGACCCGTTCGACCTCGCGGAGCACGGCCTTGACCCGCTCCTCAAAATCACCGCGGTATTTCGTGCCGGCCAGCATGGCAGTGAGATCCAGACTCACAAGCCGCTTTTCCTGCAGATCCTCCGGCACCTTTCCGTCGCAGATGCGCTGCGCCAGCGCCTCGGCAACGGCGGTCTTTCCCACGCCCGGCTCGCCAATGAGCACGGGATTATTCTTGCTGCGGCGCGAGAGAATCTGGATGGCGCGGCGAATCTCCCGCTCCCGGCCGATGACCGGATCGAGCAGCCCCTGACGGGCGAGGTCCGTGAGATCGCGGCTGTATTGGTCGAGGGTCTTGGTCTCCGCCCTGCGCGGCGCGGCGCGCACCGCCGTCTGGCTCGATGAGCGCGGTGCGGTCGGCTGTGGCTGGCGGCGTCCGAAGACGTCAAGAATGTCTGTATAAATCGCGTTGAGATCGCCGCCGCAGGCGACGATCATCCGCGCGCCGGCGCAGTCATATTCCCGCACAAGGCCCATGAGCAGATGCTCTGTGCCCACATAGCAGTGGCCGAGGCGGCGGGCATCCTCCGCGCCGAGTTCAATCACTTTTCTGGCTCTGGGCGTGAGTCCCTGCTCCGGGGCGCCGGGGACGCCCCGACCAACCGTCTCCGTGACCATGCGGGTGAGGCCGTGCTCTGTGAGCCCCTGCCCCAAAAGGACGCGGGCGCCCAGCCCCTCGCCCTCCCGAACAATGCCCAGGAGCAAATGCTCCGTTCCCACATAGCTGTGCCCCAGCGCCATGGCTGCGTCGTGCGCCTTGGTGATGGCGGTGGACGCCCGCTGGGTAAACCGATCGCTGCCGCGCATATCCTGAAATCCTCCTGATCCGAATGATTACCTTACCTATTATCCCCGATTTGTCAGAGAGTTCCTGCCGAAATCGGCGACCCTTCAGATTCTTTCCAGATCGAATTTGTTTTTAAACAATTTGTTTACAATATTTTGTCCGATTGGGCGTTGATTTTTTGCGATTATGTGTTACAATGCAGTTGTCAAAGCGATTGACAACTATTCTAACAGGAGGTACAACATAATGGCATACTTTATCACTGATGATTGCGTCAAGTGCGGCGGCTGCGCTGCTCAGTGTCCTGTGGAGGCCATCTCCGAGGGCGCCGACAAGTACGTGATCGACGCTGATGCTTGCCTGGAGTGCGGCGCCTGCGCTGCCCAGTGCCCTGCCGAGGCGATCACGCTCTAATGCAAACTATAAAACTCCCCGTACGCTCGTACGGGGAGTTTTATTGTAAGCTCTCAAAGGAGGTTTTTATGAAAAAGCAACTCATGGGTCTCATTCTCGTCTTCTGTCTGCTGTTTGCGCTCTGTGTCGGAGCCGCGGCAGCCGGTTTCACGGACGTGAAAGACAGCGACTATTTTGCAAAGCCCGTGGACTGGGCTGTGAAGAACAACATCACGCAGGGCACGAGCGACACCACTTTCTCCCCCATGGCAAGCTGCACGCGCGAGCAGATCGTCACCTTCCTCTACCGCGCGGAGAAAACGCCTGCTGTCGCGAAGGACGCAAAGAACCCCTTCACCGATGTGGACAAGAGCTCCTACGCTTATGACGCGATTCTCTGGGCGGTGGAAAAGGGCATCACGCAGGGTACCAGCAGCAGCACGTTCAGCCCGAAGGCCGTCTGCACCCGCGAGCAAATCGTCACCTTCCTCTACCGCTATGAGGGAAGCCCTGAGATCGGCAAGGACGTGAAGAACCCCTTCACTGACGTGAGCCGCGATTCCTATGCGCTGAACGCCATCCTCTGGGCCGTGGAAAACGGCGTGACCAAGGGCACGGGCGACACCACCTTCTCCCCGAAGGACAACTGCACGCGCGCACAGATCGTGACCTTCCTCTATCGCGCGGAGGCAGAAGCGCCCGCCGAGCCGACCCCCGCGCCGACTGCAAAGCCGACAGAAACACCCTCTCCCACTCCGGCGCCGACAGAGACGCCTGTGACGACACCCGCCCCCACTGAAGAGCCGACTCCCGCTCCGACCGCGACGCCTGCCCCCACTGAAGAGCCGACTCCTGCACCGACAGAGACGCCTGCCCCCACTCCCACGCCGGAGCCGGAAATGCAGTATGTGCTCTCCAAGCGCTACAACCTGGATCAAGCCGGCGAGCAGCAGGGCATGCAGTGGACCTACGATGAGCACGGCAACACGGTGCGAATCGAGAGCATCGGAGGCAAGTCCTTCAATGAATACACCTTCAACGAGTTCGGCGATCCCCTGACCTATCATGACGGTGACGACGAGAGCTACACCTATACCTACGACGAGTACGGCAATGTACTGACGCATCTGAGTCACAGACCCGGTACGGACGATGTTCTGACGGAGTATGTCTATACCTATGATGAAAACGGAAATGTTCTCACCAAAGGCGTCAAGGGCACGGACGTAACCACATCCTACACCTATAACGAAGATGGCAAGATCCTCACGGAAGCGCACAACGGAACCGTCCTCTATCAGCATGAATACGATGAAAACGGTGTGCTCGTAAAGGATAAACAGTTTTCCTACAGCGGTGAGCTGGACAGCGAGACCGTTTACACCTATGACGCAAACGGCAATGTGATCAAAGAGGTCTCGACCAGAAATCTGATGGATCCCAATCCGGAAAACCACATCACAAGAACGTCTGAGTTTACCTACTATGAAAACGGCGACTTGAAGACCGAAGCGTTTAACGACGGAGAATCGTATTCCAACACACAGGAGTTCTCCTACAAGTACGATGAAAACGGGAATCTGATTGAGCAGACCGTGACCTACCGCTCTGACGATTACGAGAGCACAAATACCACCTATTACGAATACACCACAGTCCCGGTCGATCAGCTGCCGAGCCGCTGGCGCGGCACCATTGAATTCCTCGGCAAGGGCTGATACCCCCCCAAACGCTCTCTGTATCTGCAGAGAGCGTTTGAGACTGTCAAAGAACCATGTTCTTTGACAGTCGAGGGGATACTCGCGCTCCATCGCGGCAGGCATCGCCTGCCTTGGTCGGCGCGAGGACTCGCAAAAGCGAGCCTTAGGGAGATTTTTCGCCGCTCATGTCGCCGAAAAATCAATTAAACTGGATTCGCGGCATCCGAGCCGCGAACTCTGCGAGACTTTTTTGACAAGCTGAAACGCTCTCTGTATCTGCAGAGAGCGTTTTTATGCTCAAACAGAAAATGGAAAATTTTTTAAATTTTCCTATTGACTTTTGGTATACAACGTGCTAAAGTAAGCCCATCAAACCGATGACCGAGAGGAGTACCTCTGTGGGTAGTCTCCAGCGAGCGGCGGACAGTGCGAGCGCCGTGGCGTCAAGCAGAGCGAATGGACTCGTGAGGGCTAACCGATCACAGCGATGTGTGAGGAGCGACGGCAGCCGCAGCCGTTATCCCGCGGAGCGTATGATGGTACGCGATGAGTGGGCGCGCAAGCGTCAATATGGGTGGCACCGCAGGACTTCACCGTCTTGTCCCATGAAAGCAGAAGGCTTTCGGGACGAGGCGTTTTTTATTTGCCCGGAAGCAAAGCCAAACATTCGGAAAGGAGAAAATGACATGTCCGAACAGAAAATTCCCTACAAAATCTATCTGAGCGAAAACGAGATCCCCGAAGCATGGTATAACGTCCGGGCCGACATGAAGACGAAGCCCGCCCCCCTGCTCAACCCCGGCACCGGCCAGCCGATGACCGCCAAGGAGCTCGGCGCTGTCTTCTGCGACGAGCTGGTGCAGCAGGAGCTGGACAACGACACCGCCTATATCCCCATCCCGCAGGAGATTCGGGACTTCTACAAAATGTACCGCCCCGCGCCGCTGGTCCGCGCCTATTGTCTGGAAGAAAAGCTCGGCACCCCGGCGAAGATCTATTACAAGTTTGAGGGCAACAACACCAGCGGCAGCCACAAACTCAACTCCGCCATTGCTCAGGCCTACTACGCCAAGAAGCAGGGGCTCAAGGGCGTGACGACCGAGACCGGCGCCGGTCAGTGGGGCACGGCGCTGGGCATGGCCTGCGCCTATCTGGGGCTGGATCTGAAGGTGTTTATGGTCAAGTGCTCCTATGAGCAGAAGCCCTTCCGCCGCGAGGTCATGCGCACCTACGGTGCAAACGTGACCCCCTCCCCGTCCGACACTACAAACGTCGGCCGCAAGATTCTCGAGCAGTTTCCCGGCACGACCGGCTCGCTCGGCTGCGCAATTTCGGAGGCCGTGGAGGTCGCCGTGTCGAACCCCGGCTACCGCTACGTGCTCGGCAGCGTGCTCAATCAGGTGCTGCTGCATCAGAGCGTGATTGGTCTCGAGACGAAGGCTGCGCTGGACAAATACGGCGTGAAGCCCGACATGATCATCGGCTGCGCCGGCGGCGGCTCCAATCTCGGCGGTCTGATCGCCCCCTTCATGGGCGAAAAGCTCAGAGGCGAGGCCGACTACCGCATCATCGCCGTCGAGCCCGCGAGCTGCCCCAGCTTCACGAGAGGCAAGTTTGCCTATGACTTCTGCGACACGGGCATGGTCTGCCCGCTGGCAAAGATGTACACGCTCGGCAGCGGCTTCATCCCGAACGCCGACCACGCGGGCGGTCTGCGCTTCCACGGCATGAGCACCGTGCTCAGCCAGCTCTACCACGACGGCTACATGGAGGCCGTGAGCGTGAAGCAGACGGACGTGTTTGAGGCGGCGGAAATGTTCGCGCGCGTCGAGGGCATTCTCCCCGCGCCGGAGAGCAGCCACGCCATCCGCGTGGCAATCGATGAGGCGCTCAAGTGCAAGGAGACCGGCGAGGAAAAGACCATCGTCTTCGGTCTGACGGGCACGGGCTACTTCGATCTCGTGGCATACGAAAAGTTCAACAACGGCCAGATGGAAAACTATATTCCGTCCGACGAGGAGCTGGCGCAGGGCTTTGCCAAGCTGCCGCAGATTCCCGGTCAGGACTGATCCCCGACACAGAAAGGATACACCATGAAACGCAATCTCAAAACCATTCTCTCCCTCGCGCTGGCGCTCGCGATGCTCCTCGCGCTCACGGCCTGCGGGGCAAAGCAGGAATCCCAGACACAGGACGGCTCTGCAGCCATCGAGCAGACCGGCGACGTCTACACCGTCGGCATCGTGCAGTTCGTGGACGACGCGAGTCTGAACCAGATTGAGCAGAACATCGAAAAGGAGCTGGACGCCAAGGCGGCTGAGCTCGGCGTGACCTTTGATTACAAGCTCTACAACGGGCAGGCGGACGCCACGACGCTCCAGCAGATCGGCGCGGAGCTGGTGGCGGACGAGGTGGACATCATCGTCCCGATCGCGACGCCTGCCGCGCAGGTGATGCAGGCCGTGACCGAAGGCACGGACATTCCGATCGTATTCTCCGCCGTGTCCGATCCCGTGGGCGCAAAGCTCGTGGACGCGCTCGATGCGCCGGGCGCCAACATCACCGGCACGAGCGACATGCTCAACACCGAGGCCATCATGGAGCTGATGCTCGCGGCGAACGCGGATCTCGGCTATGTGGGTCTGCTCTACAGCCAGAGCGAGGACGCCTCCAAGCAGCCGATCGCAGACGCGAAGGCTTATCTTGACAGCAAGGGCATTCGCTATATCGAAAAGACCGGCACGAACACGGACGAGGTGATCTCCGCGGCGGACGCGCTCGTGGCCGAGGGTGTGGACGCGGTGTTTACACCCACAGACAACACAATCATGACGGCGGAGCTCGCCATTTATGAGAAGTTCGCTGAGGCCGGCATCCCCCACTACGCGGGCGCTGACTCCTTCGCGCTCAACGGCGCGTTTGCCGGCTACGGCGTGGATTACGCCAATCTCGGCGTGATGACGGCGGACATGGTGGTGGAAATCCTCGTGAACGGCGCAGAACCCGCGACGTTCGGCGTGATGACCTTTGACAACGGCATCGTGACCGTGAACACCGAGACCTGCGCAGCGGTTGGACTGGATCTGGATACGATCAAAGCCGCCTTTGCCGATCTCAGTACGGACTTCATCGAAGTGACCACGGCAGAAAATTTTGACTGAACAAACCAGGCGAAAGCCGGGTGGTGAAACACCCGGCTTTTTGCCCATTTTAAACCACAGGAGGGACGGCGGAGAATGGCATCATTCTTTTCCATCAACATCATTCTGACAGCGCTCGAGGTCGGACTGATCTACGCGCTGGTAGCGCTGGCGCTGTTCGTGAGCTTCTCGATTTTGAACATTGCGGATCTCTCGACGGACGGCTGCTTCACACTGGGCTGCGCCGTGGGCGCGACGCTCACCATCGCGGGGCATCCGATTCTCGCGCTCTTTGCCGCCATGGCGGCAGGCGTTGTCTCCGGTTACGTGACAGCTTTTCTGCAGACGCGGCTGGGCGTGGAGAGCATCCTCGCCGGCATCATCGTAAACACCGGACTCTACACCATCAACCTTGCCGTCATGGGCTTCAGCGCAAACCTGTCCATCTTCGGCAAGGATACGGTTTTTTCGCTCACAAAGCCGCTGCTGGGCGGCGGTGCGCTGAGCCGCGCCATTTTGCTGCTCATCATCGTGGGCGTTTTGTGCGCGGCGCTGTCGCGCTTTTTCAGCACATCGCTCGGGCTCTCCATCCGCGCCACGGGCGACAGCCCCGCGATGGTGAGCGCAAGCTCCATCAACCCTGCACACACGATCACAGTCGGCCTGTGTCTGGCAAACAGTCTCACCGGGCTGGCGGGCTGTCTCATCGGGCAGTATAACAAAACCTGCGATATCAATCTCGGAACTGGTATGGTTACCATCGCGCTGGCAAGTCTCATCATCGGCGAGGTTTTCGCCGGAAAGAAGCGCTCGATCCCGTG
Source organism: Oscillospiraceae bacterium (assembly GCA_045546715.1). Classification (GTDB taxonomy): domain Bacteria; phylum Bacillota; class Clostridia; order Oscillospirales; family Oscillospiraceae; genus CAG-103. The sequence continues at coordinate 29,808 of JAZQDI010000139.1, read as the reverse complement.
GCGGATCGGCTGCGTAGTGCTGGGCAGCATTGTCTACCGCTTCATCGTGGCGCTGGCGCTGCGGCTGAATGTGCCGACCGAGTTTTTCAAGCTCGTCTCGGCAGTGATCGTGGCGGTGGCAATTGCTGCGCCGAGCGTGCGGCAGCGCATCCGGCTCGGCCAGGCCATGCGCTCGCACCGGAAGGGAGGCGACGCAAATGCTTGATATATCCCATGTCTCCAAGACGTTTCACCCCGGAACCGTGAACGAAAAGGCCGCTATCACAGATCTCTCCCTCTCGCTGCAGGACGGCGAATTTGCCACCATCGTCGGCTCCAACGGCGCGGGAAAGAGCACGCTCTTCAACGCCATTGCAGGTACCTTCTTCGTCGATGCGGGCACCATTCAGCTCGGCGGAAAGGACATCACATTCCTGCCGGAGCATCGGCGAAGCGCGAAAATCGGTCATCTGTTTCAGGACCCGCTCAAGGGCACGGCACCGCACATGACCATCGAGGAAAACCTCGCTGTGGCCTATCTGCGCACGAGCGGAAAGCACAGTCTCTTCTCCACCGTCACCAAACAAGACAAGGCTTTTTTTCGCGAAAAGCTCGCGGAGCTGGACATGGGGCTGGAGGATCGAACGGACACGCCCGTCGGTCTGCTCTCAGGCGGACAGCGCCAGGCGCTCACACTGCTGATGGCGACGATGGTGCCGCCGGATCTGCTGCTGCTCGACGAACACACAGCCGCGCTCGATCCCGTGACGGCGGAAAAAGTGCTCGCGCTCACGAGACGCGCCGTGGAGGCGAACCGGCTTTCCTGTCTCATGATCACGCACAATATGCACCAGGCGCTCACGCTCGGCAGCCGCACAATCATGATGGACAGCGGCAGAATCGTGCTCGATCTCTCAGGCGAGGAGCGCGCAGGCATGGATGTGCCGCAGCTGCTGGAAGCCTTCGCAAAGCAGGCTGGGCAGAAGCTCGACAACGACCGCATTCTGCTCAGCGCGACGGAGAAGTGGGACTCCTGAATTCTGAATATAGGAAAACGACCTGTTGTCAGAGACAACAGGTCGTTTATTTGATTACAGGGATTATTCCTCAGGATCGTCCGGGAAGAACTCTGCGGTGATATCCTCCGTCTCGATGACGGCGTCCTCCACATCGTCCACGAATCCGCCGGATTCGGGAACAACTTCCTCCACCTTATAATCATAAGGAACAGTTTCGAGCACAGGCTGCTCCACTTCCTCCACAGGCACGGTCACACGCACCGCCTCGTCAGAGACCGGAGTGACCGGCTGCTCGGGATAGACCGGAGCGACTGGCGCGGACTTGGCAGCGGCGCCCTTCTTCCGGCGCTTGAGCAGCCAGAAGAGCAGCGCGGCCAGCAGGAGCACGCCGAGGCCGATCAGGAGGTACAGCCAGACGTGACCCGCACCCTTCGCCACGGCGAAGTTGATGTTGCGGTCGGGGTTCTGGAAGACCAGATAGCTGCCGTCACGGGAGGTGGAAACCTTCTCCCAGGCGCCGTCACGGAAGGTGTAAACCGTGTACTTGGAGCCGGAGTCTGGCGCGTAGATACGCACATCCACCGCCTGATCCTCCTTGGCGGGCGTCACATCGTTTTCGATCTCCACCTGATAATTCATCTCGAGGTCCTGGCCTGCCGGGAGCTCCGGAGGCGCAACGGGAGAATTCTCCACGTGGACGGTGGCGGCGGGATCGAACACGCCCTGCACGAGCACGACAGGCGTGCTGCTGTCGCCGCTGACGAGGTCGCCCTCAACAACGGAGGCGCTGGAGGAGTAGATCGCGCGAACCTCCATATCAAAGGTCAGATTGTTATAATCCACATCCGGCCACTTGCCGTAGTTGCCCTCCACAGCGGGGCACTCGGGGATCTCGCTCTCATCAATGGAGCCGCCATAGCCGAAGGTGATGGTCTTGACGACCTCGCCGTTGGCGGTGAAGGTTGCGGTGAAGCTCGAGAACTCTGCGGGAACGTCCTCGCGCGCCATGAAGTCCTGATAGGTCACGGCTTCGGCAGCGCCGGCATAGCTGATGCCGTCGATACCGGCCATAGAGTCATGGACGAAGACGTTGCCGGAGGCGACGCCCTCCCCGTCCAGCTCACCGGCGATGGTGCCAGCGCAGTTATCGCGGGCGTCAAGATTCACGAGCGTGGCGCAGCCGGAGATGTCCTTGCCCTGACCGGCGATGCCGCCGACCCAGCTGTCACCCGTGGCCTCGCACTTGGCCCAGCTGTCGCGCACAGCGGCCTTGGACAGACCGACGATGCCGCCGACATAATCGCCGCCGGTGCTCTCCACCTTGCCGTAGCCCTGGCAGCCGCTGATCACGCCGAGATCGCACTCGCCGCAGACGCCGCCGGCACAGTCACGGCGCGTGACGGCCGTGCCGTAGTTGCGGCTGTCGGCCAGAACGCACTTGGTGAAGTACTTGCTGGTAAGGGTGGTCTCCTCCATGATGTTGGAGTCGTTTTCAGGCGTAAAGTCAAACTCGATGGCCATGGAGCCGGCGATGCCGCCGGTGTTCATGTCGCCCTGCGCAGTGCCGTAGTTCTCGCAGTTGAAGACCTTGCCGTTGGTGGTGTTTTCCACATCGCTCTCAGACACGTCCTCAATGACGTCCTCCGCGCTGGGATCGAGCGCGAGCTGCAGGATGTCAACGAGGTCGACCATGACGACGTTGAACTGATCGTTCACCGCCTGCATGTCGCCGATGATCTGCATGCTGTGATTGGCAGACTGTGTGGCCAGCTGGCTCAGACCGGAGGACACGCCGCCGAGATCGTCAAACAGGTTCTCCATCGCGGTGCGGAAGTCGCTGTCCACGCCCTGCAGCGTGAGCGGTTCGTTGCCGGAGAGGTAGCCGCCGACCTGATCCATGTAGCTCATACCGGTGGACAGGTGGCCGGTGGCGTCACGCATGATGTTGAATGCGTTCTGGAAGGCGTAGCTCATGTTGTCCAGACGCGTATTGCCGTCCGTATCCTCGGTGAGGTAATAGAGGTTGATGATGCGCGTCATGGTGGAGATATCGCCGGAGAGGCTGCCGGCCGCGCTGGAGGCATCGCCCACACCGCGCAGCAGCGCGTCACGGATGGACTCATAGGAGGTGAGCGCATCCGGATCGTAAATATAGCCGTACTTGCTCGACATTTCCTGCCAGTTGTCCGGACGCTCGGAAATGAGGTCATAGTTGCCGGTGCCGTAGGAATTGTCAGCCGTTTTCATCAGCCAGCCGAGGTATGCCATGGAGGCGTTCAGCCGCTCGGACGTGACGGAGAGGTCACCCGCGGAGGACTTGAAGGAGGATTTGTCCGCCGTGGTCATCTCGTCAACCGCGTCGAGCGCGTTGAAGCCATCATTAAAATACATCATGGCGCTCTCCAGAGCGACACTGCCCTGGCTGAACTCGGTGATGGCCGGAGAGACCATCTTCTCTGCCGTGTTCACGCGGACCATCAGCTCATTGATGGTGCCGGTGGTATCGTCCACGAAGTTCGTGGTCTGCTCAGCCACATAGCGGGCGTGCTGCGTGGCGCTGGACGCGCTGTTGGCAATGGCGCCGATCGTAGCGCTGACTGCGGTCGCGGCGTCTCCGGTGTGGCCCAGAAGGACATTGACCAGATCGTGCAGACGGTTGAGGTCACCCTCCATCTTGGCGGCGCTGCCCGCGCCCATGTCGAGCGAGATGAACGGCTCCATCTGACCGGCAATGCCGCCGACGTCCTTGCGGCCGGCAACGGTGCCCCAGTTGGTGCTGCCGGAGACCAGACCGCTCTGGCGGCCGACAACGCCGCCGACGTTGAAGCCGATGTGGTCATAACCGACGGTGCCCCAGTTGGTGCAGCCGATGATGACGCCGGAGGAGAAGCCGGCGATACCGCCCACATCCGTGGAGGTGTGCACTTCGCCCTCTTCGTCCGTGAGCTCTTCGAGCGTGGTATCGGGCGCGACGGTGGCAGCATCTCCCTCACTCGCGGTGAGGTTGACGCCGGCCGTGTTGGAGCAGTAGGAGATGGTGCCGAGGTTCTGGCCTACGGTACCGCCCACATAGTGCTCGCCCGCGGTATAGCCCTCGGTTTTGCAGTTATAAATCATGCCGGTGGGCTCATTCGTGCCGGCAATGCCGCCGACGTTATAAGCGCCGGAGATCGTGCCGGAGAAGCCACAGCCGGAAATGGTGCCCAGGTTGGTGCCGACGATGGCGCCGATCTCGCTCATGGTGCCGGCAGCATCAATGTTGCCGGTGACGGTGAGATCCTTGACCGTGGCGCCCTCCTGCACATAGCGGAACAGGCCCATATGCGACGCATCGCCCTCGAGCGTGAGGCCGCTGATGGTGTGGCCCTGGCCGTCGAACACACCGCCGAAGGTGGGCACGGGCGCAAAGACCACGCCTTCCAGACTCAGATCCGTCTCCAGAAGGACGGTCTTCTCTCTGGAATATGCGTCATACTTGCAGTTCTCGCTCAGCTTCTGCAGGTCCTCCACCGACGTGATGCGGATGGTGTTTTCGTCCGCAATGGTGGAGCCGGCTCCGCACAGGAAGCAGAGCACGACCGCCAGGAAAATGGCGAGAACGCGGCGTTTATTTTGTTTCATTGGGATCCTCCTCCCCAGTGAATTCCGGAATTGGTTCATGCGCTTCCTGCTTTGGCAGGGGCTCATGAGCGGCGTCATCAGGCTCTTCGTTCATCATTTCCACCTTGTTGATGTCAACAGAGGCGCGAACGGTGCCGTTGACGAAGCCGCGGATGTCAGCGTCAATGAAGCCATTGACATAGCCGCGCAGGTGACCGTTGACCCGCATGGTGCCTCTCAGGCTCTGCAGCTGGGTGCTGCGGCCCATGGAGAAGCTGGTCTTCTCCACAATGCTGTCGCCCAGAAGCAGCAGCTGCGGCAGAACACCCATGACCAGAAGCATGCTCAGAACGGTGCCCCGGCCAAGGCAGATGCCGATAGATGCGACGGTGTTTTCCGACGAGAGAATGCCGATGGCAAAGCCCGCGGCGGCAAGAATGGTGCCGGAGGTGACGACGGTGGGAAACGCCATATTGAGCGCTTCCACCATGGCGTCTTTATAGTTCATCTTCTCCTTAAACTGCATGTAGCGGCTGGAGATGACGATGGCGTAGTCGATGTTCGCGCCCATCATGATGGCGCTGACGATGAGGTAAGCCAGGAAGTAAAGGTTCGACTTCATAATCGTCGGAACCGAGAAGTTGATCCAGATGCTGCCCTGAATGACCAGAATCAGCAGCACCGGCAGCGCCGCGCTCTTGAACGTGAAGAGCAGAATGGCGATGACGAAGATGATCGTGAGCATGCCGATCAGGAGGTTATCCTCCTTAAAGGCAGTGGAAAAGTCCTTGTCCTTTGCGGTCTCGCCCACGAAATAGGACTCGGTATAATATTTGCCGATGACGCCCTTGATGACCGTGAGGTAATCATAGGTCTCCTCGCTCTCCACCGGGAGGTTCAGGTGGAGAATCATGCGGGAGTAATCCTCGGTGTGGAGCTGATGCTCGCCGTCAACCAGCTCGTCATACAGCTCCTCCAGATCCGACATCATCTTATCATCGATGCGGTTGGAGTATGCGTCGCGCTGGTCATAGACGAACTTGATCATCTCAATGAGCGGAACGGAGGTATTGTCAATATTCGTAATATCGAGCAGCTGACCGACCGCCTTGGTGAAGTTATCGTTCTGCGTGCAGTAGGCAGTGTAGACCGCGCGGGCAATGGAGATGTCCAGATCCGTGAGATCCGCGAACTGCCGCGGCGTGAGAGAGCTTGTGACCATGTAGCCGTCGCGCGCCTCGGTGCCGGAGAGGGCGATGACAGAATTGATTCCCTCGAGCTCCTCCAGATCAGCCAGCAGATGCGCCTCGGTCTCATAGTCTTTATAGGGAAGAATCAGCGCAATCTGATTGCGCTCGCCGAAGGTGGCGTTAATCTTCTTCTCAGAGACCTTGTATTCGTTCTGCTTGAGGGTGTCCAGCGTGCTGTAGCCGAACACATAGGGACAGTGGTTGGCGAGAATTGCCGCAGCGATGACGAGCACGGCAAAAATCGGCGGGATCACATAGCGGGTTTTCACCGTCATGCGGCCCCAGGCGGTGATTTTCGGCAGGAAGGGCTTGTGGCGGCTCTTGTCAATCAGGGGACCCATAAGCGTCAGCAGCGCCGGCATAAGCAGGAAGACCGAGAGCATGCTGAACACAATGGCCTTGATGAGCACAAAGCTCATGTCCTGGCCGATTTTGATTTTCATGAACGCCAGCGCCAGCAGACCGGAGATGGTCGTGAGGCTGGAGGCGGAAATTTCGGGGATGGCCATGCTCAGCGCCTTGATTACAGCCTGATCCGATTCGAGACCGGCGTCGCGCTCATCGGTATAATGATGGCAGAGAATGATCGCGTAGTCGATGGCGAGACCCAGCTGCAGCACAGCGGCAATGGAGTTGGTGATGAAGCTGATCTCTCCGAACCAGTAGTTGGTGCCCTTGTTGATCCAGACCGCCACGCCGAACGTGATGAGCAGCACCGGAACCTCGGCATAGGTGCGGCTGGTGAGCAGCAGCACGAGGATGATGATGCACACGAGGATGACCAGCACCATGTTCATTTCCTTCTCCAGGATGATGCCGGTGGGGTTGCCTACCTCGGTGTAAATATAAGTGTCATAGTCGCTGAGCGCCTGCCGGACATTTTCCATGCCCTGAATGGCGACATTGTCCAGCGCCTCTCCCTCGAAGGTGACGTCAAACAGTGCCGAAGCGTCTTTGAAATGGTCAGGATCCTCGCTCAGCTCCACGGACTTGACGCCGTCCACATCGCGGAGCATGTCGGCCAGCTCCTCCGCCTTGGCGTAGGAAATGTTTGAGACCATGACGCGGGCGTCGCCATAGGTGATGAACTCCCGCTCCATGATGGCCAGACCCTGCCGGGTTTCGGAATCGTCCGGCAGATAGTCTGTGAGATCCTCGTCCACGTGCACGCTGTTGGACGTGAAGATGGACATAATGCACAGCGCCAGAAAAATCAGGATAAACAGGAACCGCTTTTCGACAATGAAGCCGGAAACGCGCTCCATAAAGCTTTTCTGCATGGTTATCGTACCTCGAACCGACTGTAACAAATCAAAACAGGCCGAAAACGTTGTCTTTTCAACTGATTTTCGGTTACAAAACTTGTGGTTTAGAATTAAAAAGTTACATAATGATGAAATTTAATCTCAACATATAATACGATATTCTGAGATTATTGTCAACCTGTTTTACCGTTTTTTCAGACAGATATTTTCAAATCAAGACAATTCAATCCAATTGGCATGACGACGGCTCCGGGAAAAGGTTCCCCACCCGGCGGACATAGGCCGGGAGCGCGCCCTCAAAGTCCACGCCGAAGCGTCGGGGGGTATCGTGGTGCAGCGATCGGGCAATGCTGTCATCCGTGAGGAGGGTCGCCGTGTCCACCGCCTGAAAGAGACTCGCGCCGCGCACGAGAAGCGCCGCGAGACTGGAGGCGAAGATATCGCCTGTGCCGTAGAACAGTCCGGGATGGGACGGGCGCAGGCACAGATGGGTCTTCCCTGCCGCCACATCATAGGCGGCGTTTCCGATGCGGTCATCGGCGCGGACGCCCGTGACCACGATCTGGCGGGGACCAAGCTCGGAGAGCGCCGCAAACAGGCCACGGAGGAACGCCTCGTCGTGTCCGTCCGGCGTATAGGGGATGCCGGCGAGCAGCGCGGCCTCGGTGATGTTCGGGGTGATGACGTCCGCCCGGCGGATCAGGTGCCGGAAGGCGGCGCACATGTCCTCCCCCATATTGGAATAATAGCTGCCGTTGTCCGCCATGACGGGGTCAACGACAACGAGCGTGTCATCTCCGGAGAGCAGATCGAGCACCTGCTCAACGGTGTTCGCCTGCGAGGGATCGGCGAGATAGCCGGTGTAGATCCCGTCAAACCGGGCGCCCGTGCTCTTCCAGTGGCGGGCGATGGGCAGCATCTGCTCCGAGAGATCTTTCAGCGTCCAGCCGGTGAACTCGCCGGTATGTGTGCTGAGCAGCGCGGTGGGAATGCAGGCGCACTCCACGCCCGTTGCGGAAATGACGGGCAGCGCCACCGTAAGCGAGCATTTGCCGAGACCGGAGAGGTCATGCACGGCGGCAATCCGCTTGAGCGGAGGCAGCAGGGATAAAGGCATAGGGCGTTCCTCCGATTTTACAGACCACATGCGGTCTCCGAGGAGACCGCATGCTGATTTTTGATTACGGGATTTCGCGAAGCTCCAGATCGATCTGATCGAGCAGCTCCGGCGTGATGCCCGATTGCGCGAAAGCCGCCACAGCGCGCAGAGACATGCAGCGCGTCATCTGCAGGGCAGGATTCTTGAGAATCTTCGGATAGTAGCGCTCGAGAACTTCCATCGCTTCCGGGGCAGAAAGGAGCGTCTGCATCCGATCATCGGCCGAAAATTTCATATTCGCTTCCTCCTGAATATGGTTAGGATTATACATTATAATGTGTATATTGTCAAATCAGCCGCTCCGTCGGACGCCAAGGATTTTGCCGGTGCAGTCATCCGTTCCTGTGCAAATTGATGGTATTGCGTTTTTTTGGTTTTTTGCGCTTGAAAAATGGAGCAACGATGCTAAAATAAATTTTGTATGCACTTCTAAATAGAAACGGTGGAACACGCCATGAAAGGCAAAGAAAAAAAGGACATTTTATCCGTATTGGAAAACCAGCTCCCCAGCTTCTCCAAGGGACAGCGGGTCATTGCACGATACATTCTGGAAAACTACGACAAGGCGGCATTTATGACCGCAGCGCGCATGGGCGCCGCCGTGGGCGTGAGCGAATCGACGGTGGTTCGCTTTGCGGCTGAGCTGGGCTACCGCGGCTATCCCGGAATGAAAAAAGCGCTGCAGGAGGTCGTGCGCACGCGGCTGACCAGCGTGGAGCGCATCGAGCAGGCGGAAACAACCATGTCCACGCAGGACGTGCTCAAGGACGTGCTGCGCGCCGACATCCGCAACCTGCAGGACACGCTCGACATGATCGACCAGGAGAGCTTCAACCGCGCAGTGGAGCTCATCCGCTCTGCAAGACACGTCTATATCGTCGGGATGCGCACGAGCACGACGCTCGCGCGGTTTCTGTGGCTGTATCTGAACGTGCTGCGCGAGGACGTCTATGTGATTCAGGACACGGCGGCGGCCGAGGTCTATGAGCAGCTCATGCGCGTAAAGGAAGGCGATCTCGTGATTGGCATCTGCTTCCCGCGCTACTCCAACCGCACGGTGAACGTGATGGGCTTTGCCAGAGGCCGCGGCGCGGCGACGCTCGGCATCACGGACAGCCCCGCTTCCCCGCTGAGCGACAGCTCGACCGTCTGTCTCTATGCCAAGAGCGAGATGGTATCCTTCCTCGACTCTCTCGTGGCGCCCATGGGACTGATCAACGCTCTGATTGCGGCTGTGGGCGTGCAGGACCGGGAGCAAACCTTTGCAACCTTCCGGGATCTGGAGCAAATCTGGAAAGAATACGGAGTTTATCAGATCAATGAAGACTGATGTGATCGTGATCGGCGGCGGCGCTGCCGGAATGATGTGCGCCTATACAGCCGCCTGCGGCGGCGCGGAGGTCATCCTGCTCGAGCCCAACCGTCAGCTGGGCCGCAAGGTGCGCATCACCGGAAAAGGCCGCTGCAACGTCTGCAACAACAGCGACGAGAAAAACGTTCTCAAACACATCCCCGGCGACGGCCGGTTTCTCTACAGCGCCCTGAACAAGCTCTCCCCCGCCGATACCATGGCTTTTTTCGAGAGTCTGGGCGTGCCGCTCAAAACAGAGCGCGGAAACCGCGTGTTCCCGGTGTCTGACCGGGCGCACGATATTGCCGACGCGCTTGGAAATGCGCTGATCGATGCAGGCGTTCAGGTGCTGCACACGAAGGCGAAAAAGATTCTCACCGAAAACGGCGCGGTCAGTGCCGTGGTGACCGAATCCGGGACAATCACCTGCTCCGCCGCCGTGGTCTGCACGGGCGGACTGAGCTATCCCGCCACAGGCTCGACCGGCGACGGACTGCGCTTTGCGCGGTCGCTCGGTCACTCCGTCACGGAGCCGCGGGCGAGTCTGGTACCGCTGGAGTCTGACGATCCATGGTGCGCCGAGCTGCAGGGCTTTTCGCTGCGGAATGTGACGCTCACGGCCTATGACGAGACGAACAAGGCGCTCTACACGGAGCTTGGCGAAATGCTCTTCACGCACTTTGGCGTGTCTGGACCGCTCGTGCTCTCCGCGAGCGCACATATGCGCGATTTCAAAGCGCATCAATACCGGCTGGAGATTGATCTCAAGCCGGGGCTGGACGAAAAAAAGCTGGACGCGCGGGTACTGCGCGACTTTGAAAAATACGCAAACCGGGAGTTTAAGAACGCGCTGTTCGATCTCGCGGGACGCAGCATGGTGCCGGTGCTTGTGGCGCTCTCCGGCATTCCGGGCGAGCAGAAGGTGAACACCGTGACGCGCGAGCAGCGGCATGCGCTCGTGCAGCTGCTGAAGCACTTCCCCGTCTCCGTCTCCGGCGCGCGCCCGATTGCGGAGGCCATCGTGACGGCGGGCGGCGTGAACTTAAAAGAAGTCAACCCGAGAACCATGGAGTCGAAGCTGACGCCGGGGCTCTACTTCGCAGGTGAGGTGCTCGATCTCGACGCCTATACCGGCGGGTTTAATCTCCAGATCGCCTGGTCCACGGGATACACCGCGGGACAGGCGCTGGCCTCGTCAGAAAACAACGTTTTCTGACGAAAAAGCTGCACTCCAGGGCTTGCGCCGGGCTGCGAACAACGGTTCGCGATAACGGCACAAGCCCTTTCGCGAGAAGTATTTTTGTGCCCAAACAAGTTCAGTCACAAAAATAGATTTGGTTATTTCGCGCTTGCGAGTGCGAACTCTGCGAGGCATCTCAGTATTTTTCATTTATAAGTGAGGATTACCCATATGAAACCGTTAATTTCCGTGGCCATTGACGGCCCTTCCGGCGCGGGGAAAAGCACGATTGCGCGAGCTGCCGCAAAGCGGTTCGGCCTGATCTATGTGGACACCGGCGCGATCTACCGCACGGTGGCGCACGCAGTATTTTCCGCGGGCGCGGACTGCGGCGACAGGGACGCCGTGGTTTCGCTGCTGCCCTCGCTTGACATTTCCATGGGCTATGACGAGCGCGGCGTGCAGCGCATGCTGCTCGGCGGCGAGGATGTGTCAGACGCGATCCGTCTGCCGGAAAACTCTCTGCGGGCGTCCAGCGTCTCCGCGCTGCCGGAGGTGCGCGCCTTTCTGCTGGACATGCAGCGCAATCTCGCGAAGACGCAGAGCGTCGTCATGGACGGGCGCGACATCGGCACCGTGGTGCTCCCGGACGCGACGCTGAAAATCTTCCTCACCGCGAGCGCCGAGCGGCGCGCCGAGCGCAGACTCAGGGAGCTGCTGGAAAAGCGCGTGGAAACCACCTTCGACGAGGTGCTTCAGGACATTGAAAAACGCGACTGGAACGACTCCCACCGCGAGACCGCGCCCCTGCGTCAGGCGGAGGATGCGGTGCTGGTCGACACGAGTGACCTGACGCTGGAGCAGAGCATCGACGCGGTGTGCAGACTCATTGAAACCACTCTGGAGGCGCAGAAATGAAACAGCTGACAGCGGCAAAAAGCGCAGGCTTCTGCTTCGGCGTGAGCCGGAGCGTAAAGATGGCTGAGGAGATGCTGCAGCAGGAAAAGCGCTGCTGGAGCTTCGGCGATCTGATTCACAACGCGGACGTGGTGCAGAGTCTCGAGCAGAAGGGGCTGCGCGTGACGACGAACCCGGACGACCTCGGCCCGGGCGACGCGGTGATCGTGCGCTCGCACGGCATCACGAAAGCACTGTATGACACGCTCCTTGCCACCGGCGCCGACGTGGTGGACGCAACCTGTCCGAGAGTGAAGCACATTCACAACATTGTCTCTGAGGCGTCCGCCGCGGGGCGGCAGCCCGTGATCATCGGCGCGAAAAATCACCCGGAGGTGCAGGCCATCTGCGGCTGGTGCGCCCACCCTATCGTGGCAGAGGACGCAAAGGAACTGGAAGCGCTCTTTGACGCCGGCACGCTCGCGCCCGAGACGCCCGTGACCATGGTGATTCAGACGACGCAGACCAAGGACAAATTCGATGCCTGCGCCGACGTACTCCGCGCGCGCTGCGCCGATGTGCAGATCGAAAACACCATCTGCGGCGCGACCTCCACCCGCCAGAGCGAGGCGGAAAAGCTCTCCACGGAGTGCAGCGCCATGGTCGTCATCGGCGCGAAGCACAGCGCCAACAGCCGCCACCTAAACGAGATCTGCCGGCGGCACTGTGAGACCGTGCAGTTTATCGAAAACGCGGCGCAGCTCGATCTCTCCGCGCTCGAAAGCGCCGAGACCATTGGTCTCACGGCGGGCGCCTCTGTGCCCGATTGGATCATCCGGGAGGCGGCAGAGACGCTGGAGCGCCTGCTGCCGGGCGAAAAAACGGGTGTTTGATTACACACAAGTGAGACTTTTTGCTCCGGTGTTTGGTCAAAATCTCCAAGAACGGAGCCGCATCTTCCGGAATGGGAAGAAAAACTGTGGGAATACAAAATTTTCTCAAAAAAACAGTGTACAAAAGTGAAAAACTCTGATACAATACGTTAGTGTGACGCGTATTGGCTTTGCTGCGGTAAATCAACGCATCAGCCGTGCAGTTCCGAGTCTCGGAGGCGTCCATCATTTTGTAAATAATGCGCAAGATTCAGCGCGTTCGACCATGGGGGTCACGGGCTCAACGCCGGAGTCCCGCCTCATGGAACATTAAGGAGGTAACAAACCATGACTGACGAAATCCTGACTGAAGAGACCACAGTCGAAGTAAACGAGGCCCCTGTGGAGGCCCCTGTGGAAGCCCCCGTGGAGGAAGCTCCCGCTGCCGTCGCGGCAGAGACTGAGGAGACCTTTGACGCCATGCTGGAGGCATCTCTGAAGCCTGTATATAACGGAGATAAGGTCACCGGTATCGTTGTCGCCATCAGCGGCACCGAGATTAGTGTGGACATCGGCGCGAAGTATTCCGGCTTCATTCCCACCAGCGAATTCACCGACGACGGCATCAAGGTCGAAGACGTGATCCACGTCGGCGACGAGATCGAGGCGCAGGTCGTCCGCGTGAACGACGTGGAAGGCACCGCGATGCTCTCCAAGAGGCGTCTGGACGCCGTGAAGCACTGGGCCGCCATCGAAGAGGCACAGGAGAGCGGCGAGGTCGTCGAAGGCGTCGTCACCGAGGAGAACAAGGGCGGCATCGTCGTGAACGTCAAGGGTGTTCGCGTGTTCGTGCCCGCTTCCCAGTCCGGTCTGCCGAAGGATCGCCCGATGACCGAGCTCGTGAAGCAGAATGTGCGTCTGAAGATCACTGAGGTCAACCGCGGCCGCAAGCGCGTCGTCGGTTCCATCCGTGCCGTGCTGCAGAAGGAGCGCCGCGAGCGCGCCGAGAAGGTCTGGAACGAGATCGAGGTCGGCAAGCAGTATCACGGCGTCGTGAAGAGCCTGACCAGCTACGGTGCTTTCGTCGACATCGGCGGCATCGACGGCATGGCCCACGTCTCCGAGCTGAGCTGGAGCCGCATCAAGTCCCCCGCCGAGGTTCTCTCCGTGGGCGACGAGGTTGACGTCTACGTCATCAGCTTCGACGCTGAGAAGCGCCGCATCTCCCTTGGCTACAAGGATCCCAACGGCAATCCCTGGGACAAGTTCACCAGCACTTACGCTGTCGGCGACGTGGCGAAGGTCACCGTCGTGAAGCTCATGCCCTTCGGCGCTTTCGCCGAGGTGCTCCCCGGTGTGGACGGCCTGATCCACATCTCCCAGATTGCCAACCGCCGCATCGGCAAGCCCGACGACGTGCTGAGCGTGGGTGACGTGGTCGACGCCAAGATTACCGCCGTGGACGAGGAGAAGCACAAGATCAGCCTGTCCATCCGTGCGCTGACCCAGCCCGAGCCGGCTCCCAAGCGCGAGGTCGTGGAAGAGGAAGTCTTCTATGACGAGCCCGCCGCTCCCGAAGAGGACGCTCTGGTCTACGAAGTCTCCGCCACCGGCGAAGCCACCGGCAACATTCCCACCGACGCGGAGTAAAACAAATCTAATGCAGAATCCCCAAGATCGATGATCTTGGGGATTCTTTTTATTCGTAGAGCTCCGGACGGCGAAGCGAGGTATAGGGCTTTCGCGCGCGCGTCGCCGCCGCGGCAGGCAGATCCACCTCGGCAAAAAGCATCTGCTCACGGCCGTCCGCAAGGGCAATGGTATTGCCCTCATAGTCCGAGACGATCGACTCGCCGGAAAAGGTCATCTCCCCTTCCGTGCCGACGCGGTTGCACATGGCAATGTTCACGCTGCTGTGGAAGGCCTGAATTTTGATCTCCCACTGAAAGACGTCGGACGGCTCGTCCACCGTATTGGCCGTCGGAATCAGAATGAGCTCCGCGCCGCGCAGGGCAAGCGTGCGCACACTCTCGGGATAATGGCGATCAAAGCAGACAACGATGCCGATCCTGCCGAGCGGTGTGTCGAACACGGTGAACCCCTCCTCCGAGGGCGTGTAATAGTCCTGCTCATAGAAGCAGGCCGCCTGCGCAATGTGCACCATCTTCTGCCGACCGACAATTTCGCCCCGGTCGCTCACGAGCAGACTCATATCGTACCGCTTTCCGTCCTCCTCCACGTAGAAATTCGGAGACGCCCAGATTCCGTGTGTCCGGCACGCGGCGCAGACGCCCTGAATATACCGGCTGTCCGGCGCGATCACATAGGCGGAGGCGTCCCGCCCCACATACTGCGGGAAGAACGGCGAGAGATGAATTTCCGGAAAGCAGACAAGCGAGGCGCCGCCCTCGGCGGCGAGGCGGATCTGCTCCAAGGACTTCTGGTAATTGTCCTCCATCACGGGGGACATTTTCATTTGCGCGAGCGCAATGCGCATGACAGTCATCTCCTCCGGTTGCAAAATGTTCCTGTTGGCAGTATAATCAATATAACCTATAAAGTCAATAGGATTATGGAGGTAAGCGAATGTCAAAAGTCATTGTGGGATTGTCCGGCGGCGTGGACAGCGCGGTGGCGGCGTATCTGCTCAAGGCGGCGGGGATGGACGTGATCGGCGTGACGCTGCGCACCTGGCAGGGCGGCGAAAACCGCTGCTGCCGGATCGACCGGGCGCGGCTGACCGCCGAGGCGCTGGGGATTCCCTATCACGTATACAGCTGCGTTTCAGAGTTCGAAGCCCATGTCACAGACCCGTTCGTGCAAGAATATCTGCGCGGCCGCACACCCAGCCCCTGCGTGGAATGCAACCGGCACGTCAAGTGGGAAAAGCTTCTCGCCTGCGCCGATCTCATGGGCGCGGACTATGTGGCAACCGGTCATTACGCCGTGATCGAGCGATCCGAAGACGGGCGCTGCACACTCCTCCCGGCGCAGGACACAGCCAAGGATCAGAGCTACATGCTCTGCCGGCTGACGCAGGCACAGCTGCGCCGCACGATTCTCCCGCTCGGACAATTGACCAAGGCAGAGGTGCGCTCCATCGCCGGGCAGCTCTCGCTCCCCTCCGCGCAGTCGCCGGACTCGCAGGAGCTCTGCTTTGTGACGGAGGGCGACTATGCCGATTTCATTCTGGAGCGAGCGGACTGCCCTGAGGGCAATTTTGTTGACGGCGGCGGACGCGCGCTGGGGCGGCACAAGGGCATCATCCACTACACGGTGGGTCAGCGAAAAGGGCTGGGAATCTCTGCGCAGAAACCACTTTATGTAAACCAAATCCGGGCAGATACGAACGAGGTTGTGCTTTCAGACGCCGCTTCCCTGCTGCGCACAGAGATTCACTGCGAGGATCTGGACTGGATGGGCATGGCGCCGCCGGAGGCAGAAACATCATTTCGCGCAAAAGTCAAAATTCGCTATCACCACGCGGGCGAAACCGGCACGGTCACCGTGCGGGATGACGCAGCCGACGTCGTGTTCGATTCCCCGGTGCGCGCCCCTGCACCGGGGCAGGCGGCGGTGTTTTACGGGGAGCGGGGCGAAATTTTGGGCTGCGGGACGATACAATAAAAAAACCGCTGTGCGCTGCACAGCGGTTTTTTAGTTTGGTTTAGTACTTGAAATCGTGCGCGTCCTGCAGGACCATTTCCTTCACCTTCATGAGGCGGACCTTGGTGGAGGATTCGTTTTCATCCAGCTTCATGGTGATATAGCGGATGTTTTCCTCCAGCTCGGGGATCATGACGTATTCCAGAGCGTTGACGCGGCGGCGGGTCTTTTCGATCTCCTGGGCCAGAAGCTGCATGCTCTTTTCGATCTGGGCCAGCTCCAGCATGTCCTTGAAGACATTGGCCAGCTGCTCGAGCGCATCGTCCAGCTCGCCGGACGTCTGCGCAAAGCCGTAGGGGAAGATCTCAGACGGGTCGTCGTTCTTGGTCTTGAAATCATAGACCGGAACGTTCACGCTCATGATGTTTTTATACGTCACGCCAAGCTCCACGCTCTGACGGGGATACAGAAGGGACTGCTCCAGCATTTCCGGCGACATGATCGCCGAGGCGACGGACAGCGATCCGAAGGCCTCCGTGAGCCCCTGCTCCACCTTGGCGCGCAGCTGCTGGTTCAGCCGCACGATGTCCAAAAACTGGCGCATCAGCTCATCTCGCTTGTCCTTCAGAAGCTTGTGGCCGCGGCGCGCGGTTTTCAGCCGACCCTTTAACTGGTTCAAGACCATTCTGGTCGGCGTGATCGCGGTACTTGCCATCAAATCACCTACCTTTTCAATTCAGTCGTGATCTGACTCACGCTTCTTCGGGAAGATACTTCTCGATGAACTCGGGCTTGATACGCTTCAGCTCCGTGCGCGGCAGGATCCGCAGCAGATCCCAGCCGAGATCCAGCGTCTCCTCGATGGAGCGGTTGGTCTCGTTGCCCTGGTTGACGTAGCGCTTTTCAAACTCGTCGGCGAACTTCGCAAACTGCTTGTCGTCCTCAGACAGCGCCGCCTCACCGAGGATGGTCATGAGCTCCTTGGCGTCCTTGCCGCGGGCATAGGCCGCGAAGAGCTGGTTCATCGTGCCGGAGTGATCCTCACGGGTCTTGCCGACGCCGATGCCCTTATCCTTCAGACGCGACAGGCTGGGCAGCACGTCCACGGGAGGCACGATGCCCTTGCGGTGCAGGTCGCGGGAGAGGATGATCTGACCCTCGGTGATGTAACCGGTCAGGTCGGGGATGGGGTGGGTCTTGTCGTCCTCAGGCATGGTGAGGATCGGGATCATGGTGATGGAGCCGCGCTTGCCAATGCGGCGGCCGGCGCGTTCATACAGCGCCGCAAGGTCGGTGTAGAGGTAGCCGGGATAGCCGCGGCGGCCGGGGACCTCTTTCTTCGCGGCGGAGACCTCACGCAGAGCCTCGGCGTAGTTCGTGATGTCGGTCAGGATGACCTGCACCTGCATGTCCTTCTCAAAGGCCAGATACTCGGCCGCAGTCAGCGCCATACGCGGGGTGGAAATGCGCTCGACAGCGGGGTCGTTGGCGAGGTTGGAGAAGACGACGGTACGGTCGATGGCGCCGGTGCGGCGGAATTCCTGAATGAAGTATTCAGACTCCTCAAACGTGATGCCGATGGCGGCGAAGACCACGGCGAAGTTCTCGCCGTCGCCCAGAACGCGGGCCTGACGGGCGATCTGCGCCGCAAGCGCCGCGTGCGGCAGACCGGAGGCGGAGAAGATCGGCAGCTTCTGGCCGCGGACCAGGGTGTCCAGACCGTCGATCGTAGATACGCCGGTCTGGATAAACTCGGCGGGATAGGCGCGGGCAGCGGGGTTCATGGGAAGACCGTTGATGTCCTTGTGCGCCTCGGCCAGGATGGCGGGGCCGCCGTCAATGGGCTCGCCCATGCCGTTGAAGACGCGGCCGAGCATATCCTCGCTCACGCCGAGCTCCAGCGGGTGGCCCAGGAAACGGACCTTGGACTGGGCAAGATTGATGCCCTGCGCGCTCTCGAAGAGCTGAACAACGGCGGTGTCGCCCTCGACCTCGAGAACCTTGCAGCGGCGAACCTCGCCGTTCGGCAGTTCGATCTCAGCCAGCTCGTCATACGTGACGCCTTCCACCTGATTGACCAGCATCAGAGGGCTGGCGATCTCCCGAATGGTTTTATATTCTTTGATCACAGGTCCTCACCTCCGGCAATGATCTCTTTGATCTGGGTGTTCATATCCTCCCGGATCTGGCCATAGACCGCCTCATACTCATCGCTGGGCACGCTCTTGGCGCGGCCGATGGCGACACGGGCGGGAATGGAAATGAGCTTCTGCATGTCAGCGCCCTTGTCCAGCGCTTCGCGGCAGAGCGCGTCATAGTGCAGAACCATGCCGAGCAGCAGGTACTGACGGCGATATTCGCTGTAGGAGTCGATATCGACGAAGGCGTTCTGCTGGAGGAAGTCCTCGCGGATCATCTTGGCCGTCTCCATGGTGAGGCGGTCGGCGGGGCTCAGCGCGTCCTGACCGACGAGGCGGACGATCTCCTGCAGCTCGCTCTCCTGCTGGAGGATGCTCATGGCCTGCGCGCGGTTTGCCATGTACTCGGGGCCGAAGGTGGCCTCATACCAGGGCTTGAGAGAGTCGACATACAGCGAGTAGGACGTCAGCCAGTTGATGGCCGGGAAGTGACGGGCATACGCGAGGCTGGAGTCCAGCGCCCAGAAGACCTTGACGATACGCATGGTCGCCTGAGAGACAGGCTCGGAGATATCGCCGCCGGGAGGCGACACGGCGCCGATGGCGGTGACAGAGCCGCGGCGGTCGTCGCTGCCGATGCATCTCACGCAGCCGGCGCGCTCATAGAACTGCGCCAGACGGGACGCGAGGTAAGCCGGGTAGCCTTCCTCACCGGGCATCTCTTCCAGACGGCCGGACATCTCACGCAGAGCCTCGGCCCAGCGGGAGGTGGAGTCGGCCAGAACGGCGACGTCATAGCCCATGTCGCGGAAGTACTCCGCGATGGTGATGCCGGTATAGATGGACGCCTCACGGGCGGCCACGGGCATGTCGGAGGTGTTCGCAATCAGGACGGTACGCTTCATCAGCGGCTCGCCGTTGCGCGGGTCGGTCAGCTCGGGGAACTCCATCAGAACGTCGGTCATCTCGTTGCCGCGCTCGCCGCAGCCGATGTAGACCACGATGTCCACGTCGGACCACTTGGCCAGCTGGTGCTGCACGACGGTCTTGCCGGAACCGAACGGGCCGGGGACGGCAGCCGTGCCGCCCTTGGCGATCGGGAAGAGCGTATCAATGATACGCTGGCCGGAGTTCATGGGCTTGTTGGGGGCGAACTTCGCGGCATAGGGTCTGCCGATACGGACAGGCCAGCGCTGAATCATGCTCAGCTCATGGTCCACGCCCGCCTCGTCCGTGAGGACGGCAACGGTCTTGTCCACGGTGAACTCGCCGCCGGTGATGGATTTGATGGTGCCCTTCATGTTGGGCGGCACCATGATCTTGTGGAGGATGGCGCTGGTCTCCTGGACGGTTCCGATGACGTCGCCGCCGACGACCTTGTCGCCCGCTTTCGCCACGGGCTCAAACTTCCAGACGCGCTCACGGTTCAGCGCGGGAACTTCGATGCCGCGGGTGATGGTGGAACCGGCAATGTCGCGAATCTCAGGCAGCGGACGCTGGATACCGTCATAGATGTTCTCCAGCATGCCGGGGCCCAGCTCCACGCTCAGGGGCATTCCGGTGGTCTCCACCTCTGCCCCGGGGCCCAGGCCGGAGGTCTCCTCATAGACCTGGATGGAGGCGCTGTCGCCGGTCATGTTCAGGATCTCGCCGATCAGGCGCTGCTTGCCCACACGGACAACGTCGGAGACGTTGGCGTCGGCAAGGCCGTTGGCCACGACCAGCGGGCCGGAAACTTTTGTAATCGTTCCGCTCAAATTACATCGTTCCTTTCATTGAAGGATTTGGATAGGAATTACTGAAGGATGTTGGAGCCGACGGCGCGTTCCACCGCGGCGACCAGGGCCGACTGGCCCAGACCCAGAGGGCCTTCTCTGCCGGGAATGAGGATGATCGCGGGAGAGGGCGAATCCTTGTAGCGGTCGATCTCCGGCTGGAGCTCGGCGGCCAGATTCTCCTCGAGATAGATGATGGCGTAATCCTCGCTGTCCCGGGTGAGGTGGCGGAGCGTCTTGCGCGCCTCCTCCACGTTGGACACCGGGCAGGCTTCGAGCCCGAGAGCCTTGAAGCCCATGACGGTCTCG
Organism: Oscillospiraceae bacterium; assembly: GCA_045546715.1. Taxonomy (GTDB): domain Bacteria; phylum Bacillota; class Clostridia; order Oscillospirales; family Oscillospiraceae; genus CAG-103. The sequence goes on along the minus strand of JAZQDI010000139.1, from coordinate 9,408 downwards.
GCGCCGCCGATGACGGCAATTTTAAGCATAGGTATCACGCAGCCTTTCCCGGATGGTCTCGCTCTTGAGTCCTGCCATCCGTCCCGAGAGAACCATTCTCGCGGCAGTGGTTTCGTTTTCCATGGCGGCCAGATAGCTCACCACATGTGCTGCACCGAAGCGCATGATCTTCGCCTCGCGGACATAGCCCATAAGCGCGTTGTCACAGGCCTGCTCAAAGGCCATGAGCGAGCCGCCGCTGACGGCGGCAGAGCCGGCCTCGGCCGCGGCGGCGAGCCGCGTGCCCTTATAGAGCTCAGCCAGCGCGTCTCCGGAATCGGCGAGCGCCACGGTGTTCTCATTCACCTCGCCGCCGGGAACCAGAGCCAGACGCAGGAAATCGGCGTCCTTGCCCATGCGGCGGGTACGCACGGCGGAGCGGAGATTGGCGCTGTCGATCTGGAGCTTGACCCAGGCTTTGGAAAAGCCCTCGTCGCTCAGCCCCTGACACAGCTTCTGCAGACCGGCGAAATAGGCGCGGTCGAGCGCAAAGTCGGCCAGCTGCGGGTTCGCCGTGCGAGCGAGAATGCTCCCGGCCTCCTGCATGGCCTCCGCCAGATCCACAGGCACCTCGAGGTATTCGTCGCTCTGATAGGCATGCTGCAGAACCTCAGCCGGGACACTGCCGCGCTTGGAGAGCAGACTCTCCCCCTTCGTGCCGGCGCCATGGGCTTTGATGATCGTCTTGATGTTATGGTAGTCATACTTCAGACGGAACATCTGCACCAGCTGCTTCTCCGGGGCCATGTGCTCCACCTCGTCGAAGATGGCGGCGATGTGGTCCTCCAGCGCGGCATTGAGCTCGTCCGCGCTCAGTCCGGAGAGATCGCCGTAGCCGCACTCGTCAAGCACCTTGACGGCCTCATCGTCGCTGGGAGCGGCGATCATGCGCTCGAGCCGGTCGGCCGAGAGCATGGCGGGCGTGCGCGCGGCAAGCATGGCCGTGATGGCCAGATAATTGGTTTCGTTAATAGTAGCCAAATTCGTTCCTCCTTCTTGGCTTGGCAGACGCCAGACCAATCAGAACGTTAGTCAAACAGAATCGCGGCGACTTTGCCCGCCAGGTCGCCCCGGCTGAGCTCGGAGAGCGTTTCCACCGCGCAGTTGATCTCCACATCGCCCTGCTGCAGCACGAATCCGGCGCGGATCGGCCGGGTATCGGCGGAGAGGGTGAGTTCGCCCGGCTTGCCCTGCTCTGTGAGCAGAACGTTCGCAGCGGCGACGATGTCCGCCCCGCAGCGGTCCCGGTCGGATGCGTTGAAGGCGACGGCCTCGCGCCCGGAAGCGGCCTTGGCAGCCAGCTTCGCCATGGCGGTGACATAGTCTCCCTGCGGCATCTCGCAGATCTTCTTCACGGCGAGTTCAAAAGCTTCGCCGACCATGGTCTGCTTCAGATTCAGAGTGCTCTTTCTGGCCTCCATTCCGGCCAGACGGCCCAGACGATCCGCCCGGTCCTCGCACTCTTTCACACCGGAGCGAAGGGTCTCCCAATAGGCGTCCTCCGCTTTCTTTTCATATTCGGCACGGATCTCGGCGCACTTTGCGTTGGCCTCGGCGGCAATGTTCGCCGCCTCAGCGCGTGCGTCCGCCTCGATGCGGCCGGTGATTTTTTCAATACCAGTCATAGACATCTTCCCTTCTGTCCGAAGATCGGGGGTCAGATGGCGAACAGCATCATGATGGAAGCCAGCAGGCAGAGGATGGCGTAGAACTCAACGGTGATGCAGAACACCATGCCCTTGGCCCAGTCATCAGGCTTCTTGGCCAGGATGTTGATGGAAGCGGCAGCCACACGGCCCTGCGCAGCAGCGGAGATCAGACCGCCGATGGCGATGGGCAGGCAGGCAGCCAGGAAACGGCAGCCGAGCGCCACATCCAGCCCGCCGGCAGCGTATGCCGCCAGAACGCGGGAGTTGGCCAGGAACCAGACCACAAAGCCGTACAGACCCTGCGTGCCGGGGATAACCTGCATGACCATGGCCTTACCGAACTTGGTGGGGTCCTCGCTGATCAGACCCGCACATGCCTCACCGGCAATGCCGGTACCTTGAGCAGAGCCCGCGCAGGCCAGAGCCGCAGCCAGAGCCGCGCCCAGCAGACCGATGGCCAGACCGCCGAAAGATTCCAAAAATCCCATTTTTATTTCCTCCTTGAATGAAGTGTGTTAAACGAAACGCGCTCAGACGTGGTTTTCCACATCTACAAATTTAGTGTTGATTTCCAGAGGCTGGAAGGGCTTGCCGCCGTCCTGATAGAACTTTCCGAAGAACTCCAGGCACTGCAGACGAAGGTCATGCACGAAGCAGCCGAGCAGGTTCAGCGCGAAGTTCAGCGCGTGGCCCACGAGGAAGATGACGACGAACATGATAAAGGACAGAACCGTGACCTTGCCTTCGCCCTGGGGCATGGTCGCCAGATTGTTGAACACCTGAGCGACGACGCTGCCCGCGAGCATGAGCGCCATGAGTCGGGAATACGACAGGATGTCACCAAGCCAGCCGGTGACGCCGTTGTAGATCGCGGCGAGGACTGCCACTGCCTTGCCGCCGATCCCCTTGGCGGGATAAGCCGCGCCGTAGATCAGCATGATCGCGCCGATGCACAGCACAACGGGAATGCCGGCGATGTTGCCCTTCTTGAGGATGAACAGACCCAGACCCGCGAAAATCACGAACCAGGAGCCCTCCTCGAAGATGGCGCTCTTGGCGTCTCCCTTGCGGCATTTTTCCACCATGTTGATGATCATGCCGGTGAAGAGGTGAATCACGCCCAGAACCATGGCGCCGTAGAGCACCATCTCTGTCTGCCCCAGAGGGTTCAGCAGAGGCTTGGTCAGGAAGTTATCGCCCATCTCCGTGCCGGTGAACATCTTATGCAGGGTGGGGATGAGATCGCCGAAGAAGCCGCCGGTGACAATACCCATGATAAATGTGGCGATGCCGCCCTCGAGCAGCAGGTTCGTGAAGATCTTCATGCCCCGTTTGGGTTTTACAAAGTGCTTGACGACAAGGGCTGCGATGATCATCATCAGACCATAGCCCATGTCCGCCATCATGATGCCGTAGAACACGATAAAGAACGCCGCCATGAGCGGGTTCGGGTCGACCGTGCCGTAAGCCGGAAGGCTGTACATGTTCGTGACCATGTTCAGCGGCTCCGTGAGGGCGTTGTTTTTCAGCTTGACGGGGACCTCGGGGTACTCCTCCTCCACGGGATCCTGCAGATCCCAGGAGCAGTCATACTTCGAGAGAACCTCCAGCACCCGAGCTTCCTCCGGCGCTTCCATCCAGCCGTTGAGACAGACAACAGAGTCTGTGCCGACCATGCGCTCCGCCGCCTCGGCCTTGCCGATGAGGGCGGTGGTACGGTCGATGCTGAGCTTAAAGGCGTCCCGGTGCGGCGCATAGGAGACGATTTTCTCCTCGAGCTCCCTGCGCTGTCTGCCGATGTCCTCGATCTGCTGCTTCTGCGTCTCCGTCTGCTCGCGGGCGGTGCCTTTCGTGCCGGCGACGCTCGCAATGGCAAAGCCATAGGCGCGAAGCGCAGCGAGCGCATCAGCCTGCGCATCCTTGATGCAGAGCAAAAGCAGATAGTGCGCATCCTTGTCGGCGTTGATCGGATAGAGCTCCGCCTCGGGAGCCGCCGATGCCAGCGCCTGACGCGCCTCGTTCAGATCCATGACCGCGGGAATGGTGCCGAGAATCACGTCCGTCGTGGCGGTGCCCTTCGTCTCCAGCGGGAGATCCAGACCCAGCCAGGGGCTGAGCGCCTCGTTCGAGGCACGCAGACGGCTCTCTTCCGATGTGAGTCTGCGGATCTGCGCCTCGAGATCCTCCACGGCGGCAGCGGCCTCGAGCTCCCGGTTCAGCGCGGCCTCGTCCAGAAACTCCTCTTCCGACACCTCAGGGCGGGCAGCGAGAAACTTGGACTTGGCAGGAGCGTACTTGTCCAGCAGGGCGAGCGCTCCGGTGAGTCTGGCCTGATTGGCTCTCGCCTCCACCAGCCCGCCGGATTCGGCGCGGAGATAGTCCGCGTCCTCCCCCTCCTGCGGCAGATTCGGCTCCGTGACGGACACGCAGCCAAGAAGCATCAGATCGCGGAGGAGCGCTTCCTTCTGCTCCCGGACCACCATTAGCTGCAGCTTTTTCATTTTTACAATGGCCATCAGCTATTCACGATCCTTTCCACGATGAGTGACGCCGCCTGGTCCAGTCTCGCGTTGGCGCGCGTTCGCATGGCAGCCTGACTTTCCTTCGTCTCGGCAGCCAGCGTCTCAGCGTCCTGGGTGGCCTTCTCGTCCGTTTTGGTCTGCAGGGACTTCAGTTCGCCGCGGGCTTTATCCAGCGCCGCCTGAAGTGCAGCCTTGCCGTCCGCCTCAGCCGCTTCGATCGCCTCGGCCGCAGACTGCGCAGCTTCCGTCTTGATCTGCCTGGCGCGCTCTTCCGCTTCCCGGACCGTAGTGATCGCTTCAAATGACATTCACACACCTCCCGACATGTGTATTTTTGAACATTTTTGCACAGGTATTGTGGCATATCAATATACCTATACACGGAATTCAACATCATGATATACCATTTTAAACGATTTCGCAAGACTCACCCCGTCTGTTTTTCAACAATTTTACTAATTTATTTTCTGACATTGCCGTTAAAATTCTGTTGATTTTACTAGCTTTTTGACAGGCTTGTTACATTCTTGACAAATTATGCTTCTGAAAACAGCTGAATTTCATCGTTTTCACAAAGCTGAAAATTGTTTGGTTATACGACTGCATGTTTGTTATTTTGTCTCAATCGAAATCTTCATGAAATATCCGTGGGAAATGCTTGTCACAGCGGCGAAAATACGATATAATATTAAAAGGTTCAAAAATTCAAAATAATAAAGGAGGTCCCCCCCATGCCCGGAAAGAAACGACTCGGCGACCGCAAAGACGGTCGGCTGCTCCGGTCTCTGGATCCTTTCTATAAATTCATCCCCTTCATCATGGTGCAGAAAAACGACGCCTGCAACCAGTTTGAAGACTCCGCCGAGATCACCGAAACCGATCGCTGGCTGAGAGAAAAGCGCAGAGAGGGCTACAAGGGTCTGGGCTATCTGCATCTGTTCATCGCAGCTTATGTGCGTCTGATCAGCCAGCGCCCGGCCATCAACCGCTTCATCTGCGGGCGGCGGATTTACGCCAGAAACAACATCGAGGTCGTGCTCACAGTGCGCCGCGGCATGACCGCCGAGGCCGGCGAGACAACGATCAAGGTCGTGTTTGACCCGTATGACACCATTTACGACGTGTACCACAAGATGAACGAGAAGATCGACGAGATCAAATACGGCGAGGAGGACAACAACACCGAGCAGGTTGCCGCAACGCTCACGAAGCTCCCCCGCTTTGTGCTCCGCTTCGCCATCTGGGTGCTGAAGGTGATGGACTACTTCGGTATCATCCCCCAGAGCCTGCTCGACGCCAGCCCCTTCCACGGCTCCATGATCATCACCGATCTGGGCTCGATCGGCATCGGTCCGGTGTATCACCACCTGTATAACTTCGGCACGCTGCCCGCCTTCATCGCCTTCGGCGCGAAGCGGAAGACCTATGAAGTGCAGAAGGACGGCACCGTAGCGCCGCGCAAGTACATCGACTTCAAGATCAATACCGACGAGCGTATCTGCGACGGCTTTGACTACGCGCAGGGCTTCAAGATCTTCAAGATGTACATCAAGCAGCCGGAGCTGCTCGTGAACCCGCCCGAGAAGGTTGTCGAAGACGTTTTCTAAAAAAGCACACACAAAATCAAAGCGTGACTGCCGATTGGCAGTCACGTTTTATTGTGAAATTAGTTTACGATAATATTTTTATGTTAATTATTATTACAATACAGAGACCGTCCTTTCAGACGGTCTCTGTCAATGTTTACTTAACCAGCGTTTCGAGATACTCGACGACCTGGCGGATGGTGCGGAAATCGCCGACGGATTCCTCGGAGACAACGATGTTGAACTCCTCCTCGGCGGAGGCGATCATCTCCACGAAGTCCAGAGAATCGGCCTGCAGATCTTCCACAAAATCGGTATCCATGGTGATGGTCGCGGGATCAATCTCCAGCTGCTCGGCGAGAATTTCTCTCAGTTTTTCAAATACCATGATAGAATTCCTCCTTCATTGAGATCACCAAACGAAAGCGAAGGCTTTCGTTTGGAAAGGAGCGGCAGCGAAACAAGCGAGCCGTCGCGCTGCGCGCGGCTGCGAGGGATGTGAAGCTTGGAGCGACGTCATGCCCACTCGCGGCTGGTGGGTTTCTTGCTGGGACGCTCGGGCTGCTGGGGCCGCTCATAGCTCACGACGACACCGCGGATCGGTTCGGTGCCGGTGGAGCTGGTGGAGACGCCCTCATAGTCCTGCAGCGCGGTGTGGATCACGTGACGCTCATAGGAGTTCATGGGTTCGAGCGCCATGCTGCGCTTATACTTGATGACCTTGGCGGCCATCTTCTCGGCGAGACGGACGAGGGAATCCTCGCGCTTGGCGCGATAGGCCTCAGCGTCCACGCTGATGTGGGTGTGCTTGTCGCCGCCGCGATTGTCGGCGTAGTTGGTCAGGTGCTGGTTGGCGTCGAGCGTCTCGCCGCGGCGGCCGATGACAGCGCCCATGTTGGGGCCGGACAGATTCACGAGAATGCCGCCGTTTTCACGCGGGGTGATCTCCATCTCGGCCTGAACGCCCATGCGCTCCAGCAGACCGCCAAGGAAGGAGCGGATCTCCTGATAGGGATCGTCCTCCACCTCATAGGACACTCGGACCACGGCGTCCTGCGCGCCGATGCCCAGGAAGCCGGACTTGGCACGCTCCACGATCTCGACGGAAACCTCGTCCCGCTCCAGACCCAGTTCCTCCAGGGCGAGCGCAACGGCTTCGTCTTCCGTCTTCGCGGACTTTTCTAAAACTTTCAGCATATTCAGTTCTCTCCTGTTTCGGAAACATCGGTTTGTTCGGTCACGCTCGGCGCGGCTGCGGCGCCGTAACGCTCAGGATCATAGGCGCGGCCGCGGGCATAGCGGCGATTGCCGACCTGAGAGGAGGGCTTTTCAGGCTCCTCGATGCCGAGACGGGCGCGCTTGGCGGCGCGCTCCTCGCGGGCGGCCTCGGCGCGGCGCTCGTCGTTCTGCTGCTTCTGGCTCGCCTGGAGCTTTTTCTTGCTGGTGTTGCGGTTCTGCTCCGTGAGACCCTCGGCGCGGAGACGCTCGGTCTCCTCCTTCTGGCGGACGCGCTCTTCCTCAGCCTCGCGCTCGGCGCGGGCCTCGTCCTTCTCGGCGCGGATGAAGTCCTCCAGATCCAGCTTCTTGGTATAGACCTTGGTGAGGACCACGTCGCGCACGATGCCGCAGACGCTGTTGATGATCCAGTAGACGCCCATGGCGCCGGGCATGCTGAAGCAGATCCACACGGAGATCAGCGGCATGACGATCATCATGGACTTGCTGGTGGCGGCGGCACTGGGATCGGCGTTCTGCTGGGGATTGGTCTTCTGGCTGATGACCATGCTCAGCCAGCTCATGCCGGCGGAAACGATGGGGATCAGGAACAGACCGAGCGCCGGGCCCCAGACGTGCACATCGCTCCAGTCCAGCTTCCAGAGCTGGAAGGTGGGCTGCTCTCCCAGATTCATGCCCAGGAACTTATAATTGATGTTCATGAGCTTGTCGCCAAAGGTGCCGAGCGCATTCGTGACCGCGTCCCAGTTCTGGTGAATGAGATCGGTGATCTGAATCTCCTGATAGGCGCTGGCGCGTCCGGTTTCAGAGGCGACAAAGCCGGCGTTTTTGGTGACCCAGTCGGTGAGGCTGGAAATGGCGTCGGCAGAGAGGTTCATCATCTTGCTCAGCGGCTGACGGATGACAGCATAGAGCGCAATGAGCAGCGGGAAGGGAATGAGCGTCCACAGGCAGCCGGACATGGGGTTCACGCCGGACTCGCGGTAGAGCTTGGTGACTTCCTGCTGATAGCGCTGCTGGTCCTTGCCGTATTTCTCCTGCAGGGCTTTCATCTTGGGAGACAGACGCGTCGTGCGCATCATGCTCTTTTTGCTTCGGGCCATGAAGGGGAGCAGAATGAGGTTCACCAGGATGCCGAAGAGGATGATGGCAATGCCATAATTCCCCGTGAGCAGATAAAACTGCTTCAGCGGCCATCCGAAAATTGAGGTAAATGACATAAGATGACTCCCAATAAATATTGGTCCTTACGGGACCGGATCATAAAAATCGTGCCCCTTGTGGAAGGGATGGCAGCGGCAGATGCGCCGGAGCGCAAGCCAGCCGCCCTTGAGCGCGCCGTATTTTTCGAGCGCCTCGAGTGCGTACTGTGAACAGGTGGGCACGTAGCGGCAGGTTGGGGGTGTGAGCGGTGAGATATACTTGCGGTAAAACTTCACCAGCGCGATGAGAATTCGCTTCATGCGTCAGTCTCCTTCCAAAGCGACAGCTTCTCAAAGGATCGAAGCACATCCCGCTCCAGGCAGTGATAGTCCGCCTCGGCCGCCCGATGGCGGGCAACAAGGACAATGTCATATCCCGGACGCATCGCGTGCTCATGCAGGCGGTAAATTTCCCGCAGGCGGCGGCGGATGCGGTTTCGGGTCACGGCGTTGCCGATCTTATTGGATACGGTATAGCCCACGCGGTTTAAGTCTCTGCCGGTTTTGCGGCAGTAGCAGACCAGTGTGGGCGCAGCGGTGCTTTTTCCCTTGGAATACAGGCGCCGGAATTCATGGTTCTTTTTTAACGTGTCGGTAAACTCCAATTGCCTCTCCCCGTTTGTTTGTCGCAGTCTGCGCGCAACGCTTTAAGGGTGGAGTATCCCCACCCTGAAAACGATGTTAAATTGCAGCCCTGCTCACAGATCGATCCGGGCTGATCAGTAGCTCAGCTTTTTTCTGCCCTTCGCGCGGCGGCGGGCCAGAACCTTGCGGCCGTTGGCAGTGGCCATTCTCTTGCGGAAGCCATGGACCTTGGATCTCTGACGCTTCTTGGGCTGATAGGTACGCAGCATGGTGTACACCTCCTGTAAAAATATGCTCGACAGCGAAACGCTGCAGCCAGCTATTCAGGCGTATCCTCTGGACACGCACGATGTATTATACCAAATCTTATGGCAAACTGTCAACAACAAAATATGCGGTCAAAGGATTTTTCTCACCGCAATTTATAGAAAAACCAACGGAATCGCTCTTGACAACTATATCGTATGCTGATATATTGAATGTATCGGAACACGATATATCGGAGGCAGACTTATGACGGAAGCAATTTATTATATTCTCCTGTCCCTGCGGCGGGCCAACCACGGCTACGGCATCATTCAGGAAGTCA
>JAZQDI010000138.1:0-12403 GCA_045546715.1 Oscillospiraceae bacterium | reverse complement strand
GTCATTGTCTTCCTAAGACCGCTTGGCCTCCGACTTTTGGAGCGGGAGTAGGGCGCAGACACGGTGCGGCAGACCTCAACCAGACGGTGCAGCGTGATGCGAAACCACTCGTCCGTGTCTTCCATGTTGTCCATGAGCTGTTCGAGCTTTTCCTCGGGGTAGTAGATCAGCGTCGCGAGCTCATCGAGCTCTGCGTGGCCGACGGCGTTGCCGAAGAGATCGGTGAGTGTCTGACGGATGACGCCGGAGCAGGAATTTAAAATGTGCAGAAACGCCTCGTGCTCTCCGTGCACGTCAGAGATGAAGTGCTCGCAGCCCTTGGGCAGGTTTTTGATAGCCTGCAGGTTGATGATTTCCGTACTGGCCGCCCGAACGGTTGGAAACTGCTGGGCAAGCACGCGAAGATAGCGCAGCTCCTCCGCTGTATAGCTCTTGTGCTTCTGCATGGGTCGTTCCTCCTCAATCGAGTTTTCTACTCTTTAATATAGAATACAAGTGCTGGAAAGTCAAACCAAACCCAATAAAAAAACCACCCCGATGCCCAACAGCGTGGGCTCGGGGTGGAAAGCGTGTCAAAGTCGAAAAACAATTTTCGACATTCTGATGTTACCCTCCACAATTCATGATATTGTGGAGCACGTCGTGGTAGAAGGCGTTGACCGTGCGGCCGTCCTCGTTGTAAATTCCGCCCATAAAGGTCAGGTGGTCAAAGTCAAGCTCGGGCATGACGTACCAGACGCCCTTCTGCGTGGCGTTCACGATCGGAGTGCTGACCTGCGTGTGCGCATCCTCCACGATGGCGCCGTTCACGAAGTGATACGGCCAGCGACCGGAAACTACGTTCACCAGACCGTCGTTGGGCTGCCACTCCTTGCCGCAGGTCGTCTTCGGCACGGTTACGGTGTAGCTCTCGTCGCCGTAGCCTCTGACGAAGCTGCCTTCCGTGGTGTTCAGGTATCTGCACATGTTGGAGCTGAAAGGCGTAGCGAGTTCTTCCATCTTATATCCGGTCGTGTAGGTGTCGGTGTCTGCATGATAGTCTGTGCGGTTGCCGTAGTAGGAGAAGTAATACACGCCCGGCTGCATCTGAATGTCCTGATTGATGAACATGGAGCGGTCGATCGTCAGATCCATATAGGCGCTGTCATGGTGATCCTGGAAGGTGGAGTTCTGGATTCGTGCCATAGCGGTTTCCAGATCGTCGCCCGGTACGGGCTGCAGACCGAAGTGCTCCAGCTGGAAGTCATAGATGCCCTTGAAGGGGGTCGGCCCGAGAATTCTGGAGAGCGCTCTGGTCAGATCCTCCACCAGATCCGTAAAGCCATGGTTGGACTCAATGAAGGTCGTGCCGTTGCTGGGTGCAGCGAGCGCGGTGAGGGAGTATACCCAGTCGGCCTTGCCGCCGGTGAAGAGGGGAGAAATGTCGCCCTCCTCCGGGTGCTCCTTCATGTAGGCCTGCTCCTCAGCGCTGCCGTCGGAAAGCAGATCCAGCATCAGACGGGTGGTCGCGCCGCCGAAGCTGTGTCCCACCAGATTCACCGGGTGCTGCGCGTCCCAGGGGCCGGGAATGAGCTTTTTAAACTGACCGGCGCCGGTATAGTCGCGGCCATATCGGTCATGACCGTGAAGCTTGGCGTGCGCCGCGCCGTAGTCCGTCACGGTACCGCTCAGCTGGGCGTAGAGCTCGCAGGCGCGGTCCCAGGCGCTCGAAATCGGGCCGACAGACGCAGCGTACACGTCGGCGCCGCAGCTGCGCAGATGCTTCACCACGTCAGCGCAGGTCATGCCCCAGTAGGGAATGTAGGGGTTCAGATCGTCATAGGAGCCCCAGCCCAGCAGACCGTGCACCAGAATGACGGGGTATTTCGTCTTGAGCTGCTCGTCCGCAGGCGCGGGCGTCTGGCTGTAACGGTGCAGGAAGGTCACAATCTGTGCGCGGGTGCAGGGATCGTCCGGGGAGAAGGTGGTCGCGGTAGTGCCGGCGGTAATGCCCTGCTGCAGCGCCCAGAGTACGGCGTTGGTGTAGAATGCCAGATTGTTCACGTCCGTAAAGGGCAAAATCTTCACGAGTCTGGCCTCGCCGGCGAGACGCCACAGGAAGGTCACTGCCTCCGCGCGGGTCACGGTGCTGTCCGGCGAGAAGGTGAAGGGCGCGGTGCCGGAGGTGATATTGTTCTCCGCCGCCCAGATCACGGCTTTTTCGTAGTAGCTGCCGCGCTCTACGTCACGAAAAGCGCTGGCTGCGTTCGCCGGTGCGGGGGAGCCGGCGGTGCGCCACAGGAAGGTTACCATCTGTGCGCGGGTGCAGCTGTCATCCGGTGAGAAGGTCGTGGCGGAAGTGCCGGCAGTCACTGTTTTGCCGACCGCCCAGTTGACTGCCTCGGCGTAATAGGCGTCATCCGCAACGTCTGCAAACTTTCCCTGAGCAAAGCCGGGGATGGCCAGCAGCGATGCCGCCATGCACAGCGCCAGAAGCAGGCTGAGAATCTGTTTCTTTTTCATTGCTTCTCCTTTCTGATTCCATGTCGGAATCGCCCCTTTATACTGCAAGTAAAATTTAACACAAAAAACCCAATCTGTCCAGATAAAAGACGGGAAAAGGCGAAAAATACGTTTGTGTACAGTTGGTTTGAAATCTCTGGAAATTGCTTCCGTGAAAAAATGCAGGGCAATCGGTCCATTCTGATCGTTAATTTTGACTAACCCTCCAAAAATTTTATGATTTTCATCTTTTTTGAATATTTGTAAAAGTTCTGCTATTGCGAATTTGAGAGAGTGTGATAAAATAGCAGAGAATCGGTTAATATGCCTAAGTTCGCGCATTGACCGATCATCCACCGGAAAGAGAAGACGGTTTATGCGTTTTTCTGCCAAATTGAAACAAAAAATCAAAGACGGCTCTGTGCTGGAGATGTGGCGGGAGGCCAAATGGATGTACCGCTACATCCGCCGCTACCGGTTTGTGGTTTTTGTCCATATTGTGCTCGGTGTGGCCGGCACGCTGATGGGGCTTCTCAGCAGCATTGGCATGAAGCGCGTGATCGATGTGGTCACCGGCTACTGGGTGGGCGGTTTTGCCAGCGCTGCAATCTACATGGTCGGCATGATGCTGGGCAGCATTCTTCTCGGCGCGTTTGCCAGCCGGATTGCCGCTGTAATCAATATCAAGGTGCAAAACGGCATTCAGGCTGAGGTCTATGACCGCATGCTCCGCACTGACTGGGAGAGTCTGGAGCAGTTTCGCTCCGGCGACCTGCTGCAGCGCCTGAACGGAGACGTGGGCGGCATTGCCTCCGGCGTCACGAGCTTTCTGCCCAGCTTTGTCACCGGCATTGCGCAGTTTCTCGGCTCGCTTGCCATCATCCTCTGGTATGATCCGATCATGTCGCTCATCGCGCTGATCGGCGCTCCGCTGAGCGTAATCTGCTCCCGGGTGCTTGTCAGACGGATGCGGGACTACAACAAGCGCATGAAGGAGCTCGGCAGCGAGGTTATGAGCTTCCACGAGGATTCCTTCCGCAACCTAACCAGCATCAAGGCCTTCGGCGTGATGGATCTGTTCCGGGACCGGATGCTTCACATGCAGGATCGGTACCGCACTGCGTTTCTGGAGTATAACCGGTTTTCCGTTGTGGCGTCCATGGTCATGAGTCTGGTTGGTCTTGCCATCTCCATAGGCTGCTATGGCTGGGGCGTTTATCGCCTCTGGACGCACGCAATTTCCTACGGCATGATGACCATGTTCCTGCAGCTGACGGGAGTGGTGCGCGGCGCGTTTTCGAGCATCATCGGCCTGGTGCCGACGTTTATTTCCATCACCACCTCCGCCGGGCGCATTATGGCGGTTGTGGAGCTTCAGGAGGAGCCGGGCTCGCGGGAAACCCATGCGTTTACGGATGGCTGCACGGCCGAGCTGCGGGATGTGACCTTCGGCTACCGGGATTGTCCGGATGTGCTCGAGCACGTCTCCTTCCGCGCAGAGCCGGGGGATCTCGTGGCGCTCACCGGCGCCTCCGGCGAGGGAAAAACCACGCTGATCCGGCTGCTGCTGGGTCTGGTTTACCCGCGCGAGGGCGAGGCAGTGATCCGGGATTATGACGGCTCGGAGACGGCGATCTCCGCCGCAACACGCGGTGCGTTCAGCTATGTGCCGCAGGGCAATACGATTTTCGCCGGCACCATCGCGGACAATCTCCGCATGGTTGCCCCGGACGCGACAGAGGACGAAATGATCGAGGCGCTTAAAACCGCCTGCGCCTGGGATTTTGTTTCCGGTCTTCCGGACGGAATTCACAGTGCCACGGGCGAGCTCGGCCGCGGCCTTTCCGAAGGTCAGTCCCAGCGCCTGAGCGTGGCACGCGCGCTGATGCGCCGCGCACCGATTCTGCTGCTTGATGAAGCGACCAGCGCGCTCGACGAGGCGACCGAGCAGCAGATGCTGCGCAATCTCATGGCGACCGACGCTGTCAAAACCTGCGTGATCATCACGCATCGCAGTGCGACGGCTGCTATCTGCAGCCGGCGCTATCGCCTCACCGGCACTACGCTGGAGGAGATGAAAGCATGAGCAGAACGCTGCCTGCCTCTGTGCTGATGCCGGAGTATGAGTCACTTCTGCGTGAAGGGGCAGAGCTGCCGCTGGTGGTCTCCGGCGAGAGTATGCTGCCGTTTCTCCGTCCCGGCCGGGACACCGTATTTCTCAAGCGGCCGGAGGGCGCGCTGCAGGAGGGCGACATCGCCTTTTTCCGCCGCGCGACCGGCGATTATATTCTGCATCGTGTTGTCCGCACTGATGAAAACCGATGCTGGTTTCTCGGCGATGCGCAGACCCGTGAGGAGGGACCGCTTCCGGTCTCGTGCGTCATCGCGCGCGTTACCGCCGTGCGCCGCGGCGGACGGCTGATTCGGCCGGACAGCCTGTTCTGGCAGTTTTTCTCGGGCCCCTGGCGGCGTCTGCGCGGACGGAGAAGCCCTTTTCTGAAAGTTTATCACGTATTTTACCGTCTGGAAAAAAGACGGCAATCTCAAAGCGGAGTGTGAAATCATGCAAGCATCCAAGGATTATCTGCTGCGCACCATTGCCGGGGAGACCATTCTGATCCCGTCCGGCGCGGCGGCGCAGAAGTTTAATGGTCTCGTCACGGTCAATTCCATCGGGGCCTTTCTCTGGGATGCACTGAGCCAGCCCACCGATCTGGATACATTGGTTCGGCGCATCACTGACGAATATGAAGTGGACGACGAGACAGCCCGGCGGGACGCGGAAGCGTTTCTCGAGGAGCTTCGGAGCATCGGGGCGCTCGAGGACTGAGACTTTATGATCGATATCCATGCGCACATTCTCCCGGAGCTGGACGACGGCTCGGACCATGTGCTCACCTCTCTTCGCATGGCGGAGATGGCAGCCCGATCCGGTGTGACGGACCTCATTGCCACGCCGCACGCCAATCAGCGCGGGAGGTTTGAAAACTATGCCTCTCCGGCGCTTCAGGATCGGTTTTCGGAGCTGGAAGAGCTGCTCCGTGAGGAGCGGATTCCGCTTTCGCTGCATCTTGGCATGGAGGTTCTGGCCACGGAGGATGCGCCGGCGCTTTACCGGGACGGGCAGCTGCTGACGCTGTCGGGCAGCCGCTATCTGCTCGTTGAGTTTCGCTTTTCTGACAGCGGGCAGAAGATGGAGCGCATTCTTCGCGCGCTTCAGGATGTCGGCGTCGTTCCCATTCTGGCACATCCGGAGCGGTACTACACCGTTCAGGAACAGCCGGAAATGCTCTATGACTGGGTCATGGGCGGTGTGCATCTGCAGATCAACAAGGGGAGCCTCTCCGGCGCCTTCGGCAGAGAACCCTTCCGAACGGCAGTGCGCATGCTGGAGCATGATCTGGCAAGCTTCGTCGCCAGCGACGCCCATCGGGCGGACTGGCGAACACCGGTATTATCAGAGACCTACCATTGGCTTTCGGCCAATGTTTCCGAACGGCGGGCCCACAGACTGCTGCGGGATAATCCCGCGCGTGTGCTGCAGGATGTGCCATTGCAGCCATGCCGCCCCGTTCCGTTTCGCAGTAAGGCACAGACAGACATCGGCAGATAAGGAGAACACATTGAAGAGACTGATTGCAATTGTAATGCTCTTGCTCACGGCGCTGTCCGTGGGCGGCGTGATTCTGTACTCCGTACACAAGGAAATGACCAGCGGCGGCCGTTCTCCGGAGATTTCCTTTGCACAGGAGGAGATCGAAGTGGAGACAAACGCGGACGATTTTGCGCTGCTCGAGGGCGTCACCGCCTCCGACAAGGAGGATGGGGATATCACGGACTCCCTCATGGTGGAGCATGTGAGCAAGTTCGTGGAAGACAGTGTTGTGGATGCAACCTATGTGGTCTATGATTCTCAGAATCATGTGGCCAGGGCAAGCCGCCGCGTGCGCTATACAAACTACGTTTCCCCGCGTTTCGGAATGACTGCGCCCATGGTGTTTACCGCCAGAAATGTTGCGGACATGCTCGACAACGTCACGGCGAGAGACGCGATCGACGGGGATATCTCCCTCAAGGTTCACGCATCTTATGACAATACGACTGCCGATCTGGCCAATGTCGGAATCCATGAGGTGGAGATTTCTGTCACCAATTCTCTGGGCGACACCTCCCGGCTGATGATTCCGGTTCGGGTAGTGGAAGATGTGATCCACAGCGAGAGCATCCCGCTCAAGGACTATCTGGTATATATCAAGAAGGGCGAGGCGTTTGATCCCCGCGCGTATCTTGCGCAGGAGACAGAAGAGAACACCGACGACAAAGATCGCGAGAAGAAGGAGCAGATTCAGGTCAGCTCCAATGTCAACACCTCTGCGCCCGGCGTTTACGCGGTGGATTACACGCTCGTCCGCAACGAGATGACGGCGGCAATGACCCGTCTGATCGTCGTCGTCACCGACTGAAAGGAGGAATGACGTTCATGGAAGAAAAACGTATGGATGCATTTCGTCATTTCTCCGGCGGCGACCTGCACCCGGTTCTGCTGCTGCGTGAAGTGGCGAGAAAATTCTGGGCAGTGATCATGGCAGCAATCATCTTTGCCTGCTGCGGTTATGTCCTCAAGGATGCGACCTATCAGCCGGTTTACTCCACCAGTACGACGCTGGTGGTTATGCAGAGCGGCTCTACTTCGGTGTTTGGAAACCGGAGCGCCGCCAATACGCTGGCCGATAATCTTTCCAAGCTTCTCAACGGCGAGATGCTCCGCCGTACCATTGCGCAGGATCTCGGCGTGAAGAAAATCAACGGCAACATCACCGCCTCAGCGCTTGAGGAGACCAATCTGGTCGTGGTGACGTCCGAGAGCACCAGCCCTGAAATGGCCTTCCGCATTTTGAAGTCGGCCATGCAGCATTATAACGATCTGGGAAGCCGGTCTCTCGGCAAAATTTCGCTGTCCGTTCTGTACCCGGCCGTTGCGCCTACGAAACCGGTCAACAGTCCCGGAAGCATGCGCATTGCGAAAATGGCGGCGCTTCTCGGCGCTGCGCTTGCAATCGTCGTGATCATGGTGCTCGCCTATCTGCGTGACACCGTGAAGTCGGAAAAGGAAGTGGAGGAGAAGCTCGACACGCATCTGCTCACTGTGGTGCACCACGAGCGCAAGGCCAAAACGCTCCGCGAGCGCTTCAGCAAGGAAAAGAAGAGTCTGCTCATCACTTCGCCTACTACGGGCTTCCTCTATGTGGAGACCATCAAGAAGCTGCGAGCGAGAGTGGAATATCAGATGAAACGCTCCGGCGCCAAGGTCATCATGGTTACTTCCGTACAGGAGAATGAGGGCAAGAGCACTGTTGCCGCAAACCTGGCGCTTGCCATGAGCCGGAAATACGACAATGTGCTGCTCATCGACGGCGACCTGAAAAAACCTGCCATGCACAAAATTCTCGGCTATCAGGAGGAGGAATACAGTACGCTGCCGCAGCTGCTGCGCGGCGAAGCGAAGCTGTCTGACTGTCTTCTGGTGGACACCAAGCGGCATCTCAATGTTCTGCTCTGCCGCAATGGGACGGAGGACTCTTCGGAGCTTCTCAAGAGTGAGCGCATGACGCAGATGATTCAGGCTGCCCGTGAGCAGATGGATGTGGTCATCATTGACACGCCGCCCATGGCGGTGAGCCCGGACGCTGAGTGCATCGCCGACGTGGCGGACGCCTCCATTCTGGTTGTGCGTCAGGATCAGGTGCAGGTGCGTGTCATCAACGATTCCATCGACATTCTCAACACTTCCAGAGCGGAGCTGCTCGGCTGTGTGCTGAATAACTTCTACACCACGGAGCTGGCAGATCATCTGGGCTATGGCTATGGCGGACGCTATGGTTACGGCGTCAAATATGGCTATGGCGGACGTTACGGCTATGGCTATGGCTCCAGAGTGGGCTATGGCTCGAGAATCGGTTACGGTTCCAAAATCGGCTATGGCAGCGAGCCTGCTGCCGCTGACGGAAGGGAGGAAAAACGATGAATCAGGATCAGATGACTTCCGCGTTTGATCTCAACCATCTGATGCAGATGTTTTTCCGCGGCTTTCGCCGTCTGTGGCTGTACGGACTGATTCTCACGTTCCTCCTCGGCAGCTATATGGGAATCCGGGCGTGGCGCAGCTATGTCCCGACCTATACCGCGACTGCAACATTTACGGTCTATTCCACAAGTGCGCTGCAGTCCACTTCTCAGAGCTATAACACCGCCACCGCAGAGCAGATGGCAAAAACCTTTCCGTCCATTCTCACGAGCGGTGTGCTGGGTCAGATCATTCAGGAGGATCTGGGCATCTCGGCACTGCCGGCAATCACGGCGGAGTCCGTGGGCGAGTCCAACTTCCTTGATCTGAAGGTTACCGGGCGTGACCCGCAGATGTGCTATGATGTGCTTCAGTCGGTTATCAAGAATTATCCCAAGGTTGCAGAGCTGGTTGTCGGCCCAACCGAGCTGGAGCTGGTGGATGAGAGCGGTGTTCCCACCGAGCCGATCAATTCCCGCAGCTGGACGCATTCTGCTGAGCGCGGCGTGCTCATCGGCCTCGTGCTCAGTCTTGCTGCGATGATGGGATATGGCTATGTGAAGGCCACCGTCATGGACCGCACGGACATGGAGTCCGGCTCCAACGCAAAATATCTCGGTGGTCTGCCGCAGTTGGTGGAAAAACGCCGCAGCTATGTGCGTGAGAAGGCGATTACGCTCCTTGACACGGACAGCCGGTCGTACCGCGAGGCCTTCCGTCTGGTTACGGTGCGTATGGAAAAATACCTCCGCACGCACGGCAGACAGTCTGTGCTGGTCACGAGTGCCATTCCCGGCGAGGGCAAGACCACGGTTGCGTTCAATCTGGCCATTTCTCTCAAGCAGCACGGCCAGAGCGTGATTATTGTGGACTGCGATCTGAGAAACCCGTCAGTTTACAATATGACCGGGCAGGAGGTCTGCCCCGGACTGGGCGATTATCTGCGCAAGAAAGTCAAGCTCCGTGATGTAACCCAGCGCATTGTTCATACCTCCGACAAGGAGGGAATGCCGGACATCATCTATGCCGGCGCCGCCGGAAAGACGTCTCCGGAGCTTCTCGGCAGCGAGCGGTTCGGAGAACTGATGGATCTGCTGCGCGGCCGCTATGATATGATCATTCTGGACACGCCGCCCTGCTCCATGCTCTCCGATGTGAGCGAGCTCAGCGGCCAGGCAGACTGCGCAATGCTGGTTGTGCGGCAGAACTTTGCCAGCAAGTCCAGCGTTCTGGGCAGCCTTCTGTCCCTCAATGAATATGACATCCCGGTGGCAGGCTATGTGCTCAATGCCTTCAGCGGCGGCATCGGCAGCGGCTATGGCTATGGCTACGGCAATTACGGCTATGGCTATGGCAAGAGTTACGGCAAGGGCTATGGCAAGAGCTACGGCACGCGCTACGGAGAATACGGAAATTACGGTTCTTCCGAAAAAACTGACTGATTTTCAGTCAAATCCGAGAGGAGCAATCAACCAATGAGCAATCAGCACAGTCCCAGAGTCATCCGAGTCGGGATTCTGGTATTGGCGGATATCGTCATTATCAACCTTGCGGCGTTTCTAGCGCTTTATTCCAGATTTGAGTTTTCGTTTGCCTCCCTCGCAAAGTCTGGCTTTCTGGACCCCATGGTGCGCTACGCAGTCATCAACACGCTGGTCACACTGATCATTTTCTATTTTCTGCGCCTGTACCACAGTATGTGGGAGTTTGCCAGCACAGCCGAGCTGCTGCGCATCGGCGCGGCAGCGGTCATCTCCTCGGTCTTCTACTGGGCCGGAAGCACGCTTCTGGATTATCGTGTGCCCCGGAGCTTCCCGATTTTGTATCTGCTGTTTCTGGGGGTGCTGCTTGCGTTCGTGCGCATGGGTTACCGATTCCTGCGCATGCGTCTTCACGCTGCGCGCGGTACGGATCTGCGACGCACCATGGTCATCGGCGCCGGTGCGGCCGGTGCGATGGTCATTCGCGAGTTTACCTACAGTCAGCGTTCTGAGAACAAGGTAATCTGTGCCGTGGATGATGACGTTTCCAAGACCGGCACGTATATCCGCGGCGTCCGTGTGGAGGGGACGACAAAGGACATCCCCGCCCTTGTGAAAAAGCATGACATTGAGGAAATCGTTCTTGCGATTCCCTCTGCCAGCCGCACGGCCAGAGCGCACATCCTGGAGCTCTGCCGCGCAACCGGCTGCAAGCTTCAGACGCTGCCCGGGATTTATCAGCTTGCCAACGGCGAGGTGAGCATCCAGAGCATTCGACCGGTGGAAATCGAGGATCTTCTTGGCCGTGAGGCTGTGAAGATCAATGTCGATGAGGTCGCAAAGTACATCGAAGGCAAGACCGTTCTCGTCACAGGCGGCGGCGGCAGTATCGGCAGCGAGCTGTGCCGCATGGCAGCGGGCCAGAATCCCAGGCGCCTGATCGTCTTTGATATCTATGAAAACAATGCCTATGATCTGCAGATGGAGCTGCGTCGCAAATATCCGAATCTGGATCTTGTGGTGCTCATCGGCTCTGTGCGTGACCGCGAGCGAATTGAGAGCGTATTTGAGATTTATCGGCCGGATTTGGTGTTCCACGCTGCGGCGCACAAGCATGTGCCCCTGATGGAAGTCTCGCCCTTTGAGGCAATCAAGAACAACGTCTTCGGTACGTATAACACCGCCCGCGCGGCGGACAAGTTCGGCGTCAGCCGTTTCATTCTCATCTCCACGGACAAGGCGGTCAATCCCACTAACGTCATGGGCGCGTCCAAGCGCATGTGCGAGATGATCGTGCAGATGATGAACGAGCGCTCCCGCACCGAGTATGTGGCGGTACGCTTCGGCAATGTTCTGGGCAGTGCGGGCAGCGTGATTCCGCTGTTTCGCCGTCAGATCGCCGAGGGCGGGCCCGTTACGGTAACGGACAAGCGCATCATCCGCTATTTCATGACCATCCCCGAGGCGGTGCAGCTCATTTTCCAGGCAGGCGCTTATGCCCGAGGCGGTGAGATTTTCGTGCTGGATATGGGTGATCCGGTCCGCATTGATGATCTGGCCCGCAACATGATCCGACTTTCCGGTCTGGAGCCGGATGTGGACATACCGGTGGTCTATACCGGGCTGCGCCCCGGAGAGAAGCTCTATGAGGAGCTGCTCATGTCCGGTGAGGGCATGGAGAAAACGAAGAACGATCTGATTTACATCGGTCACGAGATGCCGTTTGATCATACACTGTTTGAAGAGCAGCTCGAGCAGCTGCATCAGCTCTCCGAGCCGGACGGCACGAATGACATCCTGCGCCGCGTGGTGCGCGAGATTGTTCCGACCTATCACGACCCGCAGGATGATATTACCGCCAAGGAAGCGTCTGCCGCCCGCGAAGCGGCGATGGTCCGCGATTTGGCAGAGAAAGCATGAGTCAGGAAGAAAGAGGTACGCTTATGGAGCACCAGTCTGAAGTGACACACCATACCCATCACAGTCACGACAGTCATCACAGTCATCACAGCAAAAAAAAGCGCATGAGCAAGGGCACCCGCGTTTTGCTGCGCGTTGTGACGGTCATTGTCGTGATCGCGCTGCTGCTTGCTGCGGCAGTGCTGATTTTGGATCACATGGGCAAGGGAAAGCTCACCGGCGGCAGCGATATGACTGCAATCCCAGAGGCGGAGGTCGAGTCTTCCGGCCGTGTGAGATACAACGGACAGCTCTACCAGTATAAGAAAAATGTTACGACCATCCTTCTGATGGGCGTTGACTCGAGAAGCAAGGACGAATCTACCGGTGAGTTCGGCCGCTCCAACCAGAGCGACGTGAATGTTCTCGCTGTGCTGGACCCGAGTTCCAAGGAAATCACACTGATCAATGTTTCCCG
>JAZQDI010000137.1:0-29291 GCA_045546715.1 Oscillospiraceae bacterium | reverse complement strand
GGCTGGATGCAGCTGCAGGCCATGGACGGCGCCATCCTGCGCTTCCGGGCCATGGAGGAGAGCGAGGTGAGCTGGTAATGCGGCGCATGATTTGGGTTACGGCGGTGGTGCTCGCGCTGGCCCTGGGCATGCTCACGGCCTGCGGCTCCACGGAGGTCCGCAGCTATCAGGAAGACGCAGCGGCAGAGGCCGAAAACGACGTATTTGCCAATGTTCTCTCCGCCTACCCGGCTGACACCAAGGTTGCCACGGCGGACGGCAGCGACGTCTACTGGAACGAATACGCCTACTGGCTCGCGACCATCGGTTCCCAGCTCGCCCAGCCGGACGAGGACGGCAAGATCGACTGGTATGCCGCCGAGGGCAGCGAGCCGCCGCTGAGCGAGACGCTCATGGACGGCGTGCGCCAGAGCATGCTGCAGTATCATGTCATCGAGGCGATGGCCGCCGAGAAGAAGATCACCTTTGACGACGAGGGCGAGGCCTTTGTCGAGAGCCTCATTCAGGACGCCATCACCGGCATTGGCGGCGAAGAGGGCACCGAGGAGGATCTCGTCGATGCGCTGAAGGATTACTACATGGATATGGATCTGCTCCGCTATCAGGGCCGGATCGAGTATCTCTACACGAAGCTCTTCTCGACCATGTTCGGCGAGAACGGCGAGAAGATTAGCGATGAGGACGTCGCCGCCTATGTGGAGGACAGCGGTCTCATGATGGCAAAGCACATTCTCTGGTCTTTTACCGACGCCGAGGGCAATGAGATTGACGACGCGGCCAAGGCCGAGAAGAAGGCTGCCGCCGAGAAGGCCGCCAAGGAGCTGCAGGCAATCAGCGATTCCGCTGCGCGTGTGTCAAGATTCGACGAGATCATGAACGAGAGCAGCGAAGACCCGGGTCTGGCCTATTATCCGGACGGCTATGTGTTCGGCTCCGGCGAGATGATGCAGGAGTTTGAAGACGGTGCTGCCGCGCTCAAGGAATATGAGGTTTCCGATCCCGTGGAGACCTCCGCGGGCTACCACGTCATTCTCCGCCTGCCGCTCACGGGCGAGACCGTTGTCACGCAGGACAATTCCGGCGCGGATATCACCCTGCGCAATCAGGTGGCCATGCAGCAGTTCAGCGAGCTGGCCAACGCCCGCATGGAGGCCGCCGAGGTCGTCTATGAAAAGGGCTTTGAAAACCTTGACCTGAACAAGGTTTTCAAGGGAAAATAATAAGAGAAACAAAAAAGAAGGGAACGCCAGCCGTTCCCTTCTTTTTTGTTATTAACGAATTATTTGCACAGTGCCGCGGCCGTCAGCGAGGCCACGCGGGCATTGTTCAAAACCAGACGGATGTTGCTCTCCAGACTGTCGCCTCCGGTGATCTCCGCGACGCGCGCGAGCAGGAAGGGAGTGGTCTCCTTGCCGTGGATGCCCTGCGCGTCCGCCTCGGCGAGCGCCTGATCGATGGCGGCGTCAATCACAGCCTTGTCCATCGAGTATTCCGCAGGGATAGGATTCGTCACGAGCATGCCGCCCTTGAGGCCCATTTCGCGCTGCGCAGCGAAAATGGCGGCGAGCTCCTCCGGGCTGTCCGCCCGGGCGTCCACGCCCAGCCCGCTCTCGCGGGTGTAAAACGCGGGCAGCTCGTCCGTGCCGAAGCCGATCACGGGCACGCCCTTCGTCTCCAGCACCTCGAGCGTCAGCTTCAGGTCGAGAATGGCCTTCGCGCCCGCGCAGACGACCATCACCGGCGTCTGTGCCAGCTCTTCGAGATCGGCGGAGATGTCCATCGTCGTCTCTGCGCCGCGGTGCACGCCGCCGATGCCGCCTGTGGCGAACACGGAGATGCCCGCCATGTGCGCGATGATCATCGTCGTCGCCACAGTGGTGGCGCCGTCTGCGCCGCGCGCGACGATCACAGGCAGATCCCGGCGGGACACCTTTGCCACGCCGCGGCCGGTCTTGCCGAGATATTCGATTTCATCCCGCGAAAGACCCGCCTTGAGTCTGCCGCCGATGATGGCGATCGTGGCCGGCACGGCGCCGGCGTCCCGAATCGTCTGCTCCACGCGCAGCGCCGTCTCCACATTCTTCGGATAGGGCATGCCGTGGGAGATGATGGTGCTCTCAAGCGCGACAACGGGCTTTCCCGCCGCGAGCGCGGCGGAAACTTCCGGGGAAATGTCCAGATAGTTGTTCATTGCTGTTTGTCTCCTCAAGGTTTATGCTCCCTCACCGGCGGAGAGGAAGTTCAGGAAAATCTGTGCGCACTCGGCGCGCGTGAGCGTGGCCTGCGGGCGGAAGGTGCCGGCAGTGTCGCCATTCATGATGCCGCCGAGCTTGCAGATCGCCACGTTCAGTCGGGCGTAGCTGCTGATGCTGTCCGCGTCGGAAAATTCGCCGCGGAGCGTCTGCAGAATGACCGTGCCGTCGGGATCCGCTGCGGTGATCTCATCGAGAATGCCGTTGGTCTCCTCCGAGACGCTGAGCATGAAACGCACAATCATCGACGCCATCTGCTCGCGGGTGATGGGCGTGTCAGGGGAGAAGGTGTCCGCCGTCATGCCCTTCGTGACGCCGGCGGCCACTGCCCAGATCACGGGGTCGCGGTACCAGTTGCTGTCGGCGTTCGACACGTCGCGGAAGGGGTTTGTCTTGCCGGAAATGTCGGGCGGATTGCCGTTATCGTCCGATGCCATGCGATAGAGCACGGTCACGACCATGGCGCGGGTCACCTCGCCGTAGGGGTCGAAACGATTGTCGCCCACGCCCTTCATGATTTCTGTCGCCTGCATGCAGTCCACCGCCTCGGCGAACCAGTCAGAGCGCTGCACGTCGGAGAAGGTGTTCTCCGGAAAGTCGGCGGCGAAAACGCCGCTGCTCAGCGAAAAGACCAGAACCAATGCCAGCGCGAGGGCAAGGATTGTTCTTGTTTTTTTCATAGGGATACCCTCCAATTCCTAGAGTAAAATTAATTATACCATAGACGGAAAAAAGAAAAAAGGGTTTCCATGAAATTGACGGTTCGGGCGCCATGGAGTATACTGGGGACACTAAAACACAGGAGGTTTCCCCTCATGAGCTATGCCGATCAGGTATTTATTCAAAACTGCAAAGACATTCTCGAAAACGGCGTCTGGGACACGGACCGCGAGGTGCGTCCCCGCTGGGAGGACGACGGCGCGCCCGCGCACACGGTGAAGAAATTCGGCATCGTGAACCGCTACAACCTCGCCGAGGAGTTTCCGCTGCTCACGCTGCGCCGCACCTACTGGAAGACCGCCGTGGATGAGCTGCTCTGGATCTGGCAGCAGAAGTCGAACAACATCCACGACCTGCGCGGCCACATCTGGGACCAGTGGGCGGACGAAAACGGCTCCATCGGCAAGGCCTACGGCTATCAGCTGGGCGTGAAGCACCAGTATGCCGAGGGCATGTTCGATCAGGTTGACCGCGTGCTCTTTGACCTGAAGCACAATCCCGCCTCCCGCCGGATCATGACGAACATTTATAACTTTCAGGATCTGCACGAGATGGCGCTCTATCCCTGCGCGTATTCCATGACGTTCAATGTCTCCGGCAACACGCTCAACGCCATTTTGAACCAGCGCAGTCAGGACATGCTCGCCGCGAACAACTGGAACGTCGTGCAGTACAGCGTGCTCGTGCACATGATGGCGCAGGTTTCCGGTCTGAAGGTGGGCGAGCTCGTGCACGTGATCGCGGACGCGCATATCTACGACCGCCATGTGCCCGTCATCGAGGACATCATCAAAAACGAGCCGAAGAGCGCGCCGAAGTTTATCATCGACGAGACGGTGGATGATTTTTACAAGTTCACCCGCGACAGCTTCAAGGTCGAGGGGTATGAGTTCAGCGAGTTTACCGGGAAAATCCCGATTGCTGTATGAGAGGTGTGCACATGGATGCAATCGTAGCCGTCTATTCCGACTGGGGCATCGGCGCGAAGGGCACGCAGCCGCTCGTCATCCCCGCTGACCGGAAGCACTTCCGGGAGCTGACGCAGGGCGCCGCCGTCATCGTCGGGCGCAAGACGCTGGAGGATTTCCCCGGCGGACGACCGCTCAAGGGCCGGCACAACATCGTCATCACCCGGCAGAACATCACCGTCGAGGGCGCCGAGGTGGCGCACTCCACTGAAGAGGCGCTGCGCCTCGCGGAAAACTATGACCGCTGCCTCGTCATCGGCGGAGACAGCGTATTTCGGCAGTTCTTCCCCCACTTAAGCCGCATTTTTATCACAAAAATCGACGCTGCGCCCCACTCGGACTCGTTTTTCCCGAATCTGGACGACGATCCCGATTGGACCTGCACCGAGGAGAGCGCGCACGAGACGCATGAGGGTGTGGAATATTGGTTCTGCACTTACGAAAAGAAATAAGAAGAAAAAAGAGGAATGTCGGGAGACATTCCTCTTTTTTCTTCAATTACAGCGTCTCGCAGTAGGCGCGCACGTCAAACGGCTCCGGCACACTGTCGGCCTTCAGATAGAGCGGGTGGTGCGGATGACCCTTCTTGCTCCGGCGGCCGAAGGTGAGCCATTCGGCGCCCGCCGCCTCGCCCTCGGCAATCATGTCGAGCAGGGCGGTTTTGAGATAGGGCCGCTTTTCGATGAGCGTGCCCCAGGCGGCCCAGACCGCAGGTCTGCGGCCCGCGCCGTAAAGCCCCAGCACATAGCGAAACGCCGCCATGTTCTCGCGGTGGAGCGGCTCGTTGAAGGCCGTGTCCATGGCGTTGGGGTCGGTGGCGCGCTGGGCATAGACATTGAACATGATGAAGCTGTCATAGCCGTTGCCCAGCGCGATGCGCTCCACGCTCTTGAGCGTGGGGTCGAGATCTCCCGGCCGGGCGGTGGAGGGGTTGATGCCAATGCAGATGAGCGGGTTTTCGCCCCGGGTGCCGAGAATGTAGCGGTATTCGGTGTAAAACGCGGGGACAAAGAGCCAGTGCGTCTCGTCATAGTCCTTCGGCGCGGGGTCATTCAATGCGGCCTCGAAGGAGAGATGCGCGATCTGCTGACTTTCACAGGTCGGAATGTGCATGAGATAACCTCCGAATTGCTTCTTGGGCAGCGGGTAGGGGCGACCTGTGGTCGCCCGCAGACAATTGCCGGAGTCAGACGGGCGACCGAAGGTCGCCCCTACAAACTTACGACAAAAAACAGCAGATGTCAAATAGCAGTTGACTTTAGTGCGCTGTCGTGCTAAAATGCAAAAGCATTAAACAGTGAAAACGGAGGTTTACGCCATGGCATTGCCGGATAACGGTCAGATCCACGCCCTGTGTGAGGCGGTTTTGCAGCTGCGTGACGAGCGCGAGTGCCGCGCCTTTCTGGAGGATCTGTGCACCATTAAGGAGATCGGCGCGCTTGCCCAGCGGCTGGAGATTGCCCGCCGGTTGGAGCGGGGTGATTCCTATCTCGCCACCGTGCAGGCCACCGGCGCGTCGAGCGCGACGGTCAGCCGCGTCAACCGCTGTCTGGAATACGGCGCCGGGGGCTACCGCATGATGCTCACGCGGCTGCCCGCGCTGGAGGAGGAGACGCCATGACCGCAGCTGTGCAAAGCCCGGAGCAGGCCGGCCGCACCCTGCGCGCGCTCTACGCCGGATACGGCTATCTGCCCTTCCGCGTGCAGAAGTTTGAGCGCTATGAGCTCTACAGCGAGAATAAGCGCTTTCTCACGACCGAGAAGGTGCT
Source organism: Oscillospiraceae bacterium (assembly GCA_045546715.1). Lineage (GTDB taxonomy): Bacteria > Bacillota > Clostridia > Oscillospirales > Oscillospiraceae > CAG-103. Next base: position 23,582 of record JAZQDI010000137.1, on the reverse strand, counting down.
CACCTTTACGAATACGGACGGACGGCTCATGGCCATGAAGCCGGACGTCACGCTCTCCATCGTGCAGAATACGCAGCCGGAGGGGCTGCGCAAGGTGTTTTATCACGAAAATGTCTACCGCGAGCAGCGCCCCGGCGAGGGCTTTCGGGAGATTCCGCAGACCGGGCTGGAGTGCATCGGCGCGCTCGACGGCTATGCCGTGGGCGAGGTGGTCATGCTCGCGGCGAAGAGTCTCGCCGCCCTGTGTCCGGCGTGGGTGCTGGATGTGTCGCACCTTGGGGTCGTTATGGGTCTGCTGGACGAAGCGGATCTGACGGAGGAACAGCGCGCCGCCGCACTTGCCGCCGTCGCGGCGAAAAATGTACCTGCGCTGCGGCAGCTCAGTCTCGGCGCCGCTGCCGGGCCGCTCATGCAGCTCGCAGGGCTTTACGGGCCGATTGCAGAGACGCTCTCTGCGGCCGAGGCGCTGTCCCTGCCGGAGCGCAGCCGCGCGGCGCTCGGCGAGCTTCGCGCCGTTGCCGATCAGATCGCGCTCTATGATCTGCCGAACGTGCATCTGGATTTTTCGGTGATCAATGACGTGGCGTATTATGATGATATCGTGTTTCGCGGCTTTGTCGAGGGCGCGCCCTCGGCGGTGCTCTCCGGCGGCCGGTATGACAAGCTCCTGCAGCGCATGGGAAAGACCGGCGGCGCGCTGGGCTTCGCCGTGTATCTCGACCGGCTGGAGACGATGAGCGCGCCGAGACCGGACTATGACGGGGATCTGCTCGTCTGCTATGAAACGGCGGCGGATATCCCCCTCGCGGTGCAGACGGCGGAAGCCGCCCGCGCGAATGGCGAGACCGTCCGCGTGCAGGCGCAGCCGCCCGAGGGCCTGCGCTACCGCCGGGTGCTGCGCGCAGAGAAGGGAGTGGTGACGGAATGCTGAATATCGCCCTTCCGAAAGGCCGCCTCGGCGAGAAGGCCTATGCGCTCATGGCGCAGGCGGGCTATGACTGCCCCGCGATTCTGGAGCCGAACCGGAAGCTCACGTTTGAAAATCCGGAGACCGGTGTGCGCTACTTCTGGGTCAAGCCGTCGGACGTGCCGATCTATGTCGAGCGCGGCGCGGCGGACGCCGGCATCGCCGGCAAGGACATCCTGCTCGAGTATGCGCCGGAGGTCTATGAGCTGCTGGATTTGAAAATGGGCGTCTGCCGCATGTGCGTGGCGGGGCCTGCCGACTTCCGGGACGACGGCGAGCGCGCGCTGCGCGTGGCGACGAAGTTTCCCCACATCGCCAAGACCTACTACAGCGCGCAGGGTCGGGACATTACGATCATCAAGCTCAACGGCTCCATCGAGATCGCACCGCTGCTGGGGCTCTCGGATGTGATCGTTGACATTGTGGAGACCGGGAAGACCCTTCTGGAAAACGGACTTGCTCCGCTGGAGACGGTCGTGCCCATCTCGGCGCGGTTCATTGCCAACACCGCGAGCTATAAGTTTCAGTATGACGCGATTCGCACCATGTGCGAAAAACTGGGAGAACTGCTATGATTCGAACATTTCAATACGGCGAGGTGCCGAACGAAACCCTTTTTATCCGAAGCCCCCTGTTTCAGGACGTTTCCGCCGTCGTGGAGGAGATCGTCGCGGATGTGCGCGCGCACGGAGACGAGGCGCTTTTCCGCCTGACGGAGAAGTTTGACCGCGCGAAGCTGAGCTCCCTGCTCGTCTCCGACGAGGAGATTGAGACGGCGTGGAAGGCCGTGAGCGAGGAATACAAGGCGGTTTTGCAGCTGGCCTATGACAACATTGTCGAATATCACCGCCAGCAGATTCGCCCCGGATTTTCGATTACGCGGCCAAACGGCGTTGTGCTCGGCCAGAAGGTCACACCAATCGCCCGCGTCGGTCTCTATGTGCCGAACGGAACAGCGGCGTATCCCTCGAGTCTGCTCATGAACTGCGTCCCGGCAAAGCTCGCCGGCTGCGGCATGCTCGTCATCGTGACGCCGCCGGGGCCGGACGGCAGCGTGGACCCCGCCATCCTCGCCGCGGCAAAGATTGCGGGCGTGGACCGGATCTATAAGATCGGCGGGGCGCAGGCCGTGGCCGCTCTGGCCTACGGCACAGAGACCGTCCCCGCCGTGGATAAGATCGTCGGCCCCGGCAACGCCTATGTGGCCGAGGCGAAAAAGCAGGTCTTCGGCAAGGTCGCCATCGACACGATTGCCGGGCCGAGCGAGGTGCTCATCGTCGCGGACGATACGAACGATCCCGCCGTCCTCGCGGCTGACATGCTCGCGCAGGCGGAGCACGACGTGATGGCGACGAGCGTCCTCGTGACGGACAGTCAAAGCCTCGCCGCCGCTGTGGCGCAGGAGCTGGAGACACAGCTGCCGCTTCTGCCGCGCGAGGAGATTGCCCGCGCGAGCATTGATAATAACGGAAAAATCGTCGTTTGCCGGGATCTGGCCGACGCCTTTGACTGCGCAAACGAAATTGCGCCCGAGCATCTGGAGATTGCCGTGGACGATCCCTTCGCGTGGCTCGGCCGCGTGGAAAACGCAGGCTCCATCTTCCTCGGCAAGCACGCGCCGGAGGCGCTGGGCGATTATCTTGCCGGGCCGAACCACACCCTGCCCACCACGGGCACCGCGAAATTCGGCAGCCCTCTCTCCGTGGACGATTTTGTGAAAAAGAGCCAGTATACGTATTACTCCAAGGCCGCCCTCCGGGACGTGAAGGACGCGATCATGCTCTTCGCGGAGGAGGAAGGGCTGAGAGGACACGCGCGAAGCGTGGAGATACGCTTCGAATGAGTGTGAAGTGAAGGATTTGATAATGTGAGCAAGTTTTTCAGCAGCAAATATGCCGCCCTTGAGGCCTACACCCCCGGGGAGCAGCCGAGAGATCAGAAATATGTGAAGCTCAACACCAATGAGAGCCCGTTTCCGCCGTCGCCTGCGGTGGTGCAGGCCGCGGCCGCAGAGGCACAGCGCCTGCAGCTCTATTCCGACCCGGAGAGCACCGAGGTCACAAAGGCCGTCGCGGACTATTACGGCGTGGAGCCGGAAAACGTCCTCATGGTCAACGGCTCGGACGAGGTTTTGAACTTCGCCTTCATGGCCTGGGGCGACAAGGATCATCCCTTCATCTTCCCAGACATCACCTATGGGTTTTACCCCGTGTTTGCAGCGGTAAACCATGTGCCCTGCCGCGAGGTGCCGCTGCAGGCGGATTTCTCCATCCGGGCGAAGGACTTCTGCGCCGTGAGCGGAAACGTCGTGATCGCAAACCCCAATGCGCCGACGGGCATCCTGCTCACGCTCGCGGAGATTGAGGAGATCGTCGCCTCCAATCCGGAGCACGTCGTCGTCATTGACGAGGCGTATATTGATTTCGGCGGGGAGAGCTGCGTACCGCTCACGAAGAAGTATGACAATCTGCTCGTCACGCAGACGTTTTCCAAGTCCCGCTCGCTCGCGGGCGGCAGACTCGGCTTCGGGATCGGATCGGCGGAGCTGATCCGGGATCTGAACACGCTGAAATATTCCACGAACCCCTATAACATCAACCGCATGTGCGCCGCCTGCGGCGCCGCCGCCATCCGAGACGACGCCTATTACGCGGCGAACGCCGCCGTTATTCAGGCAAACCGGGCCTATACCGCCCTCGCGCTCAAGGCGCGGGGCTTCACGGTGCTCCCCTCCGCTGCGAATTTCCTCTTCATCCGCGCGCCGCATTGCTCGGGGGAGGCGCTCTATCGCGGGCTGAAGGAGCGCGGCGTGCTCATCCGGCACTGGCAGAAGGCCCGCATCCGCGACTGGTGCCGCGTCACCATCGGCACGATGGAGCAGATGGACGCGTTTTTGGCGGCAGTGGATGACATGAACCTTTCAAATGAGAAATGAGGAAATCAGGATGAGAAAAGCCAGCATCAACCGAACCACCGCGGAGACGAAGATCTCCCTTTCGCTCAATCTCGACGGCATGGGCGTGAATGAGATTCACACCGGCGTGGGCTTTCTCGACCACATGCTCTGCCTCTTTGCCGCGCACGGAAGGTTTGACCTCTCGGTGCAGTGCGCGGGCGACACAAATGTGGACAATCACCACAGCGTGGAGGACATCGGCATCGCCCTCGGTCAGGCCATGCGGCAGGCGCTGGGCGAAAAGCGCGGCATTCGCCGCTACGGAAACATGCTCCTGCCGATGGATGAGGCGCTCGTGCTCTGCGCGGTCGATCTCTCCGGCCGGTGCTGCCTGCGCTATGGGCTCAAGATTCCGACGGAGAAGGTCGGCACGTTTGACACCGAGCTGGTGGAGGAGTTTTTCATGGCCTTCTGCCGCGAGGCAGGGGCGACGCTCCACCTGCGCCAGCTCGACGGCACCAACTCGCACCACATCATTGAGGCCGCCTTCAAGGCCGCTGCCCGCGCGCTGCGCGAGGCGGTTTCCATCGATCCCGGCGCGGCGGACGCCGTGCCCAGCACCAAGGGAGTGTTAGTGTGATAGCCATTGTTGATTACGGAGTGGGAAATCTCTTTTCCCTGAAAAGCTCCCTCAGCCGCGTCGGGGCGGACGCCGTCGTCACCGGGGACGCGGCAGAGCTCCGCGCCGCGGACAAAATCATCCTTCCCGGCGTCGGCGCCTTTGCCGATGCGATCGGAAAGCTGCGCTCTGCCGGACTCGATCAGGTCGTCATTGACGAGGCAAAGGGCGGAAAGCCCCTGCTCGGCATCTGTCTCGGCATGCAGCTGCTGTTTGACAAGAGCATGGAATACGGCGAGCACGAAGGACTCGGGCTCATTCCCGGCAGCGTCGAGGATCTCACGCCGGACATCCCCGCCTCGCTCAAGGTGCCGCACATCGGATGGAACGCGCTGAAAAAGACGGCGGATCACCCGCTGCTGCGCAACATTCAGGACGGCGACTGCGTCTATTTCGTCCACAGCTTTTATGCCAAAAACTGCGCCGAGAGCACCATTGCCACCGCGGAATACGGCACGGACGTCACCGCCGCCGTGGCGCGGGGAAATGTCATGGGCTGCCAGTTCCACCCGGAGAAGAGCGGCGCCGTGGGACTGAAAATTCTCAAAGCCTTTTGTGAATCGGAGGAGACGGTATGATTCTCCTGCCTGCCATTGATTTATATGAGGGAAAGGCCGTGCGCCTCTATCAGGGCGACTACCGGCAGATGACGGTTTACGCCGAACATGGCGGAGACATGGCGGCGAAGTTTGCCGAGGCCGGAGCGGCCTGGGTTCACATGGTGGACCTTGAGGGCGCGAAAACCGGCGGGACGCCGAACTTTGAAACAGTCTCTGCCGTGGCGCGCCGCGGTGATCTCAAGGTGGAGATCGGCGGCGGCATCCGGACGGACGATACGGTGGCGCGCTATCTCGACGCCGGCGTCGCGCGCGTCATTCTCGGCACGGCGGCGCTGCAGGACCGGCCGTTTCTCGAGCGCATGGTCTCGCGGTACGGCGCGGCCGTCGCCGTCGGTGTGGACTGCCGGGGCGGCCTTGTCGCCACGCACGGCTGGACCGAGACGAGCGAGACCACCTGCGAGGAGTTCTGCGCCGTGCTGCAGGCGATCGGCGTCGAGACCGTGATTGTCACGGACATTTCCCGCGACGGCGCCATGCGCGGCACAAACCGCGCCCTGTATGAAAATCTCAATGCCCGCTTTGCGCTCAATATCATTGCTTCCGGCGGCGTCTCCTCGCTCGAGGACATTATTGCGCTGAAGGAAGCGGGACTCTATGGCGCGATTCTGGGAAAGGCGTATTATACCGGCGCGGTGGACTTGAGCCAGGCACTGGAGGCTGCATTATGATTACAAAACGCATCATCCCCTGCCTCGATGTGAAGGACGGCAGGGTGGTCAAGGGTGTGAACTTCCTCGGGCTGAACGACGTGTCCGACCCGGTGAAGCTCGCGTCGTATTATTCCGAGTCCGGCGCGGACGAGCTCGTGTTTTATGACATCACCGCCTCCCACGAGGGCCGGCGGCTGTTCACGGACATTCTCACGCGCGTGGCCGAGACCATTTTCATCCCGCTCACGGTGGGCGGCGGCATCAACGGGCTCGACGATTTTGACCGCGTGCTCAAGTGCGGCGCGGACAAGGTGAGCGTCAACTCCGGCGCGATCCGGAATCCCGCGCTCATCGGCGCGGCGGCCAAGCGCTACGGCGATCAGTGCGTCGTCCTCTCCGTGGACGCCAAACGCGTGGACGGGCAGTTTCGCGTCTTTGCCAGGGGCGGGCGCGAGGACACCGGAATGGACGCGATCGCGTGGATCAAAAAGGGCGTCGCCGACGGGGCGGGGGAGATTGTCTTAAACTCCATCGACACCGACGGCGTGAAGGGCGGCTTTGATCTCGAGATGCTGGACGCCGTGTGCAGCGCGGTGAATGTACCCGTCATCGCCTCGGGCGGCGCGGGCTGCGCTGAGGACTTCGTGAAGCTGTTTCAGGCGCTGCCCAAGGTGGACGCCGGACTTGCCGCCTCGATTTTCCACTTCGGCGAGGTGGAGATCGGCCAGCTGAAGCAGCTGCTCAAAGAGAACGGAATCTTAGTGCGGAGTTAAGAGGAGATACAGATGCTGAAGATTGACAATTTGAAATTTGACGAAAAGGGGCTGATCCCCGCCATCGTTGTCGATACCGAGACAAAGCAGGTGCTCACGCTGGCGTATATGAACGCAGAGAGTCTGCGCATTTCGATGCAAGAGGGCAGAACCTGCTTTTTCAGCCGCTCGCGGCAGGCGCTCTGGCGCAAGGGCGAGACCAGCGGCAATGTGCAGCACATCGTGTCCATCACCGCCGACTGCGACGCGGACGCCCTCGTTGTCGAGGTACGCAAGGACGGCCCCGCCTGCCACACCGGCGCGGAGAGCTGCTTTTTCCAGCCGGTGTTTGCCGGTGAGGCGCAACCGGGCTTTCAGTATCAGGATCTGTTCGACATGCTCCAAGGCCGGAAGGACGCGCCGAAGGAGGGGTCCTACACGTCCTATCTCTTCGAAAAAGGGCGCGACAAGATTCTCAAAAAGGTGGGCGAGGAGGCGACCGAGGTCATCATCGCCGCCAAGGACGACGACCGCGCCAACACGATCTATGAGCTGGGCGACCTCATGTACCACGCGATGGTGCTCATGCTGGACATGGGCATCTCCCTCGACGAGATCCGCGCGGAAATGGCGTCGAGACACGTCATTGACCACAAGGTGAAGCAGGAGAAGATGAAATGATCATCACCCAATCCCTTCACAACCACACGACCTTTGACGATGGAAAGGATAACCCCGAGACCATGGTGCGCGCGGCGGAGGCATCTGGATTGCGCGGCTTCGGCATCACGGCGCACAGTCCCATGGACGGCGAGGCGTGGACGGTCGCGCCGGAGCAAATGGACGCCTTTCGCGCCGAGCTGGCGCGGCTGAAGCGAGACTTTGCCCCGGCGCTTCCGGTGTGGTGCGGTCTGGAATTTGACATGACCTCCGACCGAAAGTGGCTCGCGGGGTTTGACTATGTGATCGCCTCGGTTCACGCGCTCAAGACGCCCTCCGGGCTCTGGGCGCTGGACGATACGCGCGAGCGGTCGCGCCGCATGATCGTCCTCGCCTTTGACGGCGACGCGGACGCTGCTGCCGAGGCATATTTCGTCGCGGTCGCCGGAATTGCCGATCTGCCGGAGGCGGATATCGTCGGGCACTTCGATCTCATCACGAAGTTTGATGAGCCGGAGCCGCTCTACCACGCGCACAGTCCCCGCTATCGGGCGGCGGCGCTCGCCGCCATGGAGCGGCTGGTGCGGGCCGGAAAGATCTTTGAGATCAATACCGGCGCCGTCAGCCGGGGCTACCGCACGAGCTTTTATCCGGACGGGACGCTCCTGCGCGCTCTGCGCGAAATGGGCGGGCGCATCACCGTCACGGCGGACGCGCACAGCGCAGTGAATGTGACCTTTGCCTTTGACGCCGCCGAGCAGGCGGCGCGAGACGCCGGGTTTACGGAGATTTGGGAGTTCGACGGCAGCGGGTTTGCGCCGAGGCGATTGTAAAAGAGAACCGCTATAAAAAAGACACGCACAGATTATTCTGTGCGTGTCTTTTTTATAAAAACAAATTGAAAGAAGAGGTACCCCGTGAGAAAGCCCGCAAAGTCGATCCACACGTCCGTGATTTGACCGCTGCGCCCGGCGGAAAAGAGCTGAATGGTCTCATCCGTCATGGCGGTGAGCAGACCGAGCGAAACCTGAAAGGCGCCGAGGCGCGGCCTGCCGTCAGACTGCAGCGCGCCGAAGAGCAGCGCGCCGAGAATGGCATATTCCGTGAAGTGCGCGGCCTTGCGGAGCATGTATTCCGTGACCCAGGGAAAAATGTGCTGCACCAGCGCAAGCAGAAACCCGGATTCCATCGAGCTGAGCGCGGCGTCCAGAACGCTCTGGAGCCAGATGAAGAGAATCCAGAAGACGGTCAGCGCCCGGAAGACGCGGCGGCGCTTCATGCCTGCTGCTCCCGGATCGCCTTTTTCCAGCAGCGGTGGCACATGGCGATATAGCGGTCGTTTCCGCCCAGAAGGATCTGTCCGCCCTCGGTGACGATGCGGCCGGTCTCATCCAGTCGGGCATTTACCGTGGCCTTGCTGCCGCAGGCGCAGATGGTCTTGATCTCCGTGAGGGAGTCTGCCAGTTCCATGAGTCTGCGAGCACCGGGGAAAAAGTGCGTGAGAAAGTCCGTGCGCAGACCGAAGCAGAGCACCGGCACGTCCTTCTCATCCACGATGGCGCGCAGCTGGTCGATCTGCTCCGGCGTGAAAAACTGCGCCTCGTCCGCGATGATCACGTCCGCGCCGCCGGTGCGCTCGAAAGCGGCATAAATGTCATCCTCCGGGGTGATCACCTGCGCGTGACGCTCGAGCCCGATGCGGCTGCGGATCACGTCTGCGCCGTCCCGGTCGTCAATGCTCGGCTTGATGAGCCAGACGGACATGCCCACTTCCTCATAGTTAAACTGCGTGATGAGCGCCTGCGCTGACTTGCTCGAGCCCATTGCGCCGTATTTGAAATAGAGCTTTGCCACTTAGATTCTTCCTTCCATATGGGCGCGGATGCGCTCCATAATCATGTCCAGCGCCACCTGATTGTGACCGCCCTCGGGGATGATCACGTCCGCATTGCGCTTCGACGGCTCCACGAACCGCTCGTGCATGGGCTTGACCGTGGTGAGATACTGGTTCACGATGCTCTCCAGATCACGGCCGCGGTCGCGTGTGTCGCGCACGATGCGGCGCAGAATGCGCACATCGGCGTCCGTGTCCACGAAAATCTTGATATCCATGAGATCGCAGAGCGCGGGCTCTGCGAAAATGAGAATGCCCTCCACCACGATCACGCGCGCGGGGTGAATCGTCTGCGTGCGGTCGGACCGGTTGTGGATTTTGTAGTCGTAGATCGGGCACTTGACGGTCTGGCCGCGGCGCAGCATTTCCAGATGCTTCACGAGCAGAGGCGTGTCAAACGCGTTGGGGTGGTCGTAATTGAGCTTGGCGCGCTCGGCATAGGTCATGTCGTCGTGGCGCTTATAGTAGTTGTCGTGATACAGCACGCTCACGTTGCCGCCGAACTGGCGCAGAATCCGCCGGGTGATGGTCGTCTTGCCGCTGCCGGTGCCGCCGGCAATGCCGATGATAATCATGTCGTCCATGGGGAGTGCTCCTTTCATGGGGAGGTGTTCCTGTCCGGCTCATTGTACCACACCCGGCGGTGGGTTGCAATCGAAAGGAACTGTTACACATGTGAGAATTCAGGTGTTGACGCATCAGCAGCTGTCAAGTATAATAGCTTTACCAATTTCGATAAACGAGGGAATCCTATGAAACTGAGTTCCGACATTGCCGCCCTGCAGCCGGAGGCGGAGCGGCTGCGCCGCGCCCTGCACCGAATCCCGGAGCTGGGCTTTCAGCTGTTTGAAACGCAGAAGCTCGTGATGGAAACGCTCGAAGCCTGCGCGCCCGACCGGCTGGAGAAAATCGCTGTCACGGGCGCAAAGGCGGTGTTTCTCGCGCCGGGCGCCGTGGAGACGGTCGCCTTCCGCGCGGACATGGACGCGCTGCCGAACCCGGAGCCGGAGGGACGCAGCTATGTTTCCTGCCACCCCGGACGGATGCACGGCTGCGGCCACGACGGTCACATGACCGTGCTGCTCCTGCTCGCGGAGTGGATCGCCGCGCACCGCGATGCGCTCGCGGTGAACGTAGTGCTGCTCTTTCAGCCCGGCGAGGAGGGCTGGGGCGGCGCGCGGCGCATGATCGATGACGGCGCGCTCGAAAACCCGCGCCCGGACCGCATCTACGGCCTGCATCTCTGGCCCACGGTGCCGAAGGGGAAGATCGGCGTGCGCTGGGATTATCAGATGGCGCAGACGAGCGATTTTGAGATCACGATCCGCGGCAAGAGCGCCCACGCCTCCACGCCGCAAATGGGCATCGACGCCATTGTCGTCGCGGCGGAGCTGATCACCATGTTCCAGTCCATCATCACGCGCGACGTCGACCCGCATCAGGACGCGCTGCTCACGCTCGGGAAGATTCAGGGCGGCACGGCGCACAATGTCATTGCCGACGAGGTGATCATCAGCGGTACGCTGCGCACGTTCTCCGATGAGCTGTTTCAGACGCTGGTGCGCAAGAGCACCGCGCTGATCCGCGGGCTGGAGGTGGCCACCGGCGCAAGGATCGAGATCGAGCGGAAGGTTTATTATCCCTGCGTGTTCAATCCCCGGCCGATGGTGGAGCGGCTTTATGGCTATCTCGACTCCATGGACGACGCCGTGCTCGTGGAGCCGGCCATGGCGGCGGAGGATTTTTCAGAGTATCAGCGCGAGATCCCCGGCGTGTTCTGTTTTCTGGGGATCCGGGGCGGGCGCGGCGGCGCGCCGCTTCACGCGCAGGATTTCGACTTTGACGAGGACGCGCTGCTCACGGGCGCAGAGCTGTTTCGCCGCATTGTGACGAATTACGCGGCAAACGAAGATTAGAATTGTAAGGGCGGATACCATCCGCCTGCTGAGAAAACTGCGGAAAGGAGGATCGACATGATCCAGAAAGAAGAAGTCAGCATTGAAAAACGTACGCTTCCGAAATATGACGGCAAGCTGCGGGCCTTCGCCCTGCGCGTGCCGGAGGTGATCTACAAGGCCAGCGGCATTCTGGTGTTCGGCCGGCGCATCAAGTCGCTGGTGTTTTCCACCGATCTGTCGATTATCCGCAATGTGAACGCCGACGCCATTATCGCGGTCTATCCTTTTACACCGCAGCCTGTCATCACGCAGGCGCTGCTGCTTGCGGCGGACATTCCGGTGTTCGCGGGCGTGGGCGGCGGGCTCACGCAGGGCGACCGCGTGGTGAATCTCGCGACCTTTGCGGAAAATCAGGGCGCTTTCGGCGTGGTGCTCAACGGGCCGACGGCGAATGAGTCCGTCACGCGCGTGAGTCAGGCAGTGGATATCCCTGTTGTGGTCACGGTCGTGCGGTCGGACACGGACTACGCCGCGCGCATCGCCGCGGGGACGGATATTTTCAATGTGTCCGCCGCGAGCCGCACGCCCGAGATCGTCGCGGATATCCGCCGCCAGTTTCCGGACATGCCCATCATCGCCACCGGCGGACCGACGGACGAGAGCATCCAGCGCACGATCGAGGCCGGCGCGAACGCCATCACCTGGACCCCGCCGACGAACGGCGAGATTTTCAAGGACATCATGGCGGCATATCGGGAAGGAATGCCCCACCCGTAAGGTCGCTCCGCTCCCAAACGGAAACCCGCTTCGCTGGGCTTTCCGTTTGAAGGGATTGCACAAAAAAGGACGTTTTCGGCCCAAATGCTATTTGGGAAAAGAAAACGTCCTTTTTTGCGAGCGGAGATTTTTCCGCCGCGCATGTCGCCGGAAAAATCAATTGCAATGTTTCGCGCCATCCGAGGCGCGAACTCTGCGAGGCAGTCAGAGCGTTTGAGCGCGGAGCGCTTTGTTCATGCTGCCGCTCTGAAATCCCTGCAGATCCATCGTGACGTACACAAAGCCGAGGCCTGTGAGCGCGGCGCGCACCTCCCGGCGGCAGGCAAAGAGCCGCTCGAGCTCCGTTTCCGGCACCTCGATGCGCGCGAGATCGCCGTGGCTGCGCACGCGGTACTGCCCGAAGCCGAGACCGCGCAGCACCTCCTCCGCAGCGTCGATCCGGCGGAGCTTTTCGGCCGTGATTTCCTCGCCGTAGGGCACGCGGCTCGCCAGACAGGCAAAGGACGGCTTTGCCGCGGTGCTGAGCCCCAGACGCTCGGACAGCGCGCGGATTTCCGCCTTGGTGAGTCCGGCGTCCCGCAGCGGGCTCGTGACGCCCAGCTCCTCAATCGCCCGGTGTCCGGGGCGATAGTCAAGGTCATCGTCCAGATTCGAGCCCTCGGCGAGGCGCTCGATCCCGGCGGCGCGGGCATGCGCCCAGAGCGTGGAGAAGATGTGCTTTTTGCAGTGATAGCAGCGGTCGGGCGCGTTTTCGCGAAAGGCGGGCACGGCCAGCGCGTCCACCTCCACCAGCTCGTGGCGGACGCCGAGCGAGACTGTGAACTCTTTCGCCTCCGCGACCTCGCGCCGGGGAATCGCCGCCGTCACGGCAGTGAGGGCGAGGACGTTTTCGCCCAGCGCCTCGTGCGCCGCAGCGAGCAGAAACGTGCTGTCCACGCCTGCGGAGTAGGCCACGGCGAGGGGGCCTGCAGCGCGCAGACTCTGCAGCAGGGTCTGATATTTTTGTTCTGTCTGCATTTTATGCCTCCTGTGGGATTTGCGGGCGGATGATATCCGCCCTTACAAGAGCGCGTCAGCTCTTTTTCACCCGGAAAATCATCTTCGGTTTTTCGATGCTGGCCTTGGTGTTTTCCTCCACAGAGTCGGTGATAAACGAGTTGCCGCCGATGACGCTGCCCGCGCCGATGACGGTCTCGCCGCCGAGAATGGAGGCGCCGGAATAGATTGTCGCGCCGTCGCCCACGGTGGGGTGGCGCTTTCCGGTCACGCTGTGGCCGCCGCGCGGGCTGAGCGCGCCGAGCGTCACGCCCTGATAGAGCTTCACATGGTCGCCGATGTCGGTCGTCTCGCCGATGACGATGCCGGTGCCGTGATCGATGAAGAAATACTCGCCGATGTTCGCGCCGGGGTTGATGTCGATGCCGGTGCCGCCGTGGGCATATTCGGTCATGATGCGGGGGATGAGCGGCACGCCGCTGACGTAGAGCTGGTGCGCCACGCGGTAGACGAAAATCGCGTACAGGCCGGGGTAGGAGAAGATGACCTCTTCCTTGCTGCCCGCGGCAGGGTCGCCGTCATAGTTCGCCTGCACGTCCTTCATCAGCAGCTCCTGAATGCGCGGCAGGTTCTGAAAAAAGTCGGTGCAGACCTGATCGGTGCGGCTCTCGAGCTCGGCGGGGTCGGAGATCCGGTTGGAGAGCGCGAGCTCCACCTGCTCGCGCAGATCGGAGAAGATCGTGCCCAGCAGGTATTCCACATAGGTCTCCGCCGTCACCTGACTGATGGCCGTGCCGCCGAAATAGGCGGGGAAGAATACCTTCTGCAGGTTTTTGATGATGCCGATCACCTTGTCGCGGTTCGGCAGGCGCAGATGGTCGCTGTACATGGGCACGGCGGCCTTTTCATAGTTTTCGGAGATTTGCGCGGCGACGCCGCGCAGCAGGTCTTTTTGAATCAAAGCGAACAACTCCTTACAGATAAAAAAACGCGGGAAGTATGGTCCATACTTCCCGCGCAGAATATACGGATAACAGGAGACTCAGCGGCAGAAAGCATGGCGATTTTGGGCGCGACAACAACAGACGCAGCCTGCGTCCGTGATCATCATGCGCGCAAAAGCCATCATGCCGAAAGCTCCTTTCTTTTGACTGGTGCCAGTATACCATGTTATTCCATAAAGCGCAAGGGTGTGAAACAGCAAAACGCCCGCCGAACGACGGGCGCTTAGGTGGGTTATTCTTTGCCCTTCAGCTTTTCGATCTTCGAGAGAATCATCTTCTCGTTGTAAAGCAGGAAGAGGCAGGCGCCGATCAGGCAGGTCACGGTCGCAATCACGGCCGTCAGGCGGTACTGGCTGGGGAGCACGGTCTCCACGCCGTCGACCATCTTCTTCACGGTGATGGAGGTGAAGACGACCATGGCGATGGCCTGACCCATCTTGAAGGCGAAGGTGCGCGCGGCAAAGAACATGCCGCTGCGGTCCTCGCCCGATTCGAGCCGGTCGAGCTCTGCCACATCGGCCACGCAGGCCTGCGGCAGGATGCCGAGAATCGCCATCGGAACGGCGGCGGTCACGGCGATCAAAAAGCCCCAGCCGAGCCCCTTGCCGCAGATGCTCGTGATAAGGAACACGGCGCTGTAGCAGAAAAAGCCGGTCACGATCAGCTTTTTCTTGCCGAGCTTCGGCGCGAGCCGGTTCACCACGGGGTAGAGCAGCAGACTCACGGCCGTCATCGTCGCGGTCAGGGGGAAGGTCCAGGTCTCCGGGATCTCCATCAGGCGCGTCTCATAAAAGGCGAGGCCGGTCTGGAAGAGCGTGAGCGCGAAGAAATAGATCACGTCGCTGTAGACAAAGCGGCGGAACTGCCCGTTGGAGAAGGTTTTGATCAGCGACTTGAAGGGCGCGGTCTGGCTGGGCTTGGAGTCGATGTACTGCCGCTCCTTGATATAGAGCGACGGGATGAGCATCGCGATGCAGGCGATCGTCGCCATGATGGCGACAGCCAGCTTGATCGAGCCCTCGGCCGAGCCCGCGACGCCCTCGAGCATGCCGGCGAGATTCGGCAGCATGAAGCTCAGACTCTGACCGACGATGAAGGTGAAGGAAATGTAGGTCGAGACGTTGATGCGGTGCTCCTGCGTGTCGCCGAGCTCCGCGATCAGGGCGTTATACGGCGTGCAGAAAATGGTCATGAAGAGATAGAACGTCATGATCAGAATGAAGAGCAGCGCGTCGTTCAGGCCGCTGCTCGCCGTCTGCGGAATGACGAACACGCCGACGGTCACGAGCGCGAAGGGAATCGCGATCGTGCGCATGAATGGGATGCGGCGCCCGCCCTTATAGTTTGAGCGGTCAGACCAGCCGGCGATGAGCGGATCGGTCACGGCGTCGAACACGCGGCCGACGGCCATGACGAGGCCGAAGAGCGTCAGACTCAGGAAGATGGGATTCTGCGTGATGGAGCCCGCAAAAATGCCGGTGTTCGGGCTGTCCGCCGTGGGCACGCCCGTGTAGTAAAACACCATCCAGTTCATGATTACACCCGAGAGCAGGCTCCAGCCGAACTGTCCGATCGCGAAGATCCAGAGCAGCTTGTTGGTGATCGGCTTTTTCTGCATGGCTTATGCCTCCTTCGCGCGGCGGGCGTTCAGCTCGTTTTCGATCTCGACAAGGCGGGTATCGGTGAGGCTGTAGCGCTTTTTGAACCAGAAGAAGGCAATGATCAGACCGATGATCGGGATGACCGCCATCGTCATGCGAAGCCCCGTCTTCTGACTGAGAGACACGGCGGCGGAGAAGTCCGTCGCGGCGTCGGCCGCAGACACGTCCGTGCCGCTCTGCAGGTGCGTGAGACTCAGGCAGATGGAGGCCACGAGCGCCGCCACGCCGGAGGCGAGCTTCACGACGAAGGTCTGCATGGAGAAGATGACGGACTCGTCGCGGCGGTTGTTCTTCAGCTCGCCGTAATCGACCGTGTTTGCAAGGAAGACGGTGGTGATGACCGTGAGCATGCCGTTTGCGGCGAAGATGCAGAACGCGGGGATGAAGAGGATGAACACGCTCGACATGTTCGTGAAGGCGAGCAGCAGCAGCACCGCATAGCCGATGATGGCCATGGCGAGGCAGATGTAGAAGATCTGCAGGCTGGAGAATTTACGGCGCAGCAGGGGATAGAAGAGCATCATGCTGAGCACCTGAATCGCGCCGCCGAACATGTTGAACAGGACATAGGCGTTGTTCCAGCCCGTGCCGCCGAAGTCATACTTGAAGAAGTAGATGACGAGGTTTGACGTGATGTAAATGCTCATGTTGATCAGCACGATCGTGAGCGTCACGGCCATGGCCTGATCGTTCTGCAGCAGGGCGCGGAACATCTCGCCGACGCCCGCGGTCTTCATCTCGGCAGTGGACTTTTCCTTGATGCTCACGCACATGAACACCGTGAAGAGCACAAACAGCGCCGCAATGATGAGAGAGAAGTACTTAAAGCCCACGATCTCGCCGGCATTGCCTTCCACGCCGCCGAACATCTTGCCCAGCATGGGCACGACCGCCATCGTCGCGATGGTGATGATCGCGCTGCCCACACCCGCGCAGGTACGCGCCAGCGTGGTGAGATTTTCGCGCTCCTTGCCGCCCTGCGTAAAGGCGGGGATCATGCTCCAGTAGGGGATGTCCATCATCGTGTAGGTCACGCCCCAGAGGATGTAAAACACCGCGGCGTAGGCCGTGAGCCCGGCGCCGTCGAGCTTCGGGGGCGCGGCAAACATGAGATAGAGGACCACGGCGTTGGTCACCGTGCCGATCAGCAGCCAGGGACGGAATTTGCCCCAGCGGGTCTTGGTCTTGGCGACGATCACGCCCATGATCGGGTCGTTGAACGCGTCGAACACACGAGCCGCCATCAGAATGATGCCCATGGCCACGGCGCTCACGCCGAGCAGGTCCTGGAAATAGTACAGAACGTAGCTCGCGGAGAGCATGTAGACCATGTCCTTGCCGACTGCGCCCAGCGCGTAGGACAGTTTCGACCGTCCGGACAGTCTTTCGTTGGGTTCCATGTTGTTTCTCCTTCTATTGTAAATTCAATGATTACGCTTCCACTGTGAATGCAATTTCCACAGGCTCTGCGCCCTCGGCGCGGATGATGAGCTTTGCGTTTCCCCTCTCGCCTGTGGTCTTTACCATCGTGCCGCCCATGCCGCCGCGCAGGACGGTGGTCTTGGGCCCGATGATCGCAATCGGCCCTTCGGTCTCGAAGGTCACGGCGTCGTTGTAAAACGGCAGGACGTTGCCGCGCAGATCCTCCATGCACAGGCGCACGAGCGCCGCGTCATAGGTCTCGCCCTCGCGCAGGGTCGCGCTCGTCACGTCGCAGCGCAGACGCAGACCCTCCGCCGGGCCGCGCTCCACGGTTGCGACGACTCTGCCGTCCTTCACCGCCTCGAAGCGGTAGACGGTCGCGGCGTCGCCCCAGTTGCCGATGTATTTGCCGTAGAGCTGATACGCATCGTCAAAGCTCATGCCGTACTTCGCCATGGCGACGCCCGCCTTCGCCATGATGGCGGGCGGCATTTTTGCCGAGCCGAAGCGCGCGGAGTGGTTGAGCATGTCCTTCACGAGCTTTGCCTGCATGGGCGTGAACTGCTCGCCCTCGGCCACACGCTCGCCGATGTAGTCCGTGATCTCCATGGGCGGGCGGCGCATGTGCTTAAAGGGGCTGTCCTTTCTCGTGTAGGCGCGGATGAACTTGTCGTTTTGATACATGCGAACCTCGTCCGCGTTCGTAAACAGGAAGATGCGGCCCCGGTTGCCCGCCGGGTGCTCGCCGATGTCCATCGAGGAGGAGACGTTCAAAACCGGCGTCTCGTCCTGATACACGCTGTAAACGTCGGCGGCGAGTTTTTTGTTTCGGAACATGTCCAGCACGCCGTGATAGCAGATCCGGTCGCCGGAGCCGAAGTCCTTGTGCGTGTTGTAGTCGAACATGCACCAGCCGAAGCAGCCGGCGATGTCCTTCTCTCCGGCCACGGCGTCGAGCACCCGCGCGTGGCGCAGGGCGTGCTCGAGGCGGTGCTCCTCGGAGTCAAAGGACTTGGTGGGATACATGTGGCCGTTATATTCGCTGATGAAGTAGGCCTTTGACATGTCGGGCGATACGGCTTTTTTCGGCTCGCAGCCGTGGTTCGTCCCGTCGTGGAAAAAGTCGTTGTAGGTATAGACGTCCTCGAGGAAGCTGCCCTTTTTGTAGCAGCGCACGCCGCCGGTCGCTCTCGTGGGATCGAGCCGGTGCGCGGCAGCGTTCGTGCGCTTGTAGAGCGCGTCGTTGTCGCGGCTTTCGTTGATGCGCACGCCCCAGAGGAAGATGCTCGGGTGGTTGCGGTACTGCTGCACCATTTCCTCCACGTTGCGCACGGCCTGCTCCTGCCAGGCCTCGCTCTCGCCGATGTGCTGCCAGCCGGGAATCTCCGTGAAGACCAGAAGCCCCAGCTCGTCGCACCGGTCCACAAAGTGCTGGCTCTGCGGGTAGTGGCTCGTGCGCACGGCGTTGAGCCCCAGCTCATGCTTGAGAATGTCCGCGTCCTGCCGCTGGAGACTGGCCGGCGCGGCATAGCCGATGTAGGGCCAGCTCTGGTGGCGGTTTAAGCCGCGCAGCAGGAGCTTTCGCCCGTTGAGATAAAACCCGTCGGCGTGAAACTCTGCCAGCCGGAAGCCGAAGGTCACGTCCACGCGGTCGAGCGTCGGCCCTTCGGAGACGCTCTTGCCCGCCTGAATCAGCTCCGTGCGCAGCGTGTAGAGCGCGGGGCGCAGCACGTCCCAGAGCTCGGCGTCCGGCACGAGCAGGAGCGTGGCGCGGTTTTCGTTGTTTTTGAGCTTCTCGCACTCGAGATCCTTCGACACGATGGGCTTGCCGTCCTCCTCACCGTGGCGGTAGATCGACTGCCGCAGGAACATGTGCTTGTGGTTGTTCTGCGCGCGGAAGGTGATGAAGCTCTCCATCTGACCCGGGAAGCGGATCGACTCAAGCTCGCGCAGCAGACCCTTCTTCAGCAGCGGCGTGCGCGCCGGAATTTTCGGCTGCACAAACACGTCCACGATGCAGGTCTTCTCTCTGGCCTCGAGCCAGACCTCGCGGTAGAGACCGCCGTAGGTCATATAGTCGATCACGAAGCCGAAGGGCGGCTGGTCGAGCGTCTCCCGGCTGTCCACCAGGATGGAGAGGTTTGCCTTTTCTCCGGCCGTTACCGGCAGCAGCACCTCGAAAGCGGTGTACCCGCAGCCGTGCTCGCAGAGCTTTTCGCCGTTGAGATACACCTCCGCGCGGTGTCCCGCCGCGCCGATGCAGAGATAGACGTCCTTGTCCGCCCAGCTCTCCGGAATCTCCAGCGTCCGCCGGTAGCCGCAGACCATCTGATAGATCGCGTCGTCAAAATAGTGATAGGGCGTCTCGCAGCAGGTGTGCGGCAGGTTCACGGTCTCTGTCTCGCAGGCAAGCCCCGCCTTGAAGGCTTCGGAAAACTGACGTGTGAACTCCCAGCCCCGGTTCAGGGGCATCCGTTCGCGCATATGTGTTCCCTCCGTTTCCGGTCAGATTTTCTTGTTAGTCTATATATTATATCTGAAATCCGGACAGATGGCAATGGATCGTCAGGTGATTAATCAAATTTTCGGCCGCGCAGCAGCACGAGCGGCACGGCGAGCACAACGACGGCGTTTGCGATCGGGATAATCGTCTCCGACCAGAGGCGCAGGCCGAAGGCCGTGGGGGAGATCAGCGCCGAGAGCGCGCCGACAATCCCGCCCGGAAGCCAGACCGGCAGCGGCTTTCCGCGCGGGGAGAGCGTCTCCCGCCCGACGAGCAGGAGCGCGGAGAGCATCACGAGATCCGGCAGCACCCACACGGCGGAGATCAGCGCTTCCATGCGCTCCATCGCGCGGGAGAGGCGTATATTTCGAAGCAGCACGAAAAAGGGGTGACTCAGATGTGTTGAGAGCTTCGCGCCGAAGAGGCCGACGGCCAGCATCGAGACGGCTGCGGCCGTTCCCGCAAGACGGAGGGCAAAGCGTGCCGCGCCGCGCCGACCTGCACCCGGCGGCGCGAGGAAGGCGATCAGAAACAGCGCCGCCGCGCCGACGTTTGCCGCGGGCAGCGCGCCGAAAAGGACGCGCGGGATATCGCCGATCCAGACGGCGCGCAGCCGCCCCCACTGCATCTGCGGCGCGGCGCAGGCGATCACGAGCAGCAGAATTCCGGTCACAGCCGCGAGAAAGATCTGCGCCGCTCTCCCCAGCGCCTTTTGTCCGCCGGATGCCGCCGGGACCGCCGCCGCCAGCAGCGCGAGGGCAAAGGGTTCCCAGCGCGTGAAGACGCCGAGCGCGGCGTAAAACCGCTCCGCGCCCGCGCGCAGCAAAAACGCGGCATAGAGCAGAAACCACATGCCGCACAGCGCGGTCACGGCGCGGCCGCACCGCCGCCGCAGCAGATCCGAGAGCGGCTCGCCGTCTCTTCGCTGTGCCAGCAGGCGCCGCAGCAGCGCGGCATAGACCAGCAGCACCGGCAGCGCGGCGAGAGGACTGAGCCAGCCCGCCGCGCCTGCCGCACGGAGATTTGCCGCCGGCACGAGACGCAGAAGCGGCGAGAGCGCCGCAAGCGAGCCCAGCGCCCAGAACTGTTTTTCCGTCAGCGGTTTCATGTGTCGCCTCCCAGCGCGAGCGGCTCCGTCAGATCCTGTGTCCGATCCAGCGATACCGTCACGGAAAGATGGATCGGCAGGGCGGGAAACAGGCGATCCCAGTCATCCCGGATTTCCTCCCATCTGCCGGGGCTCTGCTCCGAGAGCCGGCTGCCGAGTCCCAGCGCGTCCGCCTGCAGCGTTTGGCAGGTTTTGAGCGCGTCGCGGCACCAGCCCGCCGCTTTTTCTGCGAGCGCCGCTTCGAGCGCGGCGCGGTCGGCTGCCAGTGTGATGCCGGGCTTCCCGTCCGTCTCCGTGAGAGCCGCGCGCAGGCGGAGCTCAATGTCGAGCGCGGTCAGCTTCCCGTTATCCCAGAGCGGGCGGAAAACGGCGCGGCTGCGCTCGATGGTCAGCGTCGCGCCGTCGAGGAGCACGTCGCCGTGCCCGCCCAGATTCATCAGCAGCGCGACTCCGCGGTCTGCCGGGGCGGTAATCCAGCCGACGCATTTGCCGCCCTTCAGCACGCCGCAGCCATATGGCCTGAGCGCCGAATCGCCCGCCGTGCAGGCCGCGGCCAGCGCCGCGCCGTTTTCGGCGAAGCTTTGGAGAATTTCCGCGCAGGTGAAGGCGTGGCCGGTGCCCTGCTGTGCCATGTCCTCCGTCAGTGCCGAGAGCATCTGCGTGACGGTGCGGTCATCGTCGCCCAGCTTTACCGCGTCGGCGGCTTCGCCGCCCTGCACCAGCCAGACCGGCGTGCGCAGACGCATGTCCTGACTGCGCGCCACAAGATCAAGCGCCGGAGCGAGATCCTCCGCCGCCATCTGCTGCCCGATGAGCAGATATTCCGTGTGCGCGAAAAAGAGCGCGGGGCTCGCCGCCTTGTCCCGCAGATGATCCATCGCGAGCCGCAGAGACGCCGCCTCCTGCCGGAGGGAGAGCTCCGGCTCCGGAGCAAAGACGCTCACAGCCGCGCCGCGCTCTGAGGCGTCGCAGCCCACGGTCTCAACAATCCGCAGCTCCCGAATCGGACGGGTGGGCTGGCAGGCGGAGAGGAGGAGGGTGAATGATAGAAGAATCGGTAAGAATCTGCACATGAAAAGCTCCTTCACGCGGGGAGTTGAGAGAGGAGAGTTGAGATTACGAAAACGCCACTCTCCACGCTCCAAATTTCACTCTCTATTTTTGCCGTCTTTGGTTCCACCATACCATCTCCCGCTCTCTCATTTTATACTCCCGCTGATTCTTTTTAAAAAAGACCCGGAAGAGGGGGCTCTCTTCGCTGTCCACGAGGGGATACAGCCAGGCGACGCCGAGTGATTCGGCGGTGCAGGCGTACCAGACGAGCACGGCGAGGGCGAGCGTGAGCCCGAACATGCCGCCGAGCGCGGCGCAGACGACCAGCGCCGGCCGCAGGAAGCGCAGCAGCGCGCCCAGCTCCTGATTGGGCACGTTGTAGCCCGCGATGCCGGCGAGCGCCACGACGATGATGGCGATGGGGCTCGCCACCTTTGCGCTTACGGCGGCCTCGCCCACCAGCAGCGCGCCGATGATGCTCACGGTCTGGCCTACCGGCGCGGGCAGACGCAGCCCTGCTTCCTGCAGCAGTTCAAAGGCAATGAGCAAAAAGAGCATCACCGCCGCCGCGCCGAAGGGTACGTTCTGCTCCGCCTTCACCATGCTCACAAGCAGCTGCGTCGGCAGCATTTCCTGGTGGTGCAGCGCCGCCGCGACATAGAGCCCCGGCAGCGTGAGCGAAAGGAGCAGCGCGAGCCAGCGCAGCAGCGTCAGCCCCGTGGCGACGAGAGGCTTGTCCGCCCGGTCCTCCGGCGCGCGCATGAGCGAGGGGAGCGTTCCCGGCAGGAGAAAGCCCGTGGGCAGTCCGTCCGCGAGCAGCCCCACCTGCCCGGTGAGCAGCCCGGCGGCGAATTTGTCCGGGCGCTCGGTGTGCCCCGCGAGGGGGAGCGGCGTGGCCTTTTCGGTGAGATACGGCTCCAGATCGCCCGCAGAGAGCACCGCGTCGAGATCCGTATCTTTCAGCCGCTGCTTCACCGCCGCGATGCGCTCCGGCCGCGCGATCCCCTCTATATATAATATAGAGATGGGCGTTTGGCTCTCTCTGCCGAGAATGATCTGTTCCTGCTTGAGTTTGGGCGTGCGAAGGCTCCGGCGCACGAGACCGGTGTTCACGCGCAGCGTCTCAACAAAGGCGTCCCGCGGCCCCTTCACCGATTTTTCAATGGCAGCCTCCGAGACGGCGCGGCCCTGCGCAGACTTCACCTCGAAGGTGACGGCGAGCTGCAGCGCTTCAAACAGGAGCGCCGCGTGACCGGCTGTCAAATCCGACACCAGCTCGTCCATGGTCTCGCGTGTGTGCTGTGTGCCGCGCCAGACCGCGCCCTGCTCAATGAGACGCACGGCCCTGCGCGAGCTGTCGGCCGCGCGCAGGCGTTCCTGCTCCGTCAGCGGACGGAGCACATCGCGCGAGACGTCCTCTTCATTCACCAGCCCATCGATCCAGCATACGGCGCAGAAAATATTTTTTTCGAGCCCCAGCCGGATTTCCCGAATATAAAAATCATCACAGCCGGAGAAAACGGCTTTTATATTTTCAAAAGAGATACCGCAGCTGTATTCCGGCTCTTTTTTGGGATGATAGAAATCTCCACTCTCCACTCTTCACACTCCACGCTAAACATATCTTGCGTAGTATTCCCGTCCCGAACCACAATATTTAGGAGGCAAAAAATAACACGAAAAAATTCTGAAAAAAACTGTTGACAACGGTCGTTTGGAGTGCTAATATAGCCAAGCGCTCGACGGAAGGGGCTTGAAGCTCCGAAGTCAGCCCCGAAAAAAATAAAAATTAGGGGTTGACAAATCCAATCGAACGTGGTATTCTATCAAAGCTGCCGCCGAGAGGCGCAGCGAGCGTGTACCTTGTAAATTAAACAATGTAAGAACACAAAACTGATTAAGTTTTGTAGCTTATGCAAATAAGCACCAAGAAAAGGGTTCTTTGAGAGATCGAAAGATCTCTGTTAAATAATTCTTTTGAGAGCTTGATTAGCAATCTAAAGATCTTGATTATATCCGCTTGTTCGTGAGCGGTTATGATA
>JAZQDI010000136.1:0-7115 GCA_045546715.1 Oscillospiraceae bacterium | reverse complement strand
CAATACGCTTTGTTTTTCTGCAATTCCAGTTCAACGTTTCCGGATTACGACACACTTTTGTCTCCTTCACTGCGCAGTCCTGTTTTGTTTTTCGCACATTCGACATTTCCTCCTCTTCCTTCTGCTTCTGCGATTTTTCAGGATTATTGTATGCCTCAGCTGCTCAGGACTGTAATCACCATCGGCGAGAGATCGGCTTGGCGGATTCGTTCCAGATCTGCCTCCATCACCGGCTGGCCTTTGGAAACGGTCTCACCTTCCACGACCAATGGTCGGAGTCCGTCGCCGTTCAGCGTAAAGGTGTCGATGCCCACCAGAAGGAGAATCTCCATGCCGTCGCCGGATCGGAAGGTCAGCGAATGGACGGTATCGGCAATTTCGAGCACAACGCCGTCACATGGCGCAAGAATGGTGCCGCTCTCCGGCAGGATGCCGATACAGTTTCCGATGACACCG
This sequence comes from Oscillospiraceae bacterium, assembly GCA_045546715.1. GTDB lineage: Bacteria > Bacillota > Clostridia > Oscillospirales > Oscillospiraceae > CAG-103. The sequence continues at coordinate 6,659 of JAZQDI010000136.1, read as the reverse complement.
GAGGAAAACATGATGTCCGGGATTTGCTTCATGGGCACGGTTTCGCCGCTCACCGGCGCATAGAGCGGCAGATTCACAGCGTCGATGCTGCCCGTGACCGGCAGGGGCTCGCCGGCCTTGATGTGACGGGGCTTTTTCCTGCTGAGACGCTGGAAGGAGGCGGAGCGCCAGGCAGCGGCCTGCTCTGCCGTGAGGGGGGTCTCGAAGCTCAGCTCCTCCTGGCGATACAGCGCGTTCGTGATGAGATAGCCGGCAGCGTAACTGATGACCAGTGCCGTCAGGTAAAGGAGCACGCTCCGCAGGGAACCTCCGGGACCGGCAGTCATCACGAAGGCGCCCAAAAGGCCGGAGGGCCCCCAGGTGGTGGAGGCCACCTGCGTGACCATGATGAAAGCCCCGCCGAAGCCCGCGCCGAGACCCGCCGTGAGGAAGGGCTTACCCAGGGGCAGAGTGACGCCGTAGATCAGCGGCTCTCCCACGCCCAGAAGGCCTGCCGGCAGGGCGCCGGAAATTACGGAGCAGAGATTCTGGTTTCCAGCCTTTTTGGCCTTTTTCCAAAGGGCGAGCGCCGCGCCCACCTGCCCGGCGCCGGCCATGGCGAGGGCGGGATAGAGCGTGACGAAGCCCAGCTCCGAAAGCTGGACGCTGTAGAGCGCAACCAAGCCGTGGTGCATGCCCGCCGCCACCAGCGGCAGGAAAAACGCTGCAGCGAGATAGCCGGAAATTGCCCGGATAAATATATTTTCGGACAGGCAAGCCCGGCTGAACAGCCAAACGATGCCGCTGGAGGCATAGCCGAAAAGCGGCATGATGAAGACAATGTACGGCACCACGCAGAGAATCATGGTGAGCAGCGGCGTGAAAACAATGTCGATGGATTTCGGCATGACAGTGCGGATCGATTTCTCCACATAGGCAATCAGAAGTGCGCCGGCAATGACTGCCAGCACGCCGCCCTTGCCGCTGCAGAGCACCGAATCCAGCGGAACGGCGCTGTTATACAGCCCCATAATGGAGGCGATCTCATTGATGCCGTCCAGAGAGGTGATCATGCCCAGCATGCCGCCCAGGATGGGCGTGCCGCCGAACCGTTCCGCCGCGCGATAGCCTGCCCACGCAGTGAGGAAGGTCATCATGGCGGTGTTGATCAGCCTCAGAATCTGGTAGATAAACGCCCAGGTGCTGCTTTCCGCATAGTTCGGGACCGCCTGCGCAATGAGCGTCGCGAAGCCCCCGCAGAGTCCGGCGCAGATGATGCCGGGAAGCAGCGGGATAAAGATATCTCCGATGACTCTCAGAGCGCTCCTGATCCTGTATCTTTTCATGGATTCATTCTCCTGTATATAACCATTACGGTTCTTCGGACGGCCCAAAATAGCGGAAGCAGAGCATGGTAATGTCGTCAAACTGCTCCGCACCGTCTACGAATCGGTCGATGTCCTGTGAGATGTTCGCGAGCATCTGTTCCGGCTGCGCATCCGGGTTTCGGTTCAGCGCCTGAAGCATCCGGTCGGAGCCGTAGAGTTCTTTGTCTGCGTCCGTTGCCTCCACGACGCCGTCCGTATAAACAAAGAAGCTGTCGCCGGGGTTTAATTGGAATTCGTGTTCCCGGAACAGGAGATCTCGCATGACGCCCACCGGCATGGAGTGCTTATAGACGATCAGGTCATAGCTGCCGTCGGCTCTGCGCAGCGCGGGGTGCTCATGCCCCGCGTTGGCGGCAACGCCCTTCCCGGTGGAGATCTCCAGCACTGCCAACCACACGGTCACGAAGAAGTCCGCGTCGTTGCCCTCGCAGAGCTGGTTGTTCACGCTTTTGAGGGTCTCTGCCGGACCCTTTCCGTTTTGCATGGTGGATTTGATCAGCACGCGCGAAACCATCATGAGCAGCGCGGCGGGCACACCCTTGCCGGAGACGTCTGCCATAACAAAGCCCATGTGATCGTCGTCAATCATGAAGAAATCGTAGAAGTCGCCGCCCACCTCCTTGGCCGGGGTCATGCTGGCATAGAGGCTGAACTCCTTTCGATCCGGGTACGGCGGAAACAGTCTCGGAAGCTGGCTGCCCTGAATCCTGCTTGCCATGTCCAACTCCGCACCGATGCGTTCCTTCTCGGCAGTGACTTTCTTGACCTGGTCAATATACAGCGTCATTCTGGCGGACTGCTTGGCAAAAGACTCCGCCAGCACCTCGATCTCATCCCCGGTCCGGTAGACGGCCTCCATACGAAACTGCCGGTTCCGGACGCCCAGAGACGCCACCCGCCGGGTGATGGTATTCAATGGATCTGTGATGCGGCCCGCGATGGAAAAAGCAGACACCATCCCCGTCGCAACGATCAATACGACCACCAGAATGAGAATGTTTCTGGCGTGGAACATTTCGTTGTGAAAGGTATCGAGCGCGCGGCTCCGGATGGACTCATACTGATCCTCCATGCCGTTTTCGACGTAAATCTGCTTCTGCGTTTCATAGGTCTCGTTGACCAGCTGCTCCACCTTGTTCGACTGGTAGAAAAACACCGCAGTATAAGCCGCGATAATCAGAACAATCGTGATCAGCAGCATTCTGAAGATCTTCAGCCGGATGCCGCCCGCAAAGAGCCTTTTCAGTTTTTTCATAATGGTCTCCTGTGTTGGTGTGCCTGTTTTCAACGCTCTGCAGCTGCCAAAATAACAGCTTTCAGAACAGCTTCCGCTTTTGGATCTGCCCGATCTGCTGCGCAACCAGATTGTCTGCGTCAAAGCCTTCCACATCCAGCATTTCAGCGCAGATAAGCTCAGTCTCCGGGATGCCGAAGTATTCGATGACAAGGGTTTGCAGATACCGGTAGCTGAATTCCGGCAGATAGGGCCCGCCGGCCGTGGTCACATACCAGAGCTTTCCCGCCCGGCACAGGCCATGCGGCCGGCCTGTTTCGGTATATTCCGAAACGAGCCCCGTCACATAGATATTTTCCAGATACAGCTTCAGGATCGCCGGGAAAGAGAGATCCCAATACGGCGCGGCGATGACGGTCTCGTCCGCCTGCTGGAACTGCCTCGCCAGATCGAACATGGCGTCTGTGTAATCCGCTTTCTCGATCAGCCTGGTGCGGCGGTTGAGCCGCTCCTCGCTGAGGGGCTGCAGATCCATTTCTGCGAGCTTCACTTCCTCCTGCAGCCCGCCGAGACGCTCCAGCAGTGCCCGTGCAATCCGGTCGGTGCGGGACTCGCTCCGCGCGCAGGCGTTGATGTACAGTACCTTCTTCTCCATAGTTGTCTGTCAACAGCCTTCCTTAGTCTATTTGGATGTAATATCGATCTGGCTGGTGCCCAAATCATCCTCATAAATACGGATATTGTACTGGTACTCCTTGTCACCGTCTTTTATGGTAAAAGAGGTGTCGCCGTAAGCGTGTGCCTGGATCAGAACGGTACTGTCTTCCCCTGTACCCGTTACCGAAATGTCAGCGATCCCGGTATCATCGACAGTCACTTCTGCATTTTCTGTCAATACGGGGTTATCGGGAAGAAACTGACTCGAAGAAAAGTCAACGTTCTTGGGGAGCAGCAGCATGACCGCAATGACCGCGGCCGGTACAAGCGCTCCTATCATCTTCTGCGATGCCTTCTCTGTAAAAGTATAGAGATAGAGATACATCTGCAGGATGCAGAACACGACCATGATCAGCAGGTTCGGAAACTGATGGATCACGTGTTTCAGGCCGCCTTCACAGAGATAAGCCAAAAGAATCAGCACTGGCATCAGAATGAGAAGACAGAGCCAGTTCTTTTTCCGGATGTACCAGCCGATATACGCGGCAGGAAATGTGCACAGCGTCAGAATAAACCAATGCTTGTAGTACTGAAAGATCCCCCAGCCCTGCCAGGTAAACGGAACCTGCAGCAAATAGATCAGCGGTTGACTGATCAGGAAAAACACAAAGGTCTTCAGCGCCGAGTCCAGAGGGCTTTTGGCGTTCGCGATGATAATGACAGCGAAAAAGACCCATGCCTCCAAAGTCTCGCCCATCCTTGCAAAGGACGTGCCCTTAAAGATCGGAAGAACCAGAAATACAGTGGTCAGTACCGCCGCGCCGACAGCATACAGGATGACACCAAGCCAAGTAAGGTTGATTCCACCATATAGCTTGTCCGTAAATCTTCTCAATGCGCTTCTCTTTTCCATAATACAATCACTATTTTCCTGCGCTTTCCATGTTTCGGTTCATGAAATTCCGATTTGTCTGCATCATACCACAGAAGGGAGAATGAAGCAACTTCGTTACAGGCTCTTTCGGCGGTATCAAACTTGGTCTTAAAGAACTCATTTCCCGTTTAATTGCATTTGACTGTGTGAATCTTAGAAATTTCACCCCCCGATCACCCCGCGGATTCAAACCCGGAGGTCGCGGGTGAACAATTTCAGACATAGTAAAAACCCTGTATCCATTGAGATTTCAGGGTTTTTTAGTGGTTCGAGTGCAGATAACGGATTTGGTCTGCAGGCGGTGAACAGGCCTTTTACCAGGTGAATTTCTCAATTTCCACGCCGTCGCAGAATTGCGCCTTGCATTCCTGCAGCTGCGCGAATTTCTCCGTTTGGCAGTGCGCCTGCTGGAGCTCCGGCGTGGTCCACGTCTCTACCAGCAGCAAATCGTCCGGCGCTTCGGCCGCAAAGTAATAGTCGTAGCGGCAGTTGCCGTCCTCCGCTCTGGAGTTTGCCCGGACGCCAAGCGCGCAAAGCGCCTGATAGAAAGCGTCTCTCTGCCCCGGCTTGCAGTGATAGGTCACATTCCATGTCAGCATCGTTTTCCATCCTTTCTGTCGACATTATTTCCCGAAGCCGCAGTTCGGCCAGGTGCAGGTGGGGCAGCTGAGACACAGCCCGCCGTGACCGAGCTTTTTCAGATCCCGCTTCGTCACGCGCACGCCCGCCGCGATGCGCGGGAGCATCAGGTCGAAGATCGTGGTCTTGGCGTACATGACGCAGCCCGGCAGACCCATGACGGGCATGCCGTCGTCAAAGTACCCGAGCAGGAACATCGCGCCCGGGAGCACCGGGGCGCCGTAGGTGACAATCTCGCAGCCGGTGGCCTTGATCGCGCCGGGCGTGCGGTCGTCGGGATCGACGCTCATGCCGCCCGTGCAGAGCACCATGTCCACGCCTGCCGCGTGATAGTCCAGCACCGCCTGCGTGATGGCGTCCATATCGTCGCCGGGTGTGCAGTGGTGCGTCACCTCGATGCCGAAGCGCTGGAGCTTGCGGATGATGACGGGCGTGAAGGCGTCCTCGATGAGACCCTTGGCGACCTCGTTTCCGGTCGTGACAAGGCCAGCGGTTTTGAGTCTGTACGGCAGCAGCTCCAGCAGAGGCTTGTCGCCGCAGACGGTCTCGGCCTCGCGCAGCTGATCTTCCGCAATGACCAGCGGGATCACGCGCATGCCCGCGAGCTTGTCTCCCTCCCTGACGGGCGTGTTGCCGTGGCGCGTCGCGATCATGATCTCATCGAGACTGTTCACAGCCTCCAGCCGCTCGACGTCCACGCGAAAGAGCCCGTCGAATTCCGCGGTCAGCTCGATCTTGCCCTCCTTGGGGGCGCTGGCGCGCATGCCGCTGTTCTGGCACAGCGCGCGCAGACGCTCAGCCGCCTCATCCTCATGGAGCATACCCTCGGGCTTTTCCCAGACGAAAAGCGACTCCTTGCCCATGCTCAGGAGCACAGGAATGTCCTCCTCCGTGACAACGTGGCCCTTGCGGAAGCGGGCGTCCTTCGTCACGCCGGGGATAATCTGCGTCATGTCATGGCAGAGCACATGGCCGACGGCGTCGACCGTTTTCACTTCTTTCATCCCAAATCACCTCTTGCTTTCATCGGTGTCAGATAATTTGCACAGAACGGCACAATCCTGCCGTCCCGCCACACGTGCAGCGTACACTGGCGCAGGCGTTCCATGTTCAGATTCATCGCGTCCTGAAACGCCATGGCCGAGAGCGTGAGGCTCTGCTGGCGCAGGCGGTAGAGGAAAGTGTCAAAATCCATCTCGCCGGAAAGATCCGGCTTTGGCTCCTCCGGCGCACGCCGCCAGTGCTTGGCGACATAGGCGCGGTTGTCCTGCGCCTTTCCCCGCGTGCGCGAGGCGTGCTGAAAGCGGGCAAGCGGGCGCAGGCTGCCGTTTTCCTCCAGCAGGAACGCCGCGTGGAACCCGCAGAGCGGATGATCGCACCGCGAGGGGAGAAAGGCGTCCGCGGGGATACCCGCCTGCGCGCTCAGATCCGCCACGAGCCGGTCAAGTGTATAGCGCGCATCCGGTGCGGCGTCGTGCCGCCCGAAATAGCTCACGGGCTGAAAATGCACGCCGCGCACGGCGGGGACGTGTTCGCACGCAAAGCGAACGAGTTCGCCGAGCGCGCGGTCGTTCACGCCGGGCACGACGGTGGGCACGAGCGTGACGCCGAGACGGAACGCATCGCAGACGCGGATCGCCTCCGTCTTCTCTTTCAGCAGCGACGCGCCGCGCAGGGTCTCATAGATCTGATCGTCCACCCCGTCAAACTGCAGAAAGACGATGTCCAGCCCCGCCTCGGCGAGGCGCGCGGCATAAGTCGGATCGTAGCCATGTCGTTCTGTGAGCCAAGGAGTTGGGTCTAGTCATTGTCTTCCTAAGACCGCTTG
>JAZQDI010000135.1:0-18897 GCA_045546715.1 Oscillospiraceae bacterium | reverse complement strand
GTGACCCAAGGAGTGGGGTCTAGTCATTGTCTTCCTAAGCCCGCTTGGCCTCCGACTTAACTTCGGCCCGGTGACGCAGTCGCCGCCGGCGAAGATATCGCTTTCGGCGGTCTGACAGGTGATTGCGTCGCAGAGGGCGGCGTCCTTTTTGCCTTTCTCCATGGCGCCGGTGTCCAGACCGCCCCAGTCGATGACCTGACCGATGGCGGGGATCACGGTGTCGCAGGGAACAACGCCCTTGTCACACTCCAGCGCCTTGCCGGTGAAGGCCTGGGGCTTGTGCTCAAAGACGAACTTGACGCCCTCTTCCCTGGCCTCCGCCACCTCCATGGGATCGGCGGGCATGTCGGATTCCTTCCGGCGGTAGACCACGGTCACCTCCGCGCCCAGGCGCAGGGCCGTGCGTGCCACGTCCATGGCCACGTTGCCGCCGCCGACCACGGCGACTTTTTTGCCGATCTTCGGCTTCCTGCCGAGGTTCACCTCTCTGAGGAAGTCCACGCCGCCGATGACCTGCTTCGAGTCCTCACCGGGGATGCCGAGCTTCGCAGATTTCTGCGCGCCGATGGCGAGATAAAAGCCCTGGTAGCCCTCGTCGCGGAGCTCCTGGATGGTCTTGTCTTTTCCGATCTCCACGCCGCACTGGAATTGTACACCCATTTCCCGCAGCACGTCAATCTCCGCCTCCACCACGTTCTTTTCCAGCCGGAAGGAGGGGATGCCCAGGGTCAGCATGCCGCCGGGCACGGGGTTGCGGTCAAAGACGGTGACGTTTTCGTAGCCCATCTGCGCCAGATAGAACGCGCAGCTCAGGCCAGCAGGGCCGGCGCCGATGATCGCGATCTTTTCGGGGTATGGGTTCGTGTTGCCCTTGCGGTATTTCTTTTTCGGGATGTATCGGGTCTCCGCGTTCAGCTCCAGCGCCGCGACGAATTTCTTGATCTCGTCGATGGCCAGGGGCTGGTCGATCTTGCCTCTGGTGCAGGCGTCCTCGCAGCGGCGGTTGCAGATCGCGCCGCAGACGGCAGGGAGGGGATTGTCCTGCTTGATGAGCTTCAGCGCGTCGAGGTATCTGCCCTCGGCGGCCATCTTCAGATAGCCCTGCACCGCGATGTGGGCGGGACATGCGGCCTTGCAGGGGCTGGTGCCGCTGTCGTGACAGCTGACGCTGTTGTCCTCGCGGTAGTTTTCGTTCCAGTTTTTCTTGCCCCAGGCGTGGTCGTTGGCGTGGATGTACTTGGGATACTCCACCGGGCCATTCTTGGTGCAGAGCTTCTGGCCCAGCTTGGCAGCGCCCGCCGGACATACGTCCGCGCACTTGCCGCAGGCCACGCATTTGTCTTTATCCACGTGGGCGCGGTAGGCGCTGGCGGAGAGGTTCGGGGTGTTGAAATACTGGCTCGTGCGAATAGCGCGGCAGGAGCCGAGATTGCAGTTGCAGATGCAGTTGACCTTGTCCGCACCGTCCACCCGGTTGATCTGGTGGACGTAGCCGTTTTCCTCGCAGCGCTTCAGGAGCGCCTCGATTTCCTCGCGTGTGGCCATGTGTCCGAGGCCAGTCTCTTCGGCGTAGATCGCCATATCGCCCAGGGTGATGCAGCATTCTTCTTCAATGTCGCCGCAGCCGACGCCCTGGGTGCGGGCAGTGGCGCGGCAGATGCAGGGGAGGATGGCGAATTTGCCGTCGGCCTTGTCCAGCCAGTGGGACAGGTGCTCCACCGGTACGGACTCATTGTGGGCGGGGATGGCCTCCTCCACGGGCATGGCGTGCATGCCGACGCCGGAGCCGCCGGGCGGCACAAACTTGCCGATGCTTTTCAGCGGCATAAAGGTCATTTGGTCGAACATGTAGACACACTTGTCGCTGCCGGGGCGCTCCAGTACCTCGTGCAGGGCCGTCCACTCGCCGCAGCCGATGACGAAGTGCGGCACGAACCACTGCTTGTGGTGATCCGGCGTCTCCCAGTCATATTCCAGCAGACCGAGCTTCGCCATCTTGTCCAGCATTTCTTCGATGTAGGCGGGATCTTTTTTCAGCTTCTTTCCCAGCTTTTCGGGCGTGGTGGGCTTCCTGCGCCCCATGGCCAGAGCGATCTCCGCCATCTCATCCGTCACGATGGAGTCGAGACCGATGTATTCCGGGGAGTCCTTTGTGATCCTTTCCACACCCGTCATGATCTCCACACGGTCGGTGATCATGGCGCCGAGCTTGCAGATGAGCTTCCGTTCTTCCATTCATGCGCACTCCTTTCAAATTCAGAGTCATCTTCCTCTCAAACATACGGTTTTGCGCAGAAAAATGCAATTCGTGCAGCAGAAGTTCTAAGAAACTCACAAAAAAGCTGTTCGGTTTTTTATGACGGTTTTCCTGTTTCTGATGAGAAACCGCGGACACTTTCCGATTATTGTCCATGTGCGGTTCAGCCGCCGATTCCGACCGGTTTTTCGGAGCAAGTATTTAACACTTATCGCACGATTGTTCATTATGTCTGGACATTCTTCCGGAAAGTGTACACGAAACTGAACGCGCGAGCGAGGATTGACAGCAAAGGACAAACGGCATTTTTGGCAGAAAGGGAGATTCTGTCCAGCGCGCATTGACAACCGCGTTTTCTTTGTTATGATGTTGTCAAGCAAGCTGTGAAGTGGTCACAGAAGGAACGAGAAAACGGGAGGTACATCAAATGGATCAGCAGAATATGAGTCAGGAAATGCTGCAGTATCTGCGTCTGGCAAACGCCGTCGACGGCAAGAACCCGGACGGAAAGTTCGCCCACACGCTGGACGAGGGCAACGTGAAGCTTCTGCGCGCGCTCCTCAACAGCCGTCAGGCGGAGATCTGCGCCGTCACTTCCATTAAAAAATGGATGACGCCCGAGGAGGTCGCCAAAAAGGGCGGCTGGGACGATGTGGAGGAGATCCACCGGGAGCTGGAGGCCTCTGCCATCGCCGGCGTCATGTACGTCAAGGACTTCGACGGCGTGGACAAGTATAAGCTCAGCCTCTGGATGCCCGGCATTCTGGAGCACTCCGCATCCATGATGAAGAAAAACATTGCCGTGGCGGATGCGTTCTACAACCAGGATCCCAGATCCGCCTCCTTCCAGGCCGTCGCCATGCCCATGGGCAAGGGCATCATGCGCGCCATCCCCATCCAGCAGGCGGTGGAATCCCAGAGCACCATCGCCAGCTATGAGCAGATCCAGACCTATCTGGATCAGGATGATTTCTATTCCACCTGCGACTGCGAATGTCGCTATTCCGCGTATCTCGCGGGTGACAAGTGCATCAAGCCGTGGAAGGACGCCGAGATCCAGATCGGCGACCAGGCCCGCTACTATGTCCACACCGGACGCGGCCGCCAGATCAGCCGCAAGGAGGCCGAGGAGATCCTCCTGCGCTACGAGCGCGAGGGCTGCGTGCACTCCATCTTCAACAACGAGGGCCGCGGCAAGACCTCCATCATCTGCGCCTGCGACGGCGACAACTGCGGCATCCTGCGCCACGCCCGCTGGTTCCAGGCTTCGGATAGTGTGAAGTCGAATTACACCTCCAACATCGACCCCACCAAGTGCGTGGCCTGCGGCGCCTGCGTCGAAATGTGCCCCATGAACGCCATCCGCATGGGCAACTCCTTCTGCTCCATCGAGGGCCAGACGCCGAAGTGGGCCGTCGCCCGCAACACCGGCTGGACCCAGGACAACTTTGATAAAAACCGCCACAAGCGCATCATGACCGGCGAGCAGGGCACCAGCCCCTGCAAGACCCAGTGCCCGGCGCACATTGCCATTCAGGGTTACATTAAGAAAGCCGGCGAGGGCAAGTACCTCGACGCGCTGAAGATTATCAAGAGAGAAAATCCGTTCCCCGCCGTCTGCGGTCGCATCTGCCCCCACACCTGTGAGAATGAGTGCTCCCGCAACCGCGTGGACGACGCCGTGGCCATCGACGACATCAAGAAGTTCATCGCCGACAAGGAGCTGGACCAGTCCCTGCGCTATGTGCCCACGATCTATGAGCACTACACCGAGCCCGTGGCCGTCATCGGCGCCGGCCCCGCGGGTCTCACCTGCGCCTACTATCTCGCCGAGCAGGGCTATCCCGTCACGGTCTATGACAAGCAGGCTGCCCCCGGCGGCATGCTCAAGCACGGCATCCCGCCCTTCCGCCTCGAAAAGGATGTGGTGGACAGTGAGATCTCCGTCCTGCGCGACATGGGCGTCAAGTTCGTCATGGACACCGAGATCGGCAAGGACGTCACCATCCCGCAGCTGCGCGCTCAGGGCTTCAAGGCCTTCTACATCGCCATCGGCGCCCAGGCCTCCAATCACCTGAACATCGAGGGCGAGGAGCTCAGCGGCGTGCAGTACAGTCTCGACCTGCTGCGCAAGGTGAACCACGGCAGTGATGAGAAGCTCACCGGCGACACCATCGTCATCGGCGGCGGCAACGCTGCCATCGACGCCGCCCGCGCTGCCCTGCGCATCGGCGAAGGCGCGGTCAAAATGGTCTGCCTGGAGTCCGACGCCGAGATGCCCACCGTCCCCGACGAGAAGGACGAGGCCGTGGAAGAGGGTGTCCAGATCGAAAACTGCTGGGGCCCCACCCGCATCCTCGGCGAGAACGGCAGGGTCACCGGCGTGGAGTTCAGACGCTGCCTCTCTACCAGAGATGAGAACGGCCGCTTCGCCCCGAAGTTTGACGACAGCGAGACCATGGTGATCCCCTGCAGCAACGTCATCATCTCCATCGGTCAGCACATGGACTGGGGCACGCTCCTCACCGGCACCAACGCCGCGCTGACCGCCCGCAATACCATGCAGGTCGACCCCAGGACCTTCCAGAGCACCGAGCCCGACATTTTCGGCGGCGGCGACGCCGTCCAGGGCCCCGGATTCACCATCGACGCCATCGCCACCGGCAAGCCCGGCGCCATTTCCATCCACCGCTTCCTGCGGGGCTACAGCATGACCATGGAGCGCGAGCGCGAGTATCACTCCTACGACAAGGACAAGGCGGACTTCTCCAGCTACGAGGCCATGAAGCGCCAGCGTCCGAAGCCGGTGAACGCCAAGGCTGCCACCGATACCCTCCGCGACCTGCGCGGCACGCTCACCGAAGAGCAAATCGCCAAGGAGGCCAACCGCTGCCTCGGCTGCGGCGTGTCCGTGGTCGACCCCGAGAAGTGCATCGGCTGCGGCATCTGCTACACCAAGTGCGAGTTTGACGCCATCCGCCTGAAGAAGAGCCGCGACATCAAGCCGCCGAAGTCTCCCAATGCATGGCAGCTCGGCGTCGTGAAAAATGTCGTCGTCCGCAAGCTCAAGGGTCTCCAGGATGATTTTGAGAGTCCGGCCTCTGATGGCACCCAGGCCGCTGACGAGCAGCATACCCACTACTTCGACTGACGGAGGAACCATCATGCATGAAATGCCCGTCGTCATGAACGTGGTCGATCTCATTGACGACTACGCCCGGAAAAACGATGTGAAAGAGGTGCGCCGCGTCACCATGGAGATCGGCGAGATTGCCATGGTCATGCCGAACTACTTCCGCAGCTTCTGGGCGCCTGTGATTGAAACCTCGGAGTTCTGCAAAAACGCGGAGCTCGATATCGAAATCGAGCCCGGGATCGGCCAGTGCCGGGAGTGCGAGTGCGATTTCAACATCGAACAGAACAACGGCGTCTGTCCCAAATGCGGCGCCGTGGAGCAATTCCAGATCCTGTCCGGCAGAGACGTCAAGATCCTGCAGATCGACGTACTCTGATTTCCCTTCCGAACAGCCGCCCGTTTCCCCTTTGCGGGCGGTTGTTTCGGCATCTTCTCAAGGAGGCAAATCCATGGATCCATTCAAAGTCATCACCATCAAGGAAAGTGTATTTGAAAATAACGACCGGGACGCCGAGCGCCTGCGCGAGACGCTGAAAGGGGAGAAGACCTTTCTCCTGAACCTGATGAGCTCACCCGGCTCCGGCAAGACCACCACCCTCACCCGCACCATCGAGCGGCTGCATGACGATCTGCGCATCGGCATCATGGAGGCGGACATCGACTCCGATGTGGACGCGCATACCATCTCCAAAACCGGCGCGAAGGTCATTCAGCTCCACACCGGCGGCATGTGCCATCTGGACGCGGATATGACCCGGCAGGGCCTGCGGGAGCTGGGCACGGAGGATCTCGATCTCGTCGTGCTGGAGAACGTGGGCAACCTGGTCTGCCCGGCGGAGTTCGACACCGGCGCCGTGAAAAACGCAATGATCCTCTCCGTCCCCGAGGGGCACGACAAGCCCCTGAAATACCCGCTGATCTTTCAGGTCTGCGACGCGCTGATCATCAACAAAATCGACGTGCTGCCCTATTTCAATTTCGATCTCGACAAGGTGCGGGAGTTTGCCCACATGCGCAATCCGAATCTGAAGATCTTCCCCATCTCCGCCAAAACCGGCGAGGGCATGGACGCCTGGTGCGACTGGCTCAGAGAGCAGGCAAACGCCTGGAACCAGGCGGGAAAACAATAAGAACGGATTGAAAACTGAATAAAAAATGCACGGAAGACGGACTGCCATCCTGGCGGCTCTTCCGTGCTTTTCGCTGCTTTCGGTGATGAGGCAGTTACGAAAATGATATCGTTTATTGGATCGGGTCTCTGCTTCTGTTTCATTCAACATGGCGCACGAAGTGCCTGCTATGAGGCAGTATAGCCGCGTATGCAGGGTGTGCCGGTGAAATGAAAACTGTCCGAATGGAGCGGACGCGGAACGGGAAATCCGGTATATTGCAGTTAGAGTATGCAAACTCCGTGCGAAAGCATGTGCTATTTTTTTAGACGGTGGTTAGCGAATACTAACGCCATATCGCCGTATAGGTTTTTGCAGAAACGACCTGCTGAAAGGAAAATAGGAATGAAGAAGATTCGAGGGAAGCGCTGCCTGGCTCTGCTGCTGGCAGTGCTGTTTGTCGCTGCGCTGCTGCCGATGGGGAGCTTTGCGGCGGACAGCTATGCCGACGGCGTCTATCAGGGCACCGGCATGGGCAGAAACGGGGAGATCGTCCTGTCCGTCACAGTAACAGACGGGAAGATCGCGGCTGTCGAAGCGGTCTCCCAGAACGAGACGCCGCGCTTTTGGAGCGAAGCCGTCGCGCTGCTGGATGCAATTGTCGCCGCCAACAGCGCCGAGATCGACGGCGTCAGCGGCGCGACCTACAGCAGCAACGGCATCAAGGCGGCCGTGAACGATGCCCTTGGCAAAGCGGCGGATGTGATCGGCGGCAGCGGCACTGCGGCAGATCCCTATGTGATCACGTCGGCGGCGCAGCTTCGTGTCTTTTCGGATCATGTGGATGCGGGTGATCCTGCGTGGATCAGCGCGGTGGTTGCACTGGGCGCGGACATTGATCTCGGCGGTGCGGCGTTCGACCCCATCGGTGAAGAGGGCAAGGCCTCGCAGAACAAAGACAGGCTGTTCTCCGGCACCTTTGACGGACAGGGCCATACGATCTCCGGGCTTGCGATCACGGGGACCTATGACACGGAGGCGAACCTTGGCCTGTTTTCTGCCCTTGGGGGAACTGCGCGCGTCCGCAATGTGACCCTTGAAGAGGTTCGGATCGAAGCGGCGCAGACCGGCGCGGCGGCAAGCATCCGCGCGGGCGGCATCGCCGGCGATACGCTGAGCGCTTCACCGCGCGCGACGATCGTGGACGGCTGCACCGTTTCCGGCAGCGTAACGGTTTCCGCGTCGGACGGACAGGCGTTTTCCGGCGGGATCCTGGGCCGCGTCTTTACGCGTGCGGCGATCATCAACTGCGTCTCGGATGCGCAGGTCACCGCCAAATCTTCCGGCACCTACAATGCCGCTTACGGAGGCGGTCTTGCGGGCATGACGGGCAATGCGACCGTTGTTGCCAACAGCGCTGTATTCGGAGCGGTGTCGGCTGAAAATACGACCGGTTCCGCTTCTGACGCCTACGCCGGCGGCATTTCCGGCATGCTGTCCAGCGCAGCCTATAATGTATATACGCAGGCGGAAATCGCCCTTTCGGCGAAGGACGGCGCGGAGCAGCCGTACACAGGCGCCCTCGCCGGTCTGGCGGCGGCCAGCGCTTCCGGAAACAATCTGTATTACGCATCCGACGCCGCGATCACCTTGAACGGATCGGCAGCGCAGAGCGTCCCCTGGGCGGAGGATCTTGCGCAAATGTCCGAAGACGCGGCAGCGGCGATGGTGAAGTCCGACATGACGCAAACCTCCTTTGCCGATGCGCTCAATGCCAATCTCAGCGGAGTGACAGACGCCCTTGCAGAAGATGCGCTCGCGCTGCGCGAGTGGAGTCTTGCGGCCGGAAGGATCCTCCCCGTGGGAGCGGTCTGGATGCCTGAGGCGGTGGACGGCACCATCTTTGCCTCCGGCTCCGGCACGGCGGCAGATCCCTATGTCATTGAGACGAAAGAACAGCTCAAGGCCTTTGCCGCCTCGGTCACGCCGAAGGTGGACTATACGGGCGTTTCCATCCGCCTCGGCGCCGACATTGATCTCTCCGGCGCGGACTGGACGCCCATCGGCGGCTCCTACGCGCGCTTCAACGGTACGTTCGACGGGGCAGGCAGAACGATCTCCGGCATGACGTTTGGCGCGGCCGACGCGCCGCGTACCCTCAGCGGCGAGAGCGCGTATATCGGCCTGTTCGGCTGGCTGAACGAAAACGCCGTGATCCGGGATCTGACGCTGGACGGCGTCTCAATCCATACCGAAAGCCCCGGCAGTGCCTATGTGGGCGGCATCGCCGGACGCATGAGCGGCACTGAGACCGAGGGTGATTATCGCGGCGTCGTGATCGACGGGTGTACCGTGCGCGGCGTCATCGACCATACAACGGAAAAAGGAACGTCCTTCCTCGGCGGCGTGAGCGGCCATGTGTTCAAGGGCGCGATCATCAATACCATGACGGATGTGACCGTCACGGGCAGAGAGCTCTCCGGCGAGCTGGCAGAGGTCGGCGGCGTGGCAGGGCTCCTCAACCGCGGCGTGATCGCGAACTGCTATGCCCTCGGCGACATCACCGGCAGCGGCTACCGCGACACGCAGTATGACATCGAGGGCATGGCCTGCGTCGGCAATCTTGCGGCGGTGAACGGCGGCGCCATCGTCAACTGCTACGGCGAGGGCGGCGTCGAAGCGCTGGAGTACTCCATCGACACCGGCGTGCTCGCCGGCTGGGTCACAGGCATCGCCAAGGTCTACAACTGCTGGTACAACGAAGCGGCGCGCATGGTCATCGACGGACGCACCGTCACGCCGGTGGATCCCTTTGGGGAGATCGTCGCGGGCGGCGTCAGTGACGAATGGGGATTCCGGTTTCCCGGAAGTCTGATCGACAACAACCGCGGCTATACGCCGGGCGCCGACGGAGCAAGGAATGTTGCAGACGGGCTGAACGCCGGCTTTGACGCCTTCCCGATCGACCTGCAGGGGCTCTACGGTCTGGCTGCGGATTGCCTGCGCTCGTGGACGGTCGCGGACGACCATGCAGTGCTCTCCGATATGCACACCGCGATCACCTACGTGCAGCCGGAGGTGGAAAAGAACACCGGCGACACGCAGGAGAAGGGCCTTCTCGACGGCGTCTGGTATGGCCGCTCTGCGGATCGGAGCACCATCGTTGCCGTGACGGTCAAGGACGGCGAGATCACCGACACCAGATGCGTTTCTGGCAATGCGGAAGGGGAGAGCTATGACGCCGCCCTTGCCCGCGCTGTGTTCAAGGCGACCTACGGCGATACGACCGACTATTCCCAGGCGGACGCCGTGCACTTCGCCGGCAGTGGTACCCGGGAGGATCCCTATCGCATCACGTCTGAGAAAGATCTGCGCGCGCTCTCCGCATCCATTGACGAGGACGTCGACTGGGCGGGAGCCTGGTTCCTGCAGACGCGGGACATCACCCTCACGGGAGAGGACTGGACGCCCATCGGCTGGGGCATCTTTGCCGATGTGGACGGCGACGGCTTCGGACAGGACGTTGCGGCGCTCTATCCGTTCCGCGGCAACTATGACGGCGGCGGCCACGCGATCCGCGGCCTGAAGGCGGGCAGCAGCGAACAGTTCAGCGACAACAGCTGGATGGGCCTGTTCGGCGTCATCCAGGGCGACTACGATTCCAATGAGATCCCGGACGGTGACGTCCATCAGGCGACGCTGAGAAACATCCGTCTGGAGAATATTGAAATTTACACCGAGGGACGCTGGCGCAACTACGTCGGCGGGCTTGTGGGCAACGCGCAGGGCGGTTTCGTGATCGACAACTGCAGCGTCACGGGTGAGATCGTGTCGCGGTCCACAGAGGATTTCGCCTTTGCGGGCGGCCTTGCGGGCAGCCTGATGTACGGCTGTGTGTCTGACTGCTGGACGGACGTGGACGCCGCGGCGTGGTCCGGCAAGAACTACAGCTACACCGCCGGAATGGCGGCGGTCACCAACCGCGCCACGATGATCAACAGCTATACCCTGGGCGACGTCCACGGCGACGCCGACCAGACCAACCGCGCCGAAGCGGGCGGCTTTGTTGCCCTCGACGGCGGCGTGTGCATCAACTGCTATGCCCGCGGCAATGTGGAGGTCGTGAGCAAATACAGCATGTATCTCGGCGGATTTGTCGGCATGGCGGCCAGTTCCTCGGAGCACCGTCAGTGCTATTATAACGCCGATGCGGAGCAGAAGATCGCGGGCGAGCCGGTCGGGGAGAAACGCTATGCGGGAAAATTCGTCAACGAATCTGCGGAAGCCAACGCCCAGGCCCAAACTGCCGCGGCCATGGCTTCGGAAGCGTTCGCCGCGCAGCTGAACGCCAACCGCGGCGCCCTCCCGGAGACCCTCGCGCAGGTGCGGCAGACCCTTGGCGCGGATGCAAACGGCAGCTCGAAGTATCACAGTCTGTACTACAACGGCGACGGATCGGATCTGAATCCGTGGATGCTTGCGGACGATGTTGTCGGATTCACGAGCGCGCAGACAACGCCGGACGATCCCGAAGATCCGGAAGCGGATGACCCGCAGGAAGAGGAACGGCCAGATGGACCGCAGAAAGAGGATCCGCCGGCACCCGAACAGACCGATCAGCCGCAGAAAGAGGAGCCGTCAACACCGGACCAGCCCTCCGGCCGGCAGGAAGCGGATCCGAAGCCCACTGCACCCCAGCCCTGCGACGGCGGCAGCGCCTGCCCGTCCAAACGGTTTGGGGACGTGGATCAAAGTCTCTGGTATCACGAGGCAGTGGACTACGCCATCGAGCACGGGCTCTTCAACGGTACGGGCGACCACGCCTTCGAGCCGGACAGCGCGATGACACGCGCCATGCTCGTGACGGTGCTGCACCGCATGGAGGGCGCGCCCGCTCCGAAAACGCAGCCCGGATTTACCGATCTGACCCAGGACTGGTACCGGAACGCCGTGGCGTGGGCCGCCGAAAACGGCATTGTCAAGGGTGTGAGCGAGACGATGTTCGCGCCGAATGTGCCTGTCACCCGCGAACAGGCGATGACGATGCTGATGCGATACGCTGCATTCAAGGGCATCGACGTGACGAAGACGGCCGATCTCTCAAAATTCGTCGATGCGGATACGATCAGCAGCTGGGCGGACACGGCGGCCCGTTGGGCGGTCGCCGAGGGACTCATCCAGGGTATGCCCGGCAATGTCCTGCAGCCACGGGGCGAGAGCACCCGCGCGCAGGTGGCCGCGATCCTGATGCGATTCCAGACAGGCCTTTCCAGGTAAAACAACCATTTTTCCTTCGGCGAAGCGTATGCTGCAGCCTCACGGATGACATGCGCTTCGCCGCAATTCCGATTTTTTGTTAGCAAAGTCTAACCAAAAATACAAAATCTGATTCAGAAAGGAACATGCACATGAAAAAAGCGACATCCATTCTGCTTGTGCTGGCGATGGTGCTGAGTCTTTGCTCCATCACTGCCTTTGCAGAAGAGTCTGCCGGTCTGCCCGAAGCGGCAGACGGCGTCATCACCCTGACCGGTGATGTGACGCTGAGCTCCGCAGCCGTTTTCGGTGAGGGGGAGCGCGTCACACTGGATCTGAACGGTTATACGCTCAGCGGTCCGGACGGCGGACTGGCCATTGCGCTGGAGAAGGGCGCGAACCTGACCGTGAAGGACGGCTCTGAAGCGCAGTCCGGCGCTATCGCGGCGTCCGGCGAAGGCAGCACCGGCGTTTATCTGAACGGCAGCGGCAATACCCTTCGCCTGCAGAGCGGCGCCATCCGCGCCGACGGCAGGGAGAGCGTGGCGATCTTCGTCAAGGGCGATTCCCAGCCGGAGAATTACGCGAGCAATGCCGTGCAGCTTCGCGGCGGCTCCGTCAGCGCAGCCGGCGAGAGCGCGCAGGCCATTTCGGTCATCGGCTCTGCCAACTTCATCACGCTCAACGGCTGCGCCGTGCGCGCGGAAGGCGATTATGTCTATGGCGTCGCGCTCAATACGCTGTCCGATCAAGATGCCGGCGGCAGCCAGTTCACGATGACGAAGGGCTCGGTCACGGTCATCGGAAGCCTCGCCAATGCCATTTATTCCGAGAGCCCCGCTTCCGGCCAGGCAAACTCGATCTCCATCATGGAGTACGGCACGACCACCGTGAGCGCCTCCGGAACCCGTGCCAATGCAGTCGTTGCGCAGAATTACAATGAGGTAGAGATCTCCGGCGGTACGATCAGCGCGGACAACAGCGCGCTCAGCGCAAACCAGAAGGACAAGGTCGTTGTCTCCGGCGGTACGCTCTCCGGCGCGGTCGGCGTCAATGTTGCCTGCGGCAGCGGCGGCAGTGTGCAGTTCAATGAGAGCTGGGACGGCAGCGCGCCAACGGTCACCGGAAGCACCGCTGCCGTGAAGGCGCAGTACACCTGGAGAGGCCGCTCCGACGACTCCGCGATGATCCAGATCACCGCCGGCAGCTTTGACGGCGCCATCACTTCGGATGCGACCAAGACCGGAGACGATCAGGACGCCTATACCTACTATGACATCACCGGCGGCAGCTTCTCTGCGCCCATCGAGGACAGCGCCTATTATAACTTCGCCGCTGCGAAGGGTCTGACGCCCGGTGAATACGATGCATCCAAAGAGACGAACACACTGGAGCAGCGCGAGGACGGACGCTATTACGTCGTAGAGAAAACCGATGCCGGTGATGCGGTCTTTGCTCTGGTGAACATCCCGTACTCCGAGTTTTACGCGAGCGAGAGCGCGGTGGACACCATCAGTTCCGCCACGCTCAACGGCAAGGCCCGCAATATCAACGTCAACGGCGCTTCCTATCACCAGAGCGAGGCGGCTGTGTCGAGTGAGGGAATTGCCGGCGCAATGTATCCTGTCAAGCTGAGCAATTCGGATCTTGAGGCGCTCCGGGCCCTGGGCGGCGTGGAGGTCACCGACGCAGACAGCATTCAGTATGAAATGAATGCCCGCGGCCAGATCATCCCGGTGAGTCTGAACGGCGCAAACGCCCTGCAGGAGAAGCCCTCTTACTCCTATTACATCCTCTCCGAGGAGCCGGACTCTTATAAAGAGCTGACAGTTGCGGATGACGGAACGGTTACCTTCGGGAAGGCTGTCGGCACGCCCGTCGCCGGAACTGCGAACGGAACTGCCACGATCCCCGGCAGACATGCCAGCGTTGAAATCGCACTGGACGGCGTCACGGCAGCGCCGAACGACGTCAGCGGTGTAATCGTCACGGCAGGCGATGAGTCCTATGCGCTGCACCATGTGGTGAACATCTGGCGCGGCACCGAGATCGGCTGGAATCTCAGCGATCTGGATCTCGGCGGAAAGACCATCACGAACATCCGTTATTTCCTGAAGAGCGGCAGCATCCAGGACTACAGCGCAGAGATTGCTTTGCCGCAGTCCGGCTATGTGCTCATGAATATCCCCTATGCCGACTTCTATGCCGGAGAGGGCGTTGAAGGCGTGGAGGCTGTGAGCTCCGCAACGAAGAACAAACCGCGCACCGGCACGCTGGCCGGCGGCTCCTACCATGTGAATTCCGACGGCAGCGACATCTCCGGCGTCATTTACCCCGTGTTTGTGAAGGATATGAGTGCGCTGGCGAACTGCACCGAGATCACGGACGCATCCAGCGTGGATATCACCGTGACAAATCGCGGTAAGGAGACAACGACGACCTACTCCGGGAAGGACGCCCTGTTCGAGAGTGCGGATTACGCTTACTATGTACTCTCCGAGATGCCGGCCCGCTACAAGACCCTGACGGTCAGCGAGGGTGGTACGTTCAGCTTCAGCGCGGTCAGCGGCAGAGCCTCCACGGTTGCAGACGCTTCCGGTGCGGTGAACGAGGCCGGACACCACGCAGATGTGGAGATCAGTCTCTCTGGTACCACCGGTATCGCACAGGGTCAGGCGGTCAGCGGCGTGATCGTCACCTTCTCGGACGGCACAAAGATCGCCCTTCGCCACATTGCCAACATTTGGCGCGCGACGGAGCTGGGCGGCAGCATGGCCGAGTTTGCCGGGAAAACCATCACAAATGTTCGCTATTACACGCAGGACGCTGTCATCGATTTCCCCATGACCGTCGAGATCAAGAAAGCGCCCGGCGAGATGACGGCCGCCTTCAACAGTGCCACGGAGCTGCAGCTTTCCGGTCTGCCTGAGGACATTGAAAACCCAGCGGCGACCGTGCAGACCAAGGTCGGCAGAGGGGAAACCCCGGTTGTCATTGCCGAGAATGCTCCTGTAGCAGACGGAATTGTGACCGTCAGTGAGGCGGATCCGGATACTGTGTATACGGTCACAGTCAGCAGCGACAATTATCTGCCCATGAGCGCCGAGGCACAGTATGAGCAGCCGACTTCCAGTGTTGTCATCACCACGCAGCCTGAGAACTATGTCGGCAAGCTCAATTCTGTTGCCGCCTTCATCGTCGCCGCCGAGGGCGATGGCCTGACCTACCAGTGGCAGTACAGCGACGACAACGGCGCCACCTGGACCGACAGCTCTGTGAAGAAAGCGGTATATTCTACCAAGCTTACCGAGAATCGCGATGGCCGCATGGTCCGGTGCATCGTTACCAATGCCGACGGCGTCTCTGTTTCCAGTGAGTCCGCTGTCATGCAGATCACGGCCCTTTCCATCACCGCCCAGCCGCAGAATTATGTGGGTAAGGTGAATTCTGTCGCGAAATTCACCGTGGTTGCCGAGGGTAAGGGTCTCACCTACCAGTGGCAGTACAGTGACGACGGCGGCGCCACCTGGACCGACAGCTCTGTGAAGAAGGCGGTTTACACCACCAGGCTTACCAACAGCCGCGATGACCGCATGGTTCGCTGCGTGGTCACCGATGCCGACGGCAACGTTGTTTTCAGTGAGTCCGCTGTCATGCAGATCACGGCCGTTTCCATCACGACCCAGCCGCAGGATTATGTGGGCAAGGTGAATTCTGTTGCGAAATTCACTGTGGTAGCCGAGGGCAAGGGTCTCAGCTATCAGTGGCAAATCAGCGATGACGCCGGTGCCACCTGGACCGACAGCTCTGTGAAGAAAGCGGTGTATTCCACCAAGCTGACCGAAAACCGCGACGGTCGCATGGTCCGGTGCATCGTGACCGATGGGAATGGTGATTCGGTCTTCAGCAATGAGGTCACCATGAACATCGGATAACAGAGAAACCTCCATCGCAAAACTCCTGACCTGCTTTCGTTTGCCCGGGCGGCACAAAAAGCCCCGATTGCAGGAAGGGATATGACATTCTGAACAGCAAACCGACACCGGAGAGTCCGCGGGCTCTCCGGTGTTTTGCTGTGTCTTGCTTTTCATGAAGCGTCTAATCTGGAGCAGCGCGTGATCGGATCGCTTTATATGTGCGATGCTCCGGCTTCATATCGTTTTCATCATTCATGAGCAAGTCTCCGGCAGGATTCAGCCGGAGTGCAGATTATCGAATGGGAAAAACTGCCGATGGCTTCCCGAAGGAAATCTATGATTTTCAGTACCCCGTGCAGGGCTGCCCCGCACTGGGTAAGCGGGTGTGTGAGCTGTTGGGCGACCGCGTCCGCGTCAGCAACGACTGGGGCGTTGACCACGGAACCTGGACCATCCTGTGCCACATGTTTCCGGCTGCGGACATTCCGGTGGTTCAGCTCTCTGTGGATGGCACGATCTCCCGGGAGGCAATTATTGAGATCGGTAGACAACTCGCGCCGCTGCGCGTCGAGGGCTATCTGATCTTCGCCAGCGGCAACGTGGTGCACAACCTCCGCCGCGTGGAGTGGGAGAATCCGATTGGCTCGGAAGCATGCATCGCATTCAATGAGACGGTGAAAGAAAAGATCGCGATGCGCGACGACCTCGCCGTGATGCACTACGAGAAGCTGGAGCACGCGGCATACGCTGTGCCGACGCCGGATCATTTCCTGCCACTGCTCTACACCCTCAGCGCGGCAGAAAGCGAGAAACCCACAGTCTTCAACGACCGCTGCAATCTTGGCGCGATCGCCATGACCGGCTTCGCGTTCGGAATGGTTGAAATGTAATATAAAAACCGCCTCTTCCACACCAAACGGCGAGGGAGAGGCGTTTTGTATATGCAGTAATATGACCTGAAGCAGAGAACCATATTTCGCAATCACCTGATTGAGCCGATGCTGCTTTTTCACGATATAAAAGGCACGAGCACGGAAGACCGACTCATTCAGTCAATCTTCGCTTAATGGTCTCATCTTAACGAAGGAGGGCTTCTATGTCGAATGTGCGGAAACGGTTATTTGAAGTAGTCGATAAAAACAAGAAACCCGAACCCGTCGCCGATCGGCACTAGGTTCGGATTTCGTTGCTTTGGGAAAGGCAGTCAGGTTTGATAGAATCCCGCAGGGGGGGTGCAAGCTCTGATCTTAGGGGGTGCAATAATCTGCCCTAGGGGGTGCAGAATTACCCTGTGGGGGGGCAAAAGTCACGACAAGGGGGTTCAGAAGCATGAAGGGGCAAATATGTTGCAGCATGGGTGTATCCAGTTCAATTTTTGTGTCATGAAATGTTTGATAACTGAATAGATGATTATCAATGTATTGGATTTTGGTTTTTCAGCAGATTATCTTTGACTTCGCTCTGATCCTGTGATAAGATCAGCGTATCAGAAGCGAAGGAATGAGTTCTCTATGGCATTTGAAAAAATTTCTGTACCGTCGGTACGCGAGGCGTTCGTGCAGGCGATTGAAGATAAAATCCTCTCCGGCGTGCTGAAGGTGGGCGAGCGTCTCCCGCCGGCACGGCAGCTCTCCGCTGAAATGGGCATCAGTCTGACGGTGATTTCCGCCGGTATGAGTGAGCTGGCAGCGAAGGGCTTCGTGGAAATCAAGCCGCGTCACGGCATTTATGTGGCCGATTACCGCATGCAGGGCACGACGGAGACGATGGTCGCCATGATGCGCTTCAACGGCGGTGATCTGAATAAGCGCGACGCCCGCTCCTTCTGGGAGAGCCGCACAGCAGTCGATCCGCTGATCGTGGATTCCATCATGAAGCGCGCAAGTGATGCGCAGATGCAGCAGCTCACGCCGATCCTCGAGAAGCTGCGCACAGAAAAGGAGCTGACTGTGCGCTGCGAAGCCATTACGGAGTTCTTCCAGAAGATCTATGAGCTCAGCGACAATTCGCTCATGTACCTGCTCTACCACTCCACGGTCATCCCGCAGCGCAGACTGTATGCGCAGTATATCCAGAGCTTCGGCTGGGACACCACGCTGCGGCATCTGGAAGCGATCTGTGACGCGCTGCTCAAACGGGAGCCCGAGCGCGCCAAGCGCGAGATGCTCGCCATGATTGACCCGGTGCTGGAGGGCCCGAACGCAATTGTTTAAAATGAACACATCACGCAGATCGTGAACGGAAACATTGGGTTTCTGTTCGCGGTCTGATTTTTTTGCAAAAAAATGCTTGCCAAACCGTAATTCTCTATGATATATTGTTGGTGATCGGATCACCAGATCACACTATCACCGTACCACAATGAAAGGGAGAATCGTCATGGCAAGAGAAATTCTGTTTGAACTGGGCAAGATGATCACCGACCGGCTCCCCTATAAGTTCGGCATCAAGAAGCT
Organism: Oscillospiraceae bacterium; assembly: GCA_045546715.1. Taxonomy (GTDB): domain Bacteria; phylum Bacillota; class Clostridia; order Oscillospirales; family Oscillospiraceae; genus CAG-103. The sequence goes on along the minus strand of JAZQDI010000135.1, from coordinate 766 downwards.
GACCGAGGAGGACCCGGAGTACATCCTTCTGGATCGCTCTCTGGAGAGCGACGAGCAGGCGGAGATCATGCTCAAGATGGGGCTGCGCAAGCCCAAGACCCTGCAGGAAATTGCAAGGATCACCGGCAAGGACGAGAAGCATGTGGAGGAACTGCTGGAAAAGGCAGCTGCCACCGGCGCGATTGAATACCACCGCGAGAACCCCCAGCGGGAGAAGCTCTACTATGTGCAGCTGTTCGTACCCGGCATTGCCGAGATGACGAACATGGTGCGCTGGCAGTTTGACAAATACCCGGAGCTGGGCGAGCAGTTCAACAAGATGACCTATCTGCCCCTCGCGGGCAAAACCCATCTGATGCCTCCCGGCGGAGCCGGCATCGGCATGCACGTCATTCCCGTGGAGAAAGCGATCGGGATGGAAAAATCCTCCCTTCCCATCGAGCACATTTCTCACTGGCTGGATAAGTACAACAACTTCTCCGTCGGTTATTGCTCCTGCCGCAACGCACGGCGCGTCACCGGCGAGGGCTCCGGTGAAATTCAGGACGACTGCTGCATTGGTCTCGGCGACTATGCCGACTATCTGGTGGAGACCGGCAAGGGCCGCTACATCACCAAGGAAGAGGTGCTGCAGATCTGCCAGCGCGCCGAGGACAACGGCTACGTCCATCAGATCACGAACATTGACGGCGAAGATAAAATCTTCGGCCTGTGCAACTGCGACCTCGGCGTCTGCTTTGCGCTGAGAACGTCCCAGCTGTTCAAC
>JAZQDI010000134.1:0-12010 GCA_045546715.1 Oscillospiraceae bacterium | reverse complement strand
CCTCGGTGCCCGCGCCGATGATGCAGGGCGCGCCCAGATACGCCGTGGGGGCGACTGTGGCGGTGCGGTGCACCCACACCTGAGGGCTTACTTCGGTGTATTCGGCGGGATCCAGCTTCTGGCCCAGCTCGACGATCATGTTCTGAATGCCCTTGAGCGCCTCCCAGGGGTAGGTGAACTGGGAGAGATAGTCTTTTGCCAGAGTATGATCGAGATCATAGAGGTCTTTGATGGTATACATTCTTACAGACGCTCCTTCTTCTCGATATCCAGGAAGTACTTGTAGGTATCCACGGTGAGCTCGCCGCAGGCAGCCTCGTCACAGGCGATGATGGCGCCGTTGTGCATCTGCAGAGCGCTGCAGGTCCACTTGTGGCTCACGTTGCCCTCGACCGTGGCGGCCAGAGCGCGGGCCTTATTATGGCCGTTGATGAGAATGAGGACTTCCTTGGAGTCGTACACGGTGCCGACGCCGACGCTCAGCGCCTGAGCGGGAACGGCCTCGGGATCGTTGCCGAAGAAACGGGAGTTGACAATGCGGGTGTCGGTCGTCAGATCGCGCACGCCAGTGCGGCTCTTCAGACTCGTGAAGGGCTCGTTGAAGGCAATGTGACCGTCCACACCGATGCCGCCCATGAACAGATCGATGCCGCCGTAGGAGGCAATCTTCTCCTCGTAGCGGGCGCACTCGCCCTCGGGATCGTCGGTCATGCCGTTGAGAATGTTGATGTTCTCCGGCTTCATGTCAACCAGATGGTCAAAGAAGTTATCGTGCATGAAGTACCAGTAGCTCTGATCATGCTCGTGGGGCAGGCCGAGATACTCGTCCATGTTGAAGGTGACAACATTGGCAAAGGAAACCTCGCCGGCCTGGTTCATGCGCGCGAGCTCTTTATAGACACCAATGGGAGAAGAACCGGTGGGCAGACCGAGAATGAAGGGACGGTCTTCCTTGTGGCTGTTGATCTTATTCGCAATGTAATGCGCGGCCCAAAAGCTCATCTTCTCATAGTTGTCCTGAATAACGACTCTCATATCGCAAAACTCCTTTTATATCGATTCATTTTTTTGCGTGTCGGAGAACCTCTGTTACAGTGTTGATTCTGCTTTTTCTTTTCTCCGTGGCGACCCACGCAGGCCGCGGCAGCATCCGCCGAATCTTTCGATGACTGCCGACCTCGTCAACCGTTTCCGGTCCCGGCGCTAATAGCTTCCCTGTAACCTCCTCATAGCGGTCGCTATTTTAACAGTTAATAGAATACTCCTTTGCCCTGTTTTTGTCAATCAGTAAGGGGATTATTTTTTGTTGTTATGTAAACAAATATGTGTGCAGCCTTATGATGCTTGCAATCGGACAGAGAATCATTTATACTGGTTTCAGTTTGAGAAGAAAGCGCGGTGATTCCCATTTCCGTTTCCGTAGAAACTCTGAAAACAGAGACGTTTACCATGCAGTACATCCGCTTTGGCAGCGGAGAAAAGACCATGGTAATCCTGCCGGGCCTCAGCGTTCAGAGCGTAATGCCGCTGGCTGAGAATGTGGCAGAGGCGTATCACATTTTTTCCGAAAAATACACCGTTTATCTCTTTGACCGGCGTGCGGATCTGCCGGAGGAATACACCGTGCGGGACATGGCGCTCGACACGGCAGAGGCTATGGACGCGCTGGGGCTGAAGGATGTGGATCTCTTCGGCGTGAGTCAGGGCGGCATGATGGCGCTCGTGATTGCCATTGAGCGCGGCGACCTCGTGCGCCGCCTGGCGCTGGGTTCCACAACGTCGCGTGTGAGCGCGGAGCGCGCGCCGGTGCTGGACGAATGGGCGCGGATTGCCGAGACACAGGACGGGCCGGGGCTCTATCTCGCCTTCGGTCGGGAAATCTACCCCCCTGCCATGTATGCGCAGTTTGAGCAGGCGCTGCGCGCCGCCGGCGAGAGCGTGACGGAAGCGGACTTTCACCGCTTTGTAATCCTGACGAACGGCATGCGGGATTTTAATGTCACAGACCGGCTCACAGAAATTCGCTGTCCGGTGCTCGTCATTGGCGAGATGAACGATCAGGTGCTTGACTCGGACGAGACCATGGAGATCGCCGTCCGGCTGGACGACAAGCCCGGCTTCCGCCTTTTCATGTACGCGGGTTATGGCCATGCGGCCTATGACACCGCGCCGGACTACAAAGAGCGCGTGTTCCGGTTTTTTAACCCATAACATACCAATCGCCCCGTCTGTTCGGCGGGGCGATTGATTTGTTATCGCAGCAGCCTGCGCAGCGCGGCGTCACTCGCGTCGGGCAGGATTTCATGCAAATGCGCAAGGACGCGCGCAAAGGATTCTTCCGGTGTACGGCGATAGACGTTCCGGGTGAAGTCCTCTCCCAGCGATTTCTCGGGCGTGGAATACTCCGCGACGCCCCAGCCGTAGGGCTTGCCCTTCCGATCCAGATCATAGACAAAATCGCTGATGAGAACATAGCCCAGATGCTGCAGGCGCGTAATGGAGGCGTCAAAGCCCTTGCGTCCTTCCTTGCCGTAGCCGCCGAGATCCTTCAGCGCGCGGGAGACGATGGGCGCGTTCGGCTCCAGGAGCTCATAGAGCGCCTTGTCCGCGTGGCGTGCCTTGCCGTCCTCCCAGAGGGCGTCGAAATCATAGCCGTCGCGGCGGAAGTTGGCAAAATCCGGAAACCACTCCCGGCTGATGAACACGGCTTTGCCGTGAAAGAACTTGCCATAGGCACAGCCGGTCTCGCGAATGACGGGCCCCTTCCACTCCCAGATGCCCTCGTCATCGGAAAACCACGCGCTCGGGGCGCAGTGCTCAGCGATGGAAAAGCCCCGAATGGGATTTTTAAAAAACGGCACAAAACCATATTGCTCCACCGCGCGGCAGAGATCGGCTTTGGTGCGGATCATAAAGTCAAAGGTATCGGCCATAAGGTTCCCTCCCGAAGAACAGTGTATCACGGATTTTCACTCTTGGCAAACACTGCCGGATTCGGTAAAATAGAGGCAGAACCCCGGGAAAGGAGGACTCGCCATGCATGATATCTGGAATCCATGGCACGGCTGCGTGAAGTGCAGCGAGGGCTGTCAAAACTGCTACATGTATTATCTGGACGCCATGCGCGGGAAGGACGGCAGTGACATTTACCGCACAAAGGCGGGTTTTCGCTACCCCCTCTCGAAGGATCGAAGCGGGCAATACAAGGTAAAAAGCGGTGAGATGATCCGCGTGTGCATGACGTCTGACTTCTTTCTCGCCGAGGCCGATCCCTGGCGGGAGGAGGCCTGGGAGATTATGGCGCAGCGGCCGGACGTGAAGTTTTTCCTCCTGACCAAACGGCCGGAGCGCGTGGAAAAATGTCTGCCCCGGGACTGGGGCGACGGCTGGCAGAACGTGATGCTCAACGTGACGGCAGAAAACCAGCGCCGCGCGGACGAGCGCATCCCGATTCTGCTCTCGCTCCCCTTTCACCACAAGGGCGTGATGTGCGCGCCGTTTGTCGGACCGGTCACGATAAAGGACTATCTCGCAAGCGGTCAGATCGAGCAGGTGCTCTGCGAGGGAGAAAACTATGGCGGGAGCCGTCCCTGTCATTATGAATGGGTGAAAAATCTGCACGACGAATGTCTGGCGGAAGATGTCACCTTCGTCTTTCTCGGGACGGGAAGAAGATTCGTCAAAGACGGAAAAACGTATAAAATTGAAGACAGCCGCATTCAAACGCAGCAGGCATATCGCGCTGGGTTGAGCTTTCCTGGCAAACCCGTGACCTATCAGCTCACGGATCGCTGGGGCGTGACCATCCCGGAGGGGCTGCTCTACAAGCCGCGCTTTCGGGCGCGGTGCGAGGAGTGCGGCATGCGCCTCAGCTGCAACGGCTGCAGCAACTGCGGAAAATGTGAGGAGAGAACGAATGAAACTGGATAAACGGCAGCTCATCAGCGCGATCATCGCGCTCTGTGTGCTGATTCTGTGCGTGATTCTGCTGATTCGAAAGGGATTTGTGGTTCGCATCGCGATCTCGGCAGTGCTCGCGGTCGTCTGGGCGTGCATCAGTCTCTGGGCGGCGACACATCCGGACGCGAACACGCCAAAGTGACACAGCGCAAAAGAACCGTAAAGGACAGTCCTTTACGGTTCTTTTGCTTTTAAATCGAGAACGACCAGTAACAGGCAGGCCGCGCGGATTAAAAACGCCGCGATCATGATCGGCAGTCCGAAGGCGGCGACGAAGCGCGAGGTAATCAGCCGCGCGATCAGATCCAGCGCGATGAGCACAGCGAGGACAATGCGCACCGTGCGGCCATGCGCGCCGCGAAGCAGGCTCTTCATCGCGATGCCGTAGACGAGCGCAAGCGCAGTCAGAAGCAGACTGAAGAGCACCTCGCTTCCCGTGAGCCGGTAGAGTCTGCTCAGTGCGAGCGCGAGCGCTCTCGGAATGACGGAAACGCCGAAGTCAAACAGGAACGACACAGCAGTTTTCTTTACCAGAAGGGCATACCACCCGGAAGCAATCAAAAGATACACCAGCGGGAGCGCCGCGGCAATCTGCGTGACACACACGGCGAGATCCGCGCCGCTGAGATGCTTCCGATCTCCGACACCAAATTTCATCCGCGCACCTCCTCAAGCGTGCGCGCGAGGTAGCGCGCGTCAAAGCCGTCGGTCATGGCTTCGTCGTCAAATTCACTGTAGACAACTGCACCGGTGGCAGGATCGAGAAACAGCACCTCTGCCCCATCTGATTCCGGATGCAGCGCGGAATCAGAGAGACTGAGAAACGCGCAGAGCGAGCTCGTCTTCGGCTCATTGGAAGGAAGCAGCGCATTTTGCACGCATACCAGCTCACCCGATGCGCAGCGGCCGCGGAGGATCGTGTTCGGCAAGAGCAGTTCTTTTTCAAACGTGTCGAGATTCACACGTACCAGATCGCAGAATGAAAGCCCGAGATCAGTGGAGTCATATTCATTCAGATAGAGGCGGTTCCCTCCCAGAGCCGCGCCCCAGTCGAAGCCGAACTTTCCCTTCAGGCGAAGGGAATTGACATTCTCCGAGCCCTGATAGAGTCCGTCCGGCTCCAGAGAGGAATAGTGGACGGCGAGATCAGTGCCCTCGATGGGATAGAACTGGTTGACCGCCGAGCGATCCGCCTTGTGCGTGATATAGACCGTGATGAAAAACGTAAACGCGCCGAAGATCAGCAGCACAAGCAGAAAAATGTTTACGTTAAATTTACTCTTCCCCATCAGAATTCTCCTCAGCGCAGCACGGCAAACCGGCGCGCACCGCTCGATTTCAGCCATGCGAGAAGCAAAGCGGAGACGATGGCAAAGAAGACGATTGTCAGCACAATCCAGAGCGGAGCGCTGACACGGTCTCCCAGAAGGAGGTATCCGCCCGCAGGAATGACCGCGAGAACCCAGCCCGCCAGAAGCACCAGCATGATGGACATGCTCTGCTTGATGGGCGTGATTTCATTGGTCCACTGAAGATTTGCGCGAAGCGTGCCAAGCGTGAGACCGAGCGCCGCCACGGCAGCGCAGTAGAGCACAGGCAGCACCAACAGCGCGAGCCACTCCAGTGCCCCTGAGTGCAGGACGAGACCCGCACAGACTGCGCTAAACAGCACCGGCGGCACCGTGAGCCAGAGCTGCATCGAGAGCTTTGCGCGCAGCACCATCCACGGCGAGACCGGGAGCGACTGCAAAAGCCAGATGCTCTTTCCCTCGAGCGAGACCGCAGGCGTCGCCATATCGTTCATGGAGGCAAGCATGCAGATCGCGGAGCAGAGCAGCAGCGCAAGCGTCACGGACGGCAGGGCAAACTGCGAAGAGATCAAATCGAGGAAGGCGCGGCCTTTCCAGAGCAGCGCAATGCCTGCAATGGGCAAAAACAGCGTGGAGAGCCCACAGTTGAGCATATAGTTCGCGTTGGAAGTGAAATGACGAAGCTCTTTTGAGAGCAGCGCGCGGGACAAGCTCTGCAGGTGAAGCGGCTTTTCGCGGTAGGTCTTCTTTGCCGTCGCAGCCGTGGCGGTGGCAATGCCGAGGAAGGTTCGAGACAGCAGCACCGCCGTGACGCCGGTGAGCACGGCGATCACCGCCGTGACGACGCCGATGGCAAGCCAGTCGCCCTCGCCGACACGGCCGAAGAGATAGATCGCGTAAGCGCTGCGGCGAACGCTCTCGCCGTAGGTCATGGCGTTCGCGATCAGATCCTGAATAAGCGCCTGCGCCTTGAAGTAAAAGAAATAATAAAGTCCGATGAACGCAAGCGACAGAATGACGACCGCGAAGCTCCGGTTTTTCAGACGGAGACTCACCTTCGCGACCACCCAACCGAGCAGGCAGGACAGCAGCAGCACAAGCACGGACACCAGCAGCACCAGCAGCAGACCGCCGATAACATTGGAGACCGTCGCTCCTGCCTCAATCCACCAGACGATGACCGCAGGCAGCATGACCACTGCGGAATACATCAGCCCCATAAGATAGACCGTGAGCAGCCGGGAGGCGATGATCGCCCGCGGCGCAATCGGCAGAGCGAGCAGCAGATCGTTGTCTTTCGCGAGATACAGGCTGGAATAGGTATTAAACACGCTGCCGAAAACGCCGAGAAAGACGCCGAGCAGACTCATGATCGCAAAGTACAGCCAGCCGAGGTCAACCGCGGCAAGGGACCCCGCAATTGAGAGGCACATGGCCGTAAACATACCGCCCAGAAGGCCGACCATGACCAGAACAAAGCCCAGTACAGACAGAATGACGCCGATGCGGGAACGGGCGCGGTTTGTCTTCTTGTCCACGAAAAAGCCGCGGAAGAGCTCCTGAAGCTGTTTTTTTACCAGAAGCTTAACCATTTCACTCCGCCTCCAGTTCCAGAAACACCGACTCGAGCGACGCGTCTCCGCGAACCTCCTCCATGGTGCCGGAGCGCACCAGCGCGCCGCGGCGGATGATGGCGACCTTGTCGCAGAGCTTTTCCGCCACCTCCAGCACATGCGTGGAGAAGAAGATGGCGCCGCCGGCGTCGCACACCTCGCGCATCATATCCTTCAGCAGATGCGAGGCGATGGGATCGAGCCCGACAAAGGGCTCATCCATGAGGATCAGCCGGGGCTGGTGCAGCCAGGCGGAGATGATGGCAAGCTTCTGCTTCATGCCATGGGAATAGGCGCTGATGGGCTGCGCGAGATCCTTCGTGAGCTCAAACCGATCGGCATAGTCTCGGATGCGCGCTTCGCGGTCCGAGGCAGAGACGCCGAAGACGTCAGCAATGAAATTCAAAAACTGAATGCCGGACATGAATTCATACAGATCGGGATTGTCCGGGATGTACGCCATGGCGCGCTTGCAGGCCATGGGATCGGATTGAATGGACTTGCCGTCGATGAGAATCTCGCCGGCGTCAAACTGCTGAATGCCGGCGATGGACCGGAGCGTGGTGGTCTTGCCGGCACCGTTATGACCGATGAAGCCGTAAATCTCGCCCGGCGCAATGTGCAGCGAGAGATCGTCCACGGCGACGGTGTCGCCGAAGCGCTTTGTCAGATGCTGAATTTGAAGCATGGCAGTTGCCTCCCTTTTCCCTGTTCTGATTCCTTTATATACCTTCCATCCGGTGGAAGGTCAAGTCAATTTTCCCAGAATAATTCGTCAAGCGTCTTCCCCAGCGCCTTGCAGATGGCGACGCAGAGGTTGATCGTCGGGTTATAGTCGCCCTTTTCGATGGCGCTGATGGTCTGGCGCGAGACGCCGACACGCTCTGCCAGATCCTGCTGGGACAGATCGAGTCCCGCGCGGGCGGCCTTGAGCCGCAGGTTTTTCATTCCTCCGCGTCCTCCTTTCGCAACGCGGGCATCTTGCAGATGATGGCCGTCAGAATACCGAGAAACAGCACCGCGCAAACAATCGGCACCACCGCAAAGGTGAGCACGCCGTTTTGAATCACTCTCCCGCTGTTGATATTGTTGATTGCGGCGGGAATCTGGGAAATCGTCGTAGCCGTGAAGAGAATGATGTAGTTTTTCGGCTTGTTCTGCACGGTGAAGAACGCATCGTGGATGACGCAGTCAATCCCGAACACGCCGACGCCTATGAGTGCGCAGATCAGCGCGCTCAGTCCGTCCTCCATCAGAGGCCGCTGCAGCACGAGCGTAACGAGCACCCAGTAAAAAAAGCTGAAAAACAGCATCGTAAAAAATCCCGCCTGAAACGCTTTTCCGCGCAGCAGCTGCTGCCGTTCATCAAAATCCCCGCCGACGACGGAACCGGTTTTCTTCTTGTTGTACGCAAACACAATCGCTACGATGAGCACGCCGATCAGAATTCCGACGGCGATGCCCCACAAATAAAAATTGCTCATTTGATAATCCTCCAGTCAAAAGAGTTTTGAACGGATTTCTTCCTTCTGACTGCAGTATATTCCGCCGAAAGCATTTTGTCAAGTATATTTTACAAATTTCCTTTATTAAAAGCGGTATGCTATTGCACACCGCTTTTTGTCATATATATCCCAGAAGGATATCAATGTTCTCTGTACTGTACTCCATCTGCTCCGACCAGCGGCGCAGATGCTCCGGATCAAGGCCATAGAGCGCATCCTGCGCAGCGACAAAGGCCGTACTGTCGCGCGCAAAGTCGAGCAGCGCCTCCAACGGCATGTCCTCCAACCGGTCGAGCTGACGGAAGAGTATATACTGCAGCATCCGGTCATATCGCACCCCCACCGGGAGCGGCGGGCAGGACGCGAGATCCCGGCGCAGGCGGGACAGCTCCTCCGACCACGCCTCGTCGATTGGCTCGGTGAGCGCCGCGCGGGTGAGATATGTCTCTGAGACCGGCGCGCCGTCAAACGCCAGCCGCTCCGGCGAAAGGGAGAGCAGATCAGACAGTGTGCGCATCTCCCCTGTCTCCGTGCAAAACAACGTCAGCGGTTTCTCTCTGTTCAACAGCAATGCGCAGACCGCCTCACAGCTGAGCCCAAGCCCCGCGAGCTCATATTCCCCGTAAGAGAGATAAAATCGCGGGTGCAGTGCGCAGATTTCACACAGCGCCTCCTTGCCGAGGCGGCAGATCAGCTCGCACAATCCATCCTCCTGCAGGAAGGGACAGCGCTCCTCCTCCACGAGGCAGAAGTGCGCGCCGTCATCGTCCTGATAAATGGACGCGCGCAGCTTTTGCCCCAGCTCACCGGGCACAGCGGCATAGCGGCGCAGCGCGCCCTCGTCCACGTCAATCTCCCAGCCCCTGCAGCAGGAATGGCGGCAGGCGGAAGCGAGACAGGAAAACACGGAATAAAAAATTGGCCGCAGTGTCATAAGGCTTCAGCTCTCCAGGTTCATTCGTTCTTCTCGAAACAGCCGCGTGTCCATCTCCTTCAGATCCGGACTGATGAGCGGGCGGAACTCCATGTGCGCGAGGATATCGCGCTCCAGATCCGCGCCGGGGGCAATCTCCATGAGCTCGAGCCCCTCCGCCGTGAGCCGGAAAACGGCCCGCTCTGTGACGATGAGGACACGCTTGCCGGTGCGCGCAGCATAGGCGCCGGAGAAGGTGACCTGCTCGACCTCGTTTTTGAACTTGACCGCTCTCCCCTCCTGCAGGAGGTTCCAGCGCCCGCCCTCATAGCTCGTTTTGAGTCCGCCTGCGGTAAAGGTGCCGACGAAGATAACGGTCCTGGTGTTCTGCGCGATGTTGATAAAGCCGCCGGGGCCGGTGACGCGGCCGCCGAATTTGGAGACGTTCACGTTGCCGTGGCGGTCGATCTCCGCGAGGCCGAGGACGGCCATGTCGAGCCCGCCGCCGTCATAGACGTTCAGAATATCCGGCATTTTATAGATCGCCTCGGGGTTCACACTGCCGCCGAGACCGAGCCCGCCGAGCGGGACGCCGCCGAGTACGCCGGACTCAATCGAGAGTGTAAAGCAATCGGCAATCCCCTCCTCCGCCGCAACGGCCGCAACGGAATCCGGCATGCCAATGCCGAGGTTGATGAGCATATCCGGCTGCAGCTCCATGGCTGCGCGGCGGCCGCAGACCTTGCGGTCATTTAAGGGCATGGGCGTGACTGCCGCGAGCGGCACTCTTTCCTCGCCGCAGACGGCGGGGCGGAACGCGTCCGTGTCATAGCCCTGAATGTGATTCTCCGGCCGCGCCTTGACGATGTAATCCACCATGAAGTGATGGAGCTTCACGGTGCGCGGGTCAAAGTCGCGATCCACGACGTCCTCCACCTGCACGATGACAACGCCGCCGTTTGCATGCGCGGCCTCTGCAGCCTCGAGCTGCTCGGCCTGCAGCGCCTCGTGATCGAGGACGATGTTTCCCTTTTGATCGGCATAGGTGCCGCGGATGATGCAGACGTCCACGGGGATGGTCGGATAAAACAGGCAGTCCTCGCCGTTCACGTTCAGGATGGAGACAATATCCTCACCCTCGGCGACGGTGCGTTCATTCGCCTTGCTGCCCTCGAGCCGGGGATCGGCGAAGGTCTCGAGCCCGCAGCGCGTGATCACGCCGGGCTTATTCGACGCCGCGGCGCGCAGCAACTCCGTGATTGTGCCGAGGGGGATCATATAGGCAAGGCAGCGGTTTTCCTCGATCATCTTTGCAAGCGCGGGCTCGAGCCCGACGTGGGAGCAGACGACCTTATGAACCAGCCCGTCGAGCGCGATGCGGCTGCCGCCGCGCGCGGCTTTGTCGCCGACGCTGACGCCTTTTAAGAGCGTGAGATTCTTCGGCGCGCCGGTCTCCTCAAACCGCTCGCGAATGCCGATGAGCAGCTCGTCCGGGCTGCCGAAGCCGCAGAAGCCGCCCATGGCGACAGTCGCGCCGTCGGGAATCAGATTGGCCGCCTCGCGGGCGGTGACGACTTTGCTCATGCGATTTGCTCCTCCTGTTTTATCATGTTCACATTATAACGCCATACGCCCCCGCAGACAAGAGCTCCGGTAAAGCACGATCCCGCCTGCACAGACGACCGAGAGTATCTCCATCTCGTGTATGGTTGGGCGGCATGGCGTAGTTTTTTCAGGTCGGTGACCTTTCGGATCTGGTGACATGCAGGTGTCAGTGTTGTAAGGTCGATGCTATCTCTTTTTATAGAGCACGAGCTCCGGGTCGGCTCCCTCTGCGCCATACGTGCAGATGAGGATGAAATCCATGTTCGCAAGGACGCCGAAGCAGCGCTCGACGCCAAGCTCCGATTCCAGCTGGTTTCCCAAGTAGGTTGTCTGATCATCCAAAAATTTCACCTGCAGGCCGTTCGGAAGCCGATACTCAAGGTTAACATAACTTCCAACCAGCGCGTTCAGCTTTTCCAGTCGCGGCATGCCCTCAATGTGCTGCAGATCGTTGATCTCATGAATCAGCTGCTGCTTGAATGCCTCGAACTCGCCGCCGTCGCTGAGCTCGTCGTACCGTTTCCAGTAGTCCAGCGTCGGCAGAAGCTGCCGCATGTATGTGCGCGCCTGCTGCTCGGAAAAGCCCTCCTGTTCATGCTTGTACGGGGGGATTGATCTTTACTCTGCAAGCTTGTTCAGCAGCGCCCAGCGCTCGTCCACCAGAGACTGAATGGAAGAAATCTCTTCCTCAGTGAGCTTTTTGAATTTGCCGATGCCCTGGACGAACTCGGCGATGGTGATGGGCTTGCGGTTCGGCGTGAGCTTGAAGACGCCCTTCTCGCACTCCCAGATCGGGCAGAGGTTGGCGGCGACCGCCTTTCGCGCGACGGCGATGCTCTGATCGGGCGCGAACTTCCAGCCGGTCGGGCAGGGAGAAAACACGTGAAGATACGCAAAGCCGCGCTTCGAGGCCGCCAGACCCTTCTGGATCTTGGCGACGAGATCCGCCATGTTCGAGGGGCTCGCGGTGGCGCAGTACTTCACGTTGTGCATCGCCATGATGAGCGGCAGATACTTCTGCTGCTGCTCCTTGCCGTTGATGGCGGCGCCGGCGGGCGTGGTGGAGGTGCTCGAGCCGAGGGACGTGGTGGAAGAGCGCTGATA
>JAZQDI010000133.1:0-4209 GCA_045546715.1 Oscillospiraceae bacterium | reverse complement strand
ATGTCATTCGGCTCATTGCTATCCCTGCTTTCCGCAGGCAGTGACCGAATTGATTATACTATACCGTCCATTGCAAAAGTGAACCGCAGGTCTTCTCCTGATTATCTTCGCAAAACCGGAACTTCACTTTTGCAATCTAGGGATTCAATTCTTTTTCCAAATTCGTGACCTTGCGACATTTTTTGGACTCGGTTTTCTGTAGAATGAGACCAGAAACACACGAAAGGAGCTTTGACGATGACGGAAAAGAAAATGGTTTTGTGCATTTGGGCAGCGGTGATCGCCCTGCTGCTTGGCAGTATGCTCCTTGCGGGCGTCCTCGCCAGCCGCCGACCGGAATATCTGGCTCGCCCCGGTATCGAGACCTGCGCTGCACGAACGCCGGAGGAGATCACGTTCGTTTTGCCGGCAGACTGAAAAACAGGGGAAGGATGATTCCTTCCCCTGTTTGACGGTGTTATCCGGTGAAGCCCGCGCCGTCGCGCACCGGGCAGGCAGCAAAGAGTGCGTTTACCGCGTTTTCATAGTCCGCGAGATTCTGCGCCCGGCGGATCTGCTTGAGCGGTTTTTCCGCGCCTTCAAAGGCGCAGCCGAAGTAGCGCCAGGCCTCCTTCATCCGGAAGAGCAGCGCGCGCCGGTCCGCAATGCGGTCTTTTGTCAGCGCATAGAGCGTCGCGTGAAAGGCCTTCATCTGCTCAATCGTCGGTTTCTCACCGTTTTTCGCCTCGCCGATGAGACCGGGGTTCGCGGCGAGACCGCGCCCCAGCATGATTCGCTCGACAGACGGAAACTGCGCCTGAAACGCCTGAATGTCTGCAAGGGAAAACAGGTCGCCGTTATAGCAGACCGGGGCCTTGCTGTGCTCGAGCGCAAAGGCGAAAAACTCGAGATTCGGGTGGTTTTTATATTGATCCGTCTGGATGCGAGGGTGGACAATCAGCTCTTTGATCGGATAGCGGTTGTAGAGCTCCAGCACCGGATAGAACTCCTCCGGGCTTTTCATGCCGAGTCTGGTCTTGATGCTGATCGGCACCGGACAGAAATCGAAGATGCCGTCGAGCATCCGCTCCAGCAGCTCCAGCTCCGGCAAAAGTCCCGCGCCTTTTTTCTTCGTCACGACCGTACCGGAAGGACAGCCGAGGTTGAGATTTACTTCGTCATAGCCGAGATCGCGCAGCGCCCGCGCCATCCAGACGAAATCCCCCGGGTCATGGCCCATCAGCTGCGGCACGACGTGGATGCCCTCATTGTGGCTTGGCTCCACCTCGCGCAGCTCCCGCGCCGCGAGCACCCGGCTCGAGGTGGGGGAGAGAAACGGCGTGTAATACCGGTCGGCCTTTTCAAAGTGCAGCCGCTGCGCCTGTCGAAACAGGTCGCCGGTCACGCCCTCCATGGGCGCACATTCAAAAATCATACAAACCTCTCAAAACAGAACCGCAAACAATGCGGGAATGGTAAGCGCTGATAACAGGGTGCTCATGAAGATCACCTGCGAGGAGAAAACATCATCCTTCCCGTGCTGCAGGCAAAAGACCGTGATGATCATTGCGCAGGGGCAGGCGGCGATCAATACCGCAATGCCGAGCATCATTGGATCGTGTACGAACAGCCGCAGCACCGCCCAGACCACCACGGGCACGACGATCAGACGCACGGCAGTCGCGGCGTAGACCTTCGGCGTGGAAAACACCTGTTTGACCGAGACGCTTCCGAGCGACGTTCCGATGATCATCATGCTCACCGGGATCGTCGCGCCCGCCATGGTGCTGATTGTGTCCGCCGCGAAGGCGGGCAGGTGAATGTCCGCCAGATACATGGCGGCGGCCAGCAGCGTGGTCACGAGCGGCGGCGTGAAGATTTTCTTCAGCTCCCGCTTGTGCCCGTCGTTTCCTCGGAGCTTCATCATGCCGACGGTGTAGAGAAACACGTTGAACGGAATGTTCGAGATGGCCGCGTAAAACAGACCCTGCTCGCCGTAGATCGCCTGTGCGAGCGGAAAGCCGATGAAGGCGTTGTTCATAAACGCCGCGAGGCACCAGAGCACGCCCCGGTCACTTTCCGGCATGGGGATGATGCGCACCGTGACCTCTGCCACCACCATGCTCACAAGGAACATGAGAACCATCACGCCGAAATACTGCGCCAGCACGACACCGCTGACCCGCTCCGTCGCGCCGACAACGGCGTTCAGGATGGTAGCGAGCAGGAACACATTGATGACGACGGGGTTCGCGTATCGGTTGAATTCCGGTCCGGTGATGCGCAGCTTCGTGCACAGAAAGCCCACGAGCATCAAGATTACCATCACGGACATTTTTTGCAAAATCGGCGTGATCACCATGCCAGATCAAATCCTTTCCGGAGTATCCCGAACAATATAGCACGAACAAATAAAAAAGAAAAGAGTTTCGCAGAGTTCGCGCTGAAGCGAAGATAATCAAATTGTTTTTGCCGGAGCTTTGCCCCGGCAAAAACACCCTGAGACTCGCGAAACGCGAGTCCTCGCGCCGACCAACCGAGGCAGAGCCGAGGGCGATGGAGCGCGAGTGATAAAAAAAGACCGCTTTTTGCGGTCTTTTTTTTATGGTTTATCTTCCTTCCACCACGGCGCCGTCCTTGAACGCCCGCAGCAGCCCGTTCAGTTCATCGATCTGCTGCTGCAGCCGCGCGCCGATGTCGGTTTCGGCGATCTTCTGCCGCTGCTCCATGCGCTCGAAAATCTCATAGGTGGAGGCAATGTCCCAGTTTTCGAGAATGGCCTTTTTCCGGCCTGCAAACGGCTGGTGCGCCACAATGCGGTAGCCGTAGGAATCATAGATCAGTGTGTAGCCGGCGATGCCGCTGGTCGCCTGATACGCTTTGCAGAAGCCGCCGTCGATCACGAGCAGTCTGCCGTTGCCCTTGACGGGGCTCTCGCCCTTGCGCACCTTGACGGGGATGTGACCGTTGATGATATGGCAGTGCGGTCCCTCAAGCCCGAACTCCCGGAGCAGCCACTCGCAGACCTCGGAGCTCTCATAGAGGGTGTAATAGGCGTTTTTCGGCTCAGCCCAGGCGGCTTTGTCCTTGATCAGACGGCGCTCAAAGGTTGTCATGCGGTCACGACCGAAGATGGGACTGTTGCGCCCGGCCCAGAGGAACCAGAGCAGATCCATTCCGAGCTTGCGCTCCGCCGAGCCGCGCTTGTAGTAATACGCCTGACGCGCCGCGGTGTCGCAGTAATCGAACAGCTCCTTGCCGCTGGTCTCCCGGTCGCCGAGCCGGAAGGTGAGCAGAGAGCCGTCCTCCGCCATTGGGATGCAGCCGTGCAGCAGGAGATTTCCGTTGTAGGTCTTGTACATGCTGCCCTTGGAATAGAGAAAGCGGATGTGCCGCTGCAGCTTTTCGCTGTGCTCAAAGGAGGCGGTGAGCTGATCAATGACGCTCTCTTCCTCCGGCGTGAGCGTGTACGGGTCCGCGCGGTCCACAGTGGGGAAGTCCGTGTCCTCCAGCGGCCAGGTGACGCCGTCGATTGTGATGCACTTGTTTTCGTAATCAATCTTGTCCAGCAGCAGCCGGTCGTCCATGCCGTATTCCGGATGGCGCATGAGCTTCTGCCCCTCCAGCTTGAAGAGGATGATCGTGATCGCCTTGTGCATCCGCGCGGAGAGCAGCTTGTCCTTTTCCGTGTATCGGCTCGCGCCGTCGCCGGCGATCTTGACCTCAAAGCAGTGGGTGTCCGTGTGTCTGTAAACCTCGTTTGCGAACACGGACAGCGGGCGGAGGGAGATGCCATAGCCTGTCTCGACGACCTCCAGATTGTTGTAGTGAATGGAATTTGCCAGTACGGTGGCGACGAGGGTTCGGCTTCCGGAGGCGGCGCCCATCCAGAGAATGTCATGGTTGCCCCACTGAATGTCTACGCTGTGATAGGCGAGAAGAGAGTCCATGATAATGTCCGCCCGGGGACCGCGGTCAAAGATATCGCCGACCAGATGGAGATGGTCAACAGCCAGACGCTTGATTACCTCGCACACCGCCGCCACGAAGTCGGCGGCCTGCCCGGTCTGGATGATGGCGGCAATGATGTTTTCAAAATAGTCGCGCTTGTCTGCCTGCTCGTTGTGCGTGTGCAGCAGCTCGTCGATGATGTAGGAGTAATCCGCGGGCAGCGCCTTGCGCACCTTGGAGCGGGAAGTCGGAGGCCAAGCGGTCTTAGGAAGACAATGA
>JAZQDI010000132.1:0-19322 GCA_045546715.1 Oscillospiraceae bacterium | reverse complement strand
GACCGCGACGCCCGCGCCGGCCGTAACGCCCGCGCCGACCGCAACGCCTGCGCCGACCGCAACGCCTGCGCCGACCGCAACGCCGGAGGTCAAAAATCCATTCAAGGACGTGGCGAAGGACCAGTACTATTATGAGCCGGTTCTCTGGGCAGTGAACCATGATCCGCAGATTACGGCGGGCACGAGCAAGGATACCTTCTCACCGGCGAATCCCTGCACCCGCGCGCAGATGGTCACGTTCCTGTGGCGCGCCAAGGGACAGCCGGATCCGAAGCTCACGAAAAATCCCTTCACAGACGTGAAGTCCTCGGATTACTATTACAAAGCCGTCCTTTGGGCGGTGGAAAATGAGATCACTGCCGGAACGAGCGCGACCACGTTCAGCCCGAACGCGACGGTGACGCGCGACCAGACCGTGACCTTCCTCTGGCGCATGGAGGGCAAGCCCGCCGCGAACACGGAAAACCCGTTCAAGGATGTGGCGGCAGGGAAGTATTATACGGACGCTGTGCTCTGGGCGGTGGAAAATGAAATCACCGCCGGAACGGGCAAAGACACCTTCTCTCCCGCAAACCCCTGCACCCGCGCGCAGATTGTCACATTCCTGTATCGTGACCTCGCGGAGAAATAAAACGGATAAAAAGGACCCGCTCGGCGGGTCCTTTTTTATATTCGGTCATTCTGAGCGATGCGGCAGTTGGTCTTGCGCAGATTGCATATTCATTCCTGAAAAATAATAATGATTCTTCTGATTGTCGATTTTTTGCGGATTATTCGCATTAGCGAACGAAAGTGTTTGCAAATTGACATACGAAAAACTGCATATTTCTCTTGAAAAACCGGGCTGATTCGGCTATAATACAGAGCAGGACGCAGTTTTTGAGTTCTGAGAATTCAAAAATGTGTCCAAAACTGTTAAAGGAGAGACTTACATGAAAAAGTATCTGGCTTTGCTGCTGGCTCTGGTCATGGTGTTTGCGCTGTGCGCCTGCGGCAGTAAGAATGAGACCCCCGCGGCCGAGGGCAGCGCGGATGCTGCGGCTCCCGCGGCGGGCAGCGAGCTGACCTTCGTCACCGGCGGCGAGAGCGGCACCTACTACGCCTTCGGCACCGTCCTGGCGCAGCATGTGTCCGACAAGACCGACACCAAGGTGACCGCGGTTGTCGGCAACGGCTCTCAGGCCAACGTGGAAGATCTGGCTGCCGGCGATGCGCAGCTGGCCTTCTGCCAGTCCGACGTTGCTTCCTATGCTTACAATGGAACCAACCTCTTTGAGGAATCCGGCGCTGTGACCGACTTCTCTGTTGTCGCCGCCCTCTACATGGAGCAGGTGCAGATCGTCACGCTCGATGAGAGCATCAAGTCCGTCGCTGACCTCGCCGGCAAGACCGTGTCCATCGGCGCTGCCGGCTCCGGTGTGTACTTCAATGCGCTGGACATCCTGGGCGCTTATGGCCTGTCTGAGGACGACATCAGCCCCGTGTATCAGAGCTTCGCTGATTCCGCTGACTCTCTGAAGGACGGCAAGATTGACGCTGCCTTCATCGTGGCCGGCGCTCCCACCACCGCCATCACCGACCTCGCCACCGGCGGCAAGCAGGTTTACCTCGTCAGCCTCGACGACGAGCACATCGATTCTCTGATGGCTGCTTCCCCCTTCTACTCCAAGAACGTCATCGCGGCCGACACCTATGGTCTGCCTGAGGACGTGACCACCGTCGCGGTCGGCGCTCTGGTTCTGGCCCGCAACGATGTGGCTGACGCCGATGTTTACAACTTCGTCTCCTCCATCTTCGACAATCTGGACGAGGTTACCGCCGCTCACGCCAAGGGCGCTGAGCTGAGCGTGGAGTTCGCCTCCAGCGTGGAAGGCATTCCTTATCACCCCGGCGCTGTTGAGTATTTCTCTGCCCAGGGTTAAGACCTGAATCATCCTCAGCAAACATATCACTACAGGCGCTTTTCAGCGCCTGTAGTGTCTCATTTTATTTTTTACCAGAGGAAAGAAAGCCGATTCTCTCTTATGGTAAGAAATAAAGGGAAGGAGCGTTCCAATGTCCAAAAAAACCAAGAAAAAGGACAGCGCGCCTGCGGAAGAACTCAAGAAAGAGTTCACCGGGGACAGTGAGATCGTCAGTGAGGAAGAACTCAATGACGTGATGAAGAAGTATGACAAGGAGTCCAACACCCGCATCTGGCAGGGCGTCCCGCATACGATCGTCACCGCCGTCATGGTGCTCTTCTCGCTCTACTGCATCTGGTCCACGCTGTTTAACAAGTCTGCGCTCGAAATCCGCCTCACCGCCTTCCTTGGCGGCGTGGTCATCATGGGATTCCTGTATTATCCCGCGAGCAAAAAGCATGTGCGTCCGAATTACATGCCCTGGTATGACTGGGTCATCATGATTGTCGGCGCCGCCTGCTTCTTCTACTGGTGCTTCAGCTACGGCTCTCTCGCCCGTGTGCTCACGAGCGCGAACAAGCTCACCGGTATGCAGATCGCCATCGGCGTGGTTGGCCTGCTCACCATGTTTGAGCTCTGCCGCCGCTGCGTCGGCGTCCCGATCCTGTGTGTGCTCGGCGCGCTGCTGATCTATACGTTTGCCACGGGGCTTCCGCTCCGCCGCCTGATCTACACCCTGTTTTATTCCACCGGCGGCGTCATCGGCACGCCCGCGCAGGTCTGCGCCAAGTTCATTGTCGTGTTCATTGTCTTCGGCGCATTCCTCGAGCGAACCGGCATTTCGAAATTCTTCATTGATCTCGCCAACAAGATTGCCGGCTGGTCTGCCGGCGGTCCGGCGAAGGTCGCCGTCATTTCCTCGGCGCTGTGCGGCATGGTGTCCGGCCCCTCCGTGGGCAACACCGTCACCACCGGCTCCGTCACCATCCCGATGATGAAGAAGACCGGCTACAAGCCGGAGTTCGCCGGCGCGGTCGAGGCCGCAGCCTCCACCGGCGGTCAGATCATGCCGCCCATCATGGGCGCCGCCGCCTTCCTCATGGCGGAGTATATGGGCATCCCCTATGCGCAGGTCGCGCTCAAGGCGATCCTGCCCGCCGTGCTCTACTTTGCCGGCATCTTCATCTCCGTCCATCTCGAGGCGAAAAAGCTCGGCCTCAAGGGTCTGGACAAGTCCGAGCTCATGCCCGCGAAGGATCTGCTCGTGAAGGTCTATCTGCTCGCGCCGCTGATCGTGCTCGTCTGGCTCGTGAGCACCAACCTGCGCACGATGGCCTTCGCTGCCGCCGTGAGCATCCTCGTTGCCATCGCTGTGGGTCTGCCGCAGACGATTATCGACTCTGCCCGCTGGAAGAAGGCGCAGGGAAGCGGCTCCGCCGCCGGACGCGTCGTCTCCGAAACGGTCAAGACCATCATCGCCTCTCTCGAAGCTGGCGGCAAGGGCACCATCACCGTGGCCGTGGCGTGCGCCGTCGCCGGCTGCATCGCCGGCTGCATCACTGCCACCGGTCTTGCCTCCAAGCTTATCACCGGCATCGTCGCCGTCAGCCAGAACAGCGTGTTCCTCGCCCTGTTCCTCACGATGCTCTGCTGCATCGTGCTCGGCATGGGCGTGCCCTCCACCGCGAACTACTGCATCATGGCCGCGACGACCGCGCCCATCCTCATCAAGATGGGTCTGCCCGCCGTGAGCGCGCACTTCTTCGTGTTCTATTTCGGCATCGTTGCGGACATCACGCCGCCGGTCGCGCTGGCTGCCTATGCCGGCTCTGCCATTGCCAAGTCCAACCCCATGAAGACCGGCGTCAACGCGACCAAGCTCGCCATCGCCGCCTTCATCGTGCCCTATGTCTTCGCCTTCAGCCCGGCGCTGCTGTTTGACAACATCTCCGGCGTGCTGCAGGTCGTGGAGATCGCCGTCACCGCCGTCATCGGCATCTTCGGCGTCAGCTCCGCGCTCGAGGGCTATATCATGACCAAAACGCCCATCTGGCAGCGTGTGCTGCTGGCCGCCGGCGGTCTGAGCCTCATCTATCCGAGCCTCATGACCGACCTGATCGGCCTCGGCGTCATCGCGGTCATGCTCGTGCTGCAGGTGATCATGCGCAACCATGAGCGCCATGTCGCTGCGGCGTAAACCTGAATCGAATAAAAACTCCCGTGCTTCAAGCACGGGAGTTTTTCACTCTTTTTTCGTCCATTCCTGCACAAACCGAATGAATTCCTTCACGATCGGCCTTGCCTCCTTCAGATTCGGAATGGCAATGGCGATTGTGCGCGTCGCGGGAGGGGAGAGCTCTTTCACGACGACATTGTGATTGTCGGATTTCAGCACCAGCTCGTGCGTGATGCAGATACCGAGCCCGTTTTCCACCATGGAAATCAGCGCGTAGTCGTCCGCCGTCTGAAATCGGATGTCCGGCTCTACGCCCGCCGAACGCAGCACGCGCAGCGCGTCCCGGTTTGTGCTGTCCACGAGACTGACCACCGGCTCTCGCCCAAACTGCGCCGCCGGAACGGCCTCCGCCTCCGCGAGCGGGTGCCCCTGCGGGAGCACGGCGAGCAGCCGATCCTCCTTCACCGGGATCAGATCGCACTCCAGCGCGTCCGGCAAACTCACGAAGCCGAAATCCACCGCGCCCGTGCGCACATATTCGTCCACCTCGGCGTAGGCCCCGTCAAAGAGACGGAACTCCGCCTCCGGGTGCTCTGCCTGAAACGCCTTCATCATCGCCGGCAGCCAGCTCACGGCCACGCTCTTGAAGGTCGCAATGCGGATCGTCGTCCCGCCGAGACCGCGCGTCTCGGCCACTGTTTTCTGCAGCGCCTCGTCCGCGCGCACGACCTGCTCCACCGCGCGGTAGACGCGGCGGCCCTCCTGCGTCAGCCGGACGCCCGCCTTGTTTCGCACCAGCAGACGAAAGCCGAACTGTTTTTCCAGCGCGCTGAGATTCTGCGTCAGCGCGCTCTGCGTCATGCCCATGGCCGCCGCTGCGGCAGAGACGGACTTGTGCTCCACCACTGCGAGAAAGGCCCGGTATTGCTTCAAGCTCATGTTTCTCTCCTTTGATATTAGAAATCATAATATTATATTTGGATTATAGACCAAAGATTCCTTCCTGTCAATGGAAATTCCCCGTCATTTTATGAAAAAGTATGAATTATCTATTGACAAAAACGCCGGTTTCCAGTAAACTACAGTTGTTTTTCACCTCGATGTTTATTATAAGAACATCTAATGTAAACTGTCTGGAGGGATTCCAAATGAAAACAGCGGAACTCATTGCCATGCTGCTGTACTTCGCGGTAGTCATTGCCGTTGGCGTGTATTTCTTCTTCAAGGATCGCGGCCAGGGCGGCGAGAAGGACTACTTCCTCGGCGGCCGTCAGATGGGCGGCTGGGTCGCGGCGCTGTCCGCCGGCGCGTCCGACATGAGCGCTTGGGTGCTCATGGGTCTGCCCGGCAGCGTGTATCTGGCCGGTATGGGTCAGGTCTGGATCGGCATCGGCCTCGCCATCGGCACGATCTGCGCCTGGATTTTCGTGGCGCCGCGTCTGCGCCGTTATTCCATCCGTGCCAATGACTCTATCACGATCCCTCAGTTTCTGCGCAACCGTTTTCTGACCGAGCGCAAGGGTCTGCAGATTGTCTCCGCAATCGTGTTTGTTGTGGCATACTGCGTCTATTCTGCGTCCTCCATCTCCGCCTGCGGCACCCTGTTCAACACCGTGATCGGCATGGAGAAGAGCACGGCCATGATCATTGCCACGGTCATCATCTTGCTCTATGTCTTCCTCGGCGGCTTCAATGCCGTTTGCTGGACGGACTTTTTCCAGGGTCTGCTCATGCTCGCGGCGCTCATGCTCGCGCCCATCATTGCGGTTGTCACGATGAAGGCTGCAAGCTTTGTGCCTCCGGTTGTTCAGCTGCCTGAGAACTATTACAATCTGCTCTCCGGCGGCGGCTGGAACTGGAAGAGCCTGTCTGACATTCTCTCCGGCTTCGGCTGGGGTCTGGGCTACTTCGGCATGCCCCACATTCTGATTCGCTATATCTCTATCCGCTCTGAGCATGAGATGAAAAAGAGCCAGATCATTGGCTCCTGCTGGACGACGCTCATCATCGCCATGGCCTGCATCGTCGGTCTGGTTGGCCGCACCTTCATCGGCGACGGTCTGGAAGATCAGAGTCTGGTGTTCATCTCCATCGTACGCGCGGTGTTCCCGGCCTTCATCGGCGGCATTCTGCTCTCCGCCATTCTGGCCGCTGCCATGAGCACGGCGGACAGCCAGCTGCTGGCGTCCTCCTCCGCCTTTGCCTCTGACATTTATAAGGCGGTCTTCCGCAAGAACGCCTCCGACAAGGAGATGCTCTGGTCCGGTCGTCTCATGGTCGTCGTCATCTCCGTCGTCGCCTACCTCATCGCCGTGAACCCCAATTCCGGCGGCATCATGGATCTGGTGTCCAACGCCTGGGGCTTCTTCGGCGCGGCCTTCGGCCCCGTCATCCTGCTTGCGCTCTACTGGAAGCGCCTGACCTACTCCGGCGCGGTCGCCGGTGTGGTCGTCGGCTTCGCGGTCGACTTTGTCTGGTTCAAGTTCCTCGCCGGCTCCACCGGCCTGTATGAAATCATCCCCGGCTTTATCTGCGGCCTCGTCGCCGCCGTGGTCGTGAGCCTCGTGTCCAAGGCGCCTTCCAAGGAAGTCACGGACCTTTTCGAGCTTGCCAAGCAGCCCATCGACTAAAAATTCCAATCATCAAACGCGTCCGTCTTTTGACGGGCGCGTTTCTTGCGTTCCGGAACCTTTTATGGTACAGTAGCGTCAATGGAGATGAGTCAATTGATCAAAAAGATAATATCCCTGTTCGACGCAAAGCTCCTGCGGTTTCTCATCGTGGGCGTCATCAATACCCTCGTGGGCACGGCCATCATGTTCGGCCTGTACAATCTCGCCCACTGTTCCTACTGGGTGTCCTCTGCGGCGAACTATATCCTCACGAGCATCCTGAGCTTTTTCCTGAATAAGTATTTCACCTTCAAGAACAAGGAGCAGAGCCTCTCGCAGGTGCTGCGCTTTGTGGTGAATATCGCCGTGTGCTACGGCCTGGCCTACGGCATTGCCAAGCCTCTCTGCCGTGCGCTGCTGGCAAACGCGAGCGTCTCCCTGCGGGATAACGTGTCCATGCTGGTGGGCATGGTGCTCTTCACGGGTCTGAACTATCTGGGCCAGCGCTTTTTCGCGTTCAAATCTGAGGAGGAATCCAAATGAAAAACCTGCTTCCGATCCTGCTTCTGTGCGCACTGCTGCTTGTCGGCTGCGGCAAGCGGGACGCCGCGCCTGAGACCTCCGGCTCCGCCGAGACCGTGATCGAGCAGACGGCAGGGGAGAAGGACAAGTCTGCCGCCAAGTCCGACAAGGCGAAGACGACTGCCGCCCCTGCGGCTGAGAGCGCAGCGCCTGCGAAGGAAACTGCCGCCGCGGCCTCGAGCGCGCCGCCCTCGTCCGGCAAGAGCGCCGCGAGTGAAACACCGAAGCCCTCTGCCGCTGCCAATCCCACCGTGCCGGATCCCACGCCCACGCCGAAGATCGAGGACTGGGATGACGCCGAAAAGGCCCAGCAGCAGATTCTGGACATCATTTCGGTCAACCCGGTGGGCAACTGGATGGATCAGACCACCGGCGCAATGATGGTCATTGACGGCGATTTTCGCGGCAGCATCCTTCTCACGCAAAAGGACGGCTCCAGCACCGTCTGGGCCTTTACCGGCGAGTATGACCCGCAGTCCGGCGTCCTGTCCTATACCGATGGAATGAAGCAGACGGTTGGCTCCGGCGGCATGAAAACCGACTATGAAAACAGCGCCGGTTCTCTCACCGTGAAGGACGGGAACCTTGTCTGGACGGATGCGCACGAAAAGACGACCATCACCTTCGAGCGCGACGAGAGCTGATATTGCATCTCTATGGGAGGGGCTTACCCCTCCCGTGTTTTCTATGGAGGCACTGTTATGATTCGAAGTCTCACTTCTTTATTGCTCTGCCTGCTCCTGCTGCTCGGCCTCTGCGCCTGCGGCGGACGAAACGATTCCACTGTGACCGAGCTGACATTCCGGGATGCGGATGCCGCGCCGGAGGAGCTGACGCGCTCCGGCGCGTTCAGCGAGGATCTGTCCGAGGCGGAGACAGAGAGTCTCCTGACCGGAGACGTCTTCCGGGACATGATGGGGTCGATTTCCCTGAACGCGGACGGAACGCTCTGCAGCGTTTCGCTGCTGCGGGATACCGAGAGCAAATCCGGCAGTTATATGGTGACGGAGACGCAGATTACGCTGTACCCCGGCGCGCTGCCGTCCGGCAAATTCGAGCCGACCTGTGTCATTCATGACACGCCGGTGGACGCTTACCGCTGGAAGACGAACGGCGCGACGTGCTTCACGGCTGCGTTTGTCCGCCCGGACACCGAGGTCGCCGTCTGGGCGACGGTGTACTGCAGTGCCTCCGAGGGCGATCGCCGCGCGGACTGCATCACGCGGCTGTATGAAATCACGGAGGCGTGTCTCAACCCCGCGAGCGCCCTCACGCTCGACTCGGTGTACAGCGGTTCTGATTTTCCGCGCCGCGCCGAGACGGCGCTGGTACCCGTTTCTCTCGAGACGGAGGCCGCGCTCCGCGCCGGGGCACAGGAGGCCATGGAGCGCTATCAGGCAGCGTGCGCGCAGGATTCCGTTGTTCCGGCACAGTGCGTCTGTGACGCCATCATCATCCGCGCCGTCAGTCCCGCGGGCGACCAGATGCTTGCTGACGGCCATATGGCCTATCTCCCGGAGGGCTGGGAGTTCGGCGTGGATGATGGCTATCGCTTCTCCGAGGGGATTCCCGCGTGGTACATCGGTCAGACGATTCTGCGCCGGGGCAGCGGCGCGCGTGCCGAGTGTCTTGTCGGAACGCAGGGCTTCCGCATCGTGCGCGGCGCGGACGGGCACTGGCAGATTACCGACACTGCCGGCCCTGTCTCTCCTGCGTGGTCCGACTGTGCGGATTTCGTCTGGCTGCGCTGGACGGTATAAAGAAAAACCCGGATTTTCTGATCGGAAATCCGGGTTTTTGATGTTAGGCTTTTACAGCACCAGAGACGGCGCGGAATACACGCGGCCCTGCAGCTCCTGGTTGAGCATGTAGAGCCCGCGGGCGTCGGAGCCGAAGAGCTCCATCTTCGTGATGAGATCGGAGGCATTTTTCTCCTCCTCGCCCTGCTCCTTCACGAACCAGTCAAGAAACTGCATTGCGCGGAAATCGTCGCCCGCCTTGGCGGCGGCGTAGATCGTGTGGATCGAGGCGGTCACATACTGCTCGTGCTCCAGCGCGGCCTTGAGCGGGTCAACCAGCTCGCTGTAGACCTTGTCGGGCTTGGCGATGGCTTCGAGCGTCACGGTCTGGTCGTTGTTGTGCATGTATTCATACATGAGCATGGCGTGATCCTGCTCTTCCTTCGCCTGAATCTCAAACCAGTTGGCGAAGCCGTCCAGACCCTTGGCGGAATAGAAGTTCGCCATGTCCAGATAGAGATACGCGGAGTAAAACTCCTTGTTGATCTGCTCGTTGAGCAGCTGGGATACCTTTGCGTCCATAATCATTTACTCCTTTTGATATTGTTTGTCGTAGTTATTCTGAATGCAGGAGATGATCTCCGAGATTGCCGTGTTGTACGGCGTGGGGATGCCGAGACGCTCACCGTAGCGGGCGATGGCGCCATTGAGCACGTCGATCTCCGTCTGCCGCTGGTGGAGCACGGCGTCCTGCGCCATAGAGGGGTAGTAGTTGCCGAGTCCGGCGAGGATGTTCGGCTCCTCGGCCTCCATGAGCGGCCGCAGATCGCCGATGCCCATGGCCTCGGCCACGGCGCAGCCCTCAGCCCACACGCCGCGCACGATCTTCATGCCGTTCGGGTCGCCGAAGACGTCCTTCACCTTCATGCGCATCACGGCGGATACGCCGTTGTAGCCGGAGTTGGCGATGACCTTGCGCCAGACGTAGATGCGCACGTCCTCGTCGAAGCTCGCGTTGCAGCCGCCGGCCTTGAAGAGCTCCTCCAGCGCCTTGCCGGCCTTGTCGGTGATGGGGTTGTTCACGACCGCGCCGAAGTGCATCTGAATGCCCTGTTCCGGCTTCGAGACGCACACACCGGGGCCTCTCAGCTCCGTACCAATCAGACCGCTGCCGTACATGATGCGCTCCGGCTCTACATAGCGCGCGAGCACTTCATCGTTGCCGAGTCCGTTCTGCAGGGAGACGACCACGGTCTCAGGCCCGATGCAGGGCATCGTGTCTTCCATCACATCCACGGTCTGCGTGGCCTTCACCATGAGAATCACCATGTCCATCACGCCGATGCCCCGCGCGGTGGGGGCGGTGTGGAAGCCGGTGAGCACCTCCTCGCCGTCGGGCGTGATGAAGGTCAGTCCGCTCTCGGCGATTTTATCCATGTGTGCTTTGTACTTGTCGATGAGCCAGAGCTCACCGCCGCCTTTTTTCAGATAGGCGGCAAACACGCTGCCGGCAGCGCCGGAGCCGATCATTGCGATTTTCATGCGTTCCCTCCTGATTGAAAGTCCCGCCGACCGAAATCGGCGGGACTTGCATTTTGATGGGTGTCAGCTGTTGTACTTCAGGTAGTCGGCGAGATACTGGTTCTCGTAGTTGCCCTGGATGCAGCGCACGATCTGGCTCAGCACGGTGCAGCAGGGGGTGGGGATGCCGAGCTCGGCGCCGTACTCGGCGATCTTGCCGTTGAGCACGTCGATCTCGGTCTGGCGCTTGTTGAAGAGCATATCCTGGCACATGGAGGGATAGTAGTCAGCGATGTTGGTGACGATATCCGCGTGATCGTGGGCGATAAACTCGTCCGCGTCCATGGGCACGCCCTTCGCGGTGGCGACAGCGCAGGTCTCACGGATGACGCCGTGGAACAGCCACTGACCGAAGGGATCCGCCTCAACCTGGCCGATCTTCAGACGCAGCACGGCGCACACGGTGTTGACGGTCGCGTTCACGCAGACCTTCTTCCAGATGAACTTGTAGATGTTGTTGTCGGTGCCCGGCTCGCCGTCGCGCCAGTAAGCGTCGCAGCCGCCCTCGCGGTAGCACTTGAGCATCTCCGCGCAGACCGCGTCGCACAGCTCGTTGCGGGTGGCGCCGCCGAAGTTCATCTGCACGCCGCCGGCGGGGGTGGAAACGCAGTGCGCGGGCTCGGGCAGGGCAGTGCCCAAAACGCCGGAGCCGATGATGCAGCGCTCCTTCGGGAAGACCTTGAAGAGGTTGTCGTCGTTGCCCAGACCATTGATCAGGCTGCAGGCGACGGTGTTCTCGCCGATGACGGGCATGGAGTCCTGAATGGCCTGCTCGAGCTGGGTCGCCTTGGTCATGTAAATGATGCAGTCGACCTTGCCCTCGGCCTCAGCGGCGGCCTCGGCGGAGGTGTAGGTGCGGAAGCCGGTGAGGGTGTAGTTATAATCGTGATATTTGCCGTTCTCTTCCTGATGGATGGTGAAGAGCATGCCTTCCTCGGCGACCTTCTTCATGTGCGCTTCATAGCGATCGATGAGGATGATGTCCGCGCCGCCCTTGCGCAGGTAAGAGGCGAACACGCTGCCGGCAGCGCCGGAACCATACATTGCGAATTTCATGATAGATTCTCTCCTTTGTTTATAAAATGTTTTCACAGACAAAATAATACGGTTACCTTAATTTAGGTTACAACCAACCGAGGCTGATTTCTGTAACATATGTCACACAAAGCGCGGATCAGTCCACCGTGTTCTCCAGCGTGCCGATGCCCTCAATGGCGCATACGACCTTGTCGCCCCGCTGCAGCCATTTGGGCGGGTGAAAACCCATGCCCACGCCGGCGGGCGTGCCCATGGAAATAATCGTTCCGGGCAGGAGCGTCGTGCCGTGGCTGAGCTCGCTGATGCAGTAGGCCGTGTCGAAGATGAGCATGTCAATGGTGCTGTTCTGCCGCAGCTCGCCGTTGATAAAGCTCTGGATCTTCATCGGCTTCGTCACGTCGAATTCATCCTTTGTCACGATCCAGGGACCGATCGGAGTAAACCCGTCGAGACTCTTGCCGCGGTACCACTGCTGGTGCTTCGACTGGATGGTGCGGGCGCTCACGTCGTTGAGAATCGTGTAGCCAAAGACATAGTCCAGCGCATTCTCCGGCGCGACGTTGTATGCCGCGCGGCCGATGATCACGGCGAGCTCCGCTTCATAGTCAAGATCGGCGACCACGTCGCTGTGGCTCTGGATGAAGCCGCCGGGAGCGACCGCCTCGTTCACGCGCTTGGAGAAATAGATCGGCGCTTTCGGCACGTTGTCGCTCTTGCCGGTCACAGTGTCCGACTCCGCGGCGTGGTCGTAATAGTTGATGCCGAGGCAAATCACATCCTGCCGGGGGCGGGGGATGGGGGCGCACAGCTCCGCCGCGCTGAGCGGAAGAGACTCCGCCGAGGGGACGATGTCCGCTCCGGAGGCAATCAGCTCATTCATGTCCTTCCAGCCGGGAATGGGATGCACAGCGGTCCCGGCGGCGTTCAGCGCGCCGATGCACTCCGCGCCTGCGTAGCGATAAGTAATCAGTTTCATAATGGTATTCCTCCCAAATCCGAATGACGGAGGGCTTTCTCGGAGATGTTCACAGGAAACGGAGATTCCAATCTGACTTTTTGCCCATTTCCCACAATTTATCCCGTTTACAGACGTATCTTAGCACGAAAAAAAACAAGAGGCAACTGTTTTTACACAATTTCTGGAAGCACAATTTGGGCACTTGTAACACGAGTAACAAACTTCACAAGATTAGCCTTTTAATCAGGGAAAGAAATTGTGAAAAACGACAAAGTTGAAAACGACACAGATTTTTACTCTTGTGAGAGGTTGACTTTTTTTTATAGAAGATTTATAAAATATTTATGCTAAGTGTTAATATATTGTTCATATTTTAACACACCACCATTGTCCGGCGCATGCAGAGGAGAGCGAGACGTGTGTTCCGGGCAGCGCACATGAATCCTATTTGAGAGAGAGGAAATGTTTATGGACAAGAAAAAACTGAGCGCGTCCTGGGCAATCGCTTTCACCGTGGCTTCCGTTTGGTTCGGCACCCACGTGGGCGGCGGCTTCGCTTCCGGTAACCAGGTCATCGGTTATTTTGCGCAGTTCGGCAGCATGGGCTCCCTGCTCTTCCCGCTGATTGCAATGGGCCTGCTCGCCATCACCATGGCGATCGTCCTGAAGTTTGCCCGTCTGAACGGCTTCGATAACTACAAGGACACCTTCGCCGCTCTGTATCCCACCCCGAAGATGGAGTTCCTGTTCGAGATCTTCTACATCGTCATCATTCTGGCCGCTGTCGCCGCCGCCGTCGCCGGCGCCGGTGAGGTTCTGGCAAACTTCCTGGGCGTACCCTATGTCGGCGCCATGAAGGTTGTCTTCAACCTCCTGATCGTGGCCCTGCTTGTCATCCTGAGCATCTTCGGCGTCAAGCTCGTCGCCGCCGCCTCCACGGTTCTGTCCGTGGCCATCATGATCATCACCGGCATCATCGTCGTCGTCGGCCTTGCCAAGCTCGGCATGGTCAGCGATCTGGCCGCCAAGTTCGGTGTGGATCTTGCGGATTACACCCCGCAGACCGGCTTCTCCGTCTTCCGCGCCACGCTCGTCTACTGCGCGTTCCAGTGCGTGTCCATCCCGCCGATGATCGCCGCCTCCAACGAGCTGAACGTCAAGGGCACCAACCGCGCCTGCTTCCTCGGCTGGCTCATGAACGGCATCGCTCTGGCGCTGTCCGCCTTCATGCTCAGCAAGTGGTATCCGCTGCTCGCCGCCCTGAAGGCGAAGGCCACCGAGATGGCTGCCGCCGGCACGCTCGAGGGCTCCGATCTCGTCGGCTTTGCCAATGCCACCGGCATCCCGAACCAGACCGTCCTGACCCTCATCGGCATCAAGATTCTGCTGGTCATCTTCTCCGTGCTGCTCTTCTGCGCGTTCGTCTCCACCTGCGTGACCCTGATCTTCACCATGGTGCAGCGCTTCGCTCCCAAGCTCGCGAAGTTCAGCAGCGAGGGCGAGTTCATTGCGGGTATCCAGAACGAGACGCTCCGCCGCGTCATCGTCGCCGTGCTCGCCATCGCGCTCTGCTTCTCCATCAGCCTGCTGGGCCTGACCACCATCACCACCAAGGTGTATGGCTACGACGGCTACTACGCGCTGATCGTCGTGGTGCTCCCCGCCTTCATCTGGGGCATCCCGAAGAACCGCAAGCTGCAGGGCAAGTAATTGCCTTCCCGGCGCAACTCTCCTGCGCCATATAAAAACTCCGGAAATCCAAACTGGATTTCCGGAGTTTTTTCTGCTAGAGTGTTTTTGCCGGGGCAGAGCTCCGGCAAAAACGAATTCGACTGATTCGCCGCTTCCGAGCGGCGAACTCTGCGAGACTTTATGAATGATTTGCTTATTTCAGGAGGCTGAGCAGAATTTTGCCCACGTCTACATTCTTCAGCAGAGAGCTCATAATGCTGCCGATGTTGAGCCCGCCGGACTGCTGCGTGGCCTGCTGCAGAGGGATGACGGTCTGGCTCTGTGTCTGCGCTTGCTGCTGGGTCTGGGCGGTCTTGCCGAGCAGACTCATGAGCAGGGGAGCGGCGATGGAGAGAATTTTCAGCGTCTGGCCGAGACTCAGACCGGACTTCTCTGCCGCCTGACTGACCACATCGTTGGAGCTGTTTCCGAGCAGATGACCGATGATCTTCGCGCCGTCGTCCAGATCTACGCTGCTCAGGAAGGAGCCGAGGTTGGATGTGTTGCCGGCGGAATGCTGGTCGAGCGCCCCGGCGAAGCTGGAGGCGGTGGACTGGTTGCTGGCCTGACCGAGCGCGCCGCTCAGCAGAGAAGGCAGCGCCGACAGGAGCACGCTCTGCACGTCCTTTGTGGGAACGTCGGCAGCGCGGCTGATCTGATTCATACTGTCTGCAGACACGATGGTGCCCAGCATAGAAGTGATATCCATGAGATCTCCTCCGATTCATTCAGTTTTTCAACAGACTTCGGCTGTTTGTCTCATTTTACCCCCATTTGTCTGCATCGTCAATATAAATCAGAAAAGAGAAAACTGTTGCGCCGCGGCGTGTTCGGTAGTAAAATAAAAATGGTACTCTGAAACTCTGAAAGAAAGAAGGAGCATCCCATGGCTGAAAAGAAAGAACATAAAATCGTATCCGCCGATACCGGCGCCGAGGTCAAGCCCGGCGCTGCCCCGAAGCCCCAGACCGCGCCCAATGTCAAGCCCGCGGCCCCGGTCGGCAATGCGAAGGGACTGCGCGTCGGCGCGGTGTGCCTCTGGGTCGCCGCCATCATCTTTGAGGTGCTGGCCGTGCTGGTCCTCTTCGGCAAGATCCATCTGACGTTCATGCCTCTGATGTGGCAGCTGATTGTCTTCATTGTGCTGGATCTGGCGTGCCTGATCATCGGCTCCCAGCTCTGGAAGAAGGCCAACCACATTGACCCCGCCTCCAAAGCCAACCCGACGAAGTTTTGGCTCTGGAACAATATGGGCGTGATCGTGGCGGTCGCCGCGTTCTTCCCGCTCATCATCCTGATGCTGACGAACAAGGATCTCGATAAAAAGACCAAGGCCGTCTGCACCGTGCTCGCCGTCATCGCGCTGATGGTCGGCGGACTCACGGGCTATGACTTCAACCCCATCTCCTCCGAGGAGTTGGACGCCGCCGTGGAGGTCCTCGGCGACGAGCAGGTCTACTGGGCGCCCTTCGGCAAGGTGTACCACACGCACGAGGACTGCTCCAGCCTGAACCAGAGCGAGACGCTCACCGTGGGCACCGTGGAGCAGGCTGTGGCCGCGAATCGAACCCGCCTGTGCTACTTCTGCGCCCAGCGGGACGAGATCGACACGACCAATCTGCTGACGGATCAGGCAGACTGATTCAGACACATGGCATTTCTGCCGCTGCGCTTGCTGCGCGCAGCGGCATTTTTCAAAGGAGCGTATCCCCAATATGGACAATAAAGAAGTCGTAACCCGGCTGGCAAAGCCCGTGAAAAAGGGGCTGCTGCACCTGGTGTTCAGCCGTTTCTTTGTGGTGGCGCTGCTGCTGATCCTGCAGGTTGTGATCCTGTTTGCCGCCTTCAGCCGGCTCAGCGAGTATGTGCCGCATCTGGCGGCAGTGCAGGGCGTGTTCACCCTTGTTATGATCATCTACCTGTTCAACATGGAGATGGACGCCTCTGCCAAGCTCACATGGATGTTCATCATCGCGATTCTGCCCATTCCGGGCTCGGTGTTTCTGTTCTTCACGCGCATGGATTTCGGGCATCGCGCCAGTCGGAAGCGCGTGGAGGAGCTCATCGACGCGACACAGATCGCGCTCCGACAGGATCAGACCGTGCTCAACCGGCTCGAGGCAGACGGCTCCGGCACGGATGATCTGCGCCGCTACCTCAACCAAAGCGGCTGCTTCCCGATTTATGATGATTCGGACGCGGCCTTCTTCCCCTCGGGCGAAAAGAAGTTCGAATCCATGCTTGAGGATCTTCGCGCCGCGAAGGAGTTCATTTTCCTGGAGTATTTCATCATCGAGGAGGGCTTCATGTGGGGCAGCATCCTCGATATCCTCATGGAAAAGGCGGCGGCCGGTGTGGATGTGCGCGTTATGTATGACGGCATGTGCGAGATGCAGCAGCTGCCCGCAGACTACTTCAGGCGCCTGCAGGCGCACGGCATCCGCGCCAAGGCCTTTGCGCCGATCAAGCCCCTGGTCTCGTCCCACTATAACTACCGCGATCACCGAAAGATCCTCGTCATCGACGGCGAGATTGCCTATACCGGCGGCGTGAATCTCGCGGATGAATACATCAACCGCGTCACCCGCTTCGGCCACTGGAAGGACACCGCGCTGCGTGTGCGCGGCGGCGCGGCCAAAAGCTTCCTGCTTCTGTTTCTGCAGATGTGGAACATCGACGAGCCGGAGCCCGACTTTGACCGCTGGCTTCAAAAGCCCGCCGTGCCCTCGCCGAATCCGTCCGGCTATGTCATGCCCTACGGCGACTGCCCGCTCGACGCCTACCGCGTGGGCGAGACGGTGTATATCGACATTCTCTACCGCGCCACGGACTATGTCCACATCATGACGCCGTATTTGATTCTCGACGGCGAGCTGGAGACGGCGCTGAAATACGCCGCACAGCGCGGTGTGGATGTAAAGCTCATCCTGCCCGGCATCCCGGACAAAAAGGCGGCCTACGCCCTCGCCAAGACGCATTATAAGGCCCTCACCGAGGCGGGTGTGCAGATCTTTGAGTACACGCCCGGTTTTGTCCACGCCAAGGTCTGCGTCAGCGATGAGGAAAAGGCCGTTGTCGGCACGATCAATCTCGATTACCGCAGCCTCTACCACCACTTTGAGTGCGCGGCATATCTCTATCAGTGTGCCTGTATTCCGCAGATTGAGCAGGACTTCCAGCAGACGCTCGCGCAGTGCAGACCCGTGACGCCCGAGACCATCCGCTCGACCGGTCTGGGCTACAAGCTCGGCGGCTCGCTCCTGAAATTCGTCGCCCCCCTGATGTAATTTTGCAGGGCGCGATGCCCGCATCGCGCCGTAAGCATATTAGAGAAAGAGAAAGAAACTATGGGTATTGTCGTATTCGGTTCCACGTTTGTGGACATCAAGGGCTATCCGGACAGCCAGTTCATCCCCGCCGGGCGAAACGCCGGGCGCGTGCGACAGGTGCACGGCGGCGTGGCGCGCAATGTCGCGGAGGACATTGCGAATGTTGAGCTGCGCCCCACGTTTGTCACCGTTCTGGATCAGACCGGCACCAGCACGGATGTGCTCGAAAAGCTCCGCCGCCATCATGTGAACACAGACTACATTCTCCGCACGGAGGACGGGCTCGGCACGTGGCTCGCCGTGTTTGACAATCAGGGCGATGTCATCGCCTCCATCTCCCGCCGCCCGGAGCTCACCGCCATCAGCGAGATTCTTGCGGAGAAGGGGGAGGAGATCTTCCGCGCTGCGGACAGCATTGTTGTGGAGATCGACATGGAGGTGCCTCTGCTCAAGCAGATTTTCGCGCTCGCCGAGCAGTACGGCAAGGACATTTACGCCGTCGTCTCCAACATGTCCATTGCCATGGAGCGGCGCGACCTGCTGCAGCGCGTGGCGTGCATCGTCTGCAACGTGCAGGAGGCAGGCCTGCTCTTTTCTGAGGAGTATGAGGGCCTGTCACCGGAGGAATTCTGCCCCGTGCTGGAGCGCCGCGTGCGTCAGGCGCAGATTCCGCGCATGGTTGTCACCATGGGCGGCGCCGGCGCGGTTTATGCCGGAATGGAGGAGGAGACCGGGTTCTGCCCCGCGTGGAAGGTGGATGTGATTGATACCACCGGCGCAGGCGACAGCTTTTTTGCCGGCGTGGCCATCGGTCTGACCTATGGAAAGACATTGGGAGAGGCTTGTGTCATCGGCACGCGGCTCGCCGCCTCCGTCATTGCAACCAAAGAAAACGTCTGCCCCCGCTTCCGCCCGGAGGAATTCGAGCTTGTGATTGCGCAAGAAACCTGAACATACAATCAAAAAACAGAAAGGAGCAAACCAAATGAAGTTCTACAAATGTTCTGCCTGCGGCACGATTGTTGCCGCCGTCGAGGAAAACTGCGGCCCCGTGCACTGCTGCGGCAAGGCCATGGACGTCCTCGAGCCCAACACCGTGGACGCCGCTGTGGAGAAGCACGTCCCCGTCATCTCCGTGGAGGGCAATGTCGTCACCGTCACCGTCAGCAGCGTGGCGCACCCCATGACCGAGGAGCATCTGATCCAGTGGGTCGCCCTGCAGACCAAGGGCGGCAACCAGCGCAAGGAGCTCGCCGCCGGCGCCGAGCCGAAGGTGCAGTTCGCCCTGCTCGAGGGCGACGAAGTCGTCGCGGCCTATGCCTACTGCAATCTCCACGGCCTGTGGAAGAGCTAAACAATCAAAACAAATGGCCGCCTTTTCAGGCGGCCATTTGTTTTGGAGGAGATGCACAAAAAAGAACGTTTTCGGCCCAAATGCGATTTGGGGAAAGAAAACGTCCTTTTTTGCGAGCAGTATTTTTGCCCCCATAAAGTCGGAGGCCAAGCGGTCTTAGGAAGACAATGACTAGACCCAACTCCTTGGCTCACAGAACGACATGGCTACGATCCGACTTTGTTTTGGAGGAGATGCACAAAAAAGCACGTTTTCGGCCCAAATGCGATTTGGGGAAAGAAAACGTCCTTTTTTGCGAGCAGTATTTTTGCCCCCATA
>JAZQDI010000131.1:0-5319 GCA_045546715.1 Oscillospiraceae bacterium | reverse complement strand
GGTGGACAACGAGCGCTGCTCCAAGTACATCGAGGACAACGAGGGCCATCTGAACCTCGCGCCCTGCCAGTGCCGCCGCGTCCGCCGCATGATGGGCGAAGGCGCCGGCGACCTCGACGAGGATTACTGCCTGTTCATGGGCCGCATCGCGGACCTGTTCACCCACAACGGCTGGGGC
The DNA here is from genome assembly GCA_045546715.1 of Oscillospiraceae bacterium. Lineage (GTDB taxonomy): Bacteria > Bacillota > Clostridia > Oscillospirales > Oscillospiraceae > CAG-103. The sequence goes on along the minus strand of JAZQDI010000131.1, from coordinate 5,141 downwards.
AGACCCGTGACCGTGGAAGAGGCCAAGGCTGCCATCAAGCGCGCCGACGACATCGGCTGCGTGCACCAGATCACGACCCTGCATCAGGGCGAGACCTTCGCCATCTGCAACTGCCAGGTCGAGAGCTGCCTCGCGCTGGGCGTGACGCAGTACTTCAACACCCCGAACTTCTCCAAGAGCAACTACATCGCTGAGATCGACCCCGAGAAGTGCGTGGCCTGCGGCCGCTGTACCGATCACTGCGCGAACAACGCCATCACCATGGGTCAGAAGCTCTGCGCCAAGGAGCCCATCGTCCGCGTGCCGCATGAGCTGCCGGACGACGTGGAGTGGGGTCCCGACAAGTGGAATCCGAACCACCGTTCCAACCGCGAGTACATTGCGCCCGAAGGCACCGCGCCCTGCAAGGTCGCCTGCCCCGCGCACATCGCCGTTCAGGGCTACATCAAGCTGGCTGCCGAGGGCCGCTACCTTGAGGCTCTGGAGCTCATCAAGAAGGAGAACCCGCTGCCCGCCGTCTGCGGCGCCATCTGCAACCGCAAGTGCGAGGAAGCCTGCTCCCGCGGCGACATCGATTCTCCTGTCGCCATCGACGAGATCAAGAAGTTCATCGCTGCTCAGGAGCTTGACCGCGCCAAGCGCTTCGTGCCGCGCCGTCCCTATGACTACAGCGATAAGCGCATCGCCATCATCGGCGCCGGCCCTGCGGGTCTGAGCTGCGCTTACTTCCTCGCGACCTACAACTACTCCGTCACCGTGTTCGACAAGAACGAGCAGCCCGGCGGCATGCTCCGCTACGGCATCCCGAACTTCCGTCTCGAGAAGAACGTGCTCGACGCGGAGATCGACGTGCTCAAGGAGCTCGGCGTCATCTTCAAGTGCGGCGTTGAGGTCGGCAAGGACGTCACCCTCAAGCAGCTGCGCGAGCAGGGCTATGACGCGTTCTATCTGGGCGTCGGCGCCCAGCAGAGCGCGAAGCTCGGCATCAAGGGCGAGGATCTCCAGGGCGTCTGGGGCGGCATCGACTTCCTGCGTGAGGTCAACGCCGGTCATCCTGTGGACCTCGGCAAGAAGGTCGTCGTCGTCGGCGGCGGCTACGTAGCGATGGACGTCGCCCGTGCGGCTGCCCGTCTCGGCGTGGAAGTCACCGTGGCTTACCGCAGAAAAGAGTCCGACATGCCCGCCGATCCCGCTGAGGTCGCCGAGGCGAAGGAAGAGGGCGTCAAGTTCCTCTTCGAGCACAAGCCCGTGGAGATCAAGGGTTCCCGCGGCAAGGTCAAGGCGCTCGTGTGCGAGAAGGGCGAAGTCGAGTGCGACGCCATCCTCGCTGCCATCGGCCAGCGCATCGATCTCGGCAAGCTGGATCTCGGCGAGCTGAAGGTCGACGAGAAGGGCCGCGTCCTTGCTGACGAGGTCACCTATCAGACCGCGCAGCCCGACGTCTTCGTCGGCGGCGACGCTTACACCGGCCCGAAGTTTGCCATCGACGCGATTGCGCAGGGCAAGCAGGCTGCCATCTCCATCCACCGCTACGTGCATCCCGGCCAGAGCCTCACGATCGGCCGTGACCGTCTCACCTATCGCGCCTTCGATAAGGACAATGTCGATTTCGACACGGTCAAGAAGAGCATGGGCAAGTCCAAGCGCCAGGTCCCGAAGAAGGACAAGGCCAAGGCGATGACCTTCATGGACGACCGCAAGGCCTTTACCGAGGAGCAGCTGCAGAAGGAAGCTTCCCGCTGCCTGAAGTGCGGCGCCAGCTGGGTCGACCCGAACAAGTGCCTTGGCTGCGGCGTCTGCACCACGCGCTGCAAGTTCGATGCGATCCACCTCAAGAAGCTCACCTACAATGAGAGCATTCCTTATGAGACCCGCGACAAGGTCTTCCCGGCCTACAAGGAAGCCCGCCGCAAGCGCATCGAGATCAAGAAGTTCTCCCCGGACGCTTAAAAAGCAATACCAACCTGAAAGAGGCTGTCTCTCGAGACAGCCTCTTTTTTGCTGAAATGAGTTGAATTTGGTCCGATTTTCCTCTACAATGGCACTGACAGAAACAGAAAGGCTGTGCCGCTATGAAAAAAAGCTGGATCAATCGAATCCTGTGCGCACTGTGTTCGATGCTGCTGCTTGAACAGATGATGGGCGCGGCGTATGCCTCCGTGGCAGATGAGACGCTGCAGGGCAGAATTGCCGTAGACCCCGTGCATCAAAGCGGAGGCTATTCTGCCCGGCTGTATAACAACACCAACGGTCTGCCCACCTCGGAGGCCAATGCCATTGCCGAGACGAGCGACGGCTTTATCTGGATCGGCAGCTTCAGCGGTCTCATCCGCTATGACGGCAACACATTTGAACGTGTGGACTCCGCCACGGGCATTTCGAGCGTGGTAAGTCTGTATGTTGACAGCGCGGACCGCCTCTGGATCGGGACGAACGACAACGGCGTCGCCCTGATGGAAAACGACACGTTCCGCATCTGGAGTCTCGACGACGGACTGCCGTCTGCCAAAATCAGCGACATCACCGAGAATGAGGACGGGCTGATTTATATCTCCACGACGGCGGGCGTTGTGACCGTCGACGCCGATCTCACACTCCGGCCGCTGGACGATCCGCGTCTCAACGGCGTGTATGTGGAGTTTCTGCGCCGCGGCAGTGACGGCCTTATTTACGGTGTCACCCATTCGGATGATCTCTTCACCCTGCAGGACGGCGCTGTGGTCAGCTATCTTGACCACGAGAGCAGCCGGGTGAAAGGCATCCTGCGCATTTTCCCCGATCCGAAGAAGCCCGGCAACCTCTATCTCGGCACGGAGGACTCCAACTTCTATTACGGTGATCCCAAAACCAATTTCGATTCGCTTCAGGTGTATGACATCTCTCCGCTGAACAATGTCATGGACATCCAGCAGTACGGCAGTCAGATCTGGATCGGCGGGCGCAACGGCATCGGCGTGCTCGAAGACGGCGAATTTACCATGCTCGACGATCTCCCGATGAACAACTCCGTCGGGCAGGCCATGCTCGATTATGAGGGGAACCTCTGGTTCACATCGACCCGGCAGGGCGTGATGAAGATCGTACCCAATCGGTTTTCCGATATCTTTGAAAAGTACGATCTGCCCGAGACTGTGGTAAACTCCACCTGTCTGGACGGCGGGCGCCTCTTTGTCGCGACAGACACCGGTCTGATTGTGCTGGATGAAAACGGACAGGTTCCGTCTCTGCCGCTCAGCAGCGCCGTTACAGCCTCCGGCGCGGATCTGGGCGAGCGGGATCTGATCCGGCTGCTCGACGGCTGCCGCATCCGCTCCATCATCCGGGACAGTCAGGGCAGACTCTGGTTCTCCACATGGCGCGCCTGCGGTCTCGTGTGCTATGACGGCGCGCGTGTCACGACCTATTCGGTGGAGGACGGGCTCATTTCCGACCATATCCGCGCCGTGCGCGAGCGGCCGGACGGGTCCATGCTCGTGGTCAATTCCGGCGGCGTCAGCGTGATTGAAAACGGGCGCGTCACCCGCAGCTATGATAAATCCGACGGCATTGTGAACCCGGAGAGCCTCACGGTGGAATATGCCGACAACGGCGACATTCTCCTCGGCTCTGACGGCGGCGGCATCTATGTTCTGGGCGAGCACGAAACCCGCTGCATCGACACCGATGACGGCCTCACCTCCAGCATCGTCATGCGCATCAAGCGCGACATCGAACGGGATCTCTTCTGGATTGTCACGAGCAGCTCCATCGCCTATATGACCTCGGACTATCAGGTGACGACTGTTCAAAAGTTCCCGTACTCCAATAACTTTGACCTCTATGAAAACAGCCGGGGCGACATGTGGATTCTCAGCAGCAACGGCATCTATGTCGTTCCGGTCTCCGAGCTTCTGGCGAATGGGGAGATCCGCCCGGTGCATTACGGCATGGCAAACGGGCTGCCCTGCATCACCACGGGCAACTCCTACAGTGCCCTTGCGGAGAACGGCGACCTCTACATCGCGGGCAGCACGGGCGTTGCCAGAGTGAATATCGAGTCTGCGCAGGAGGATGTGGCGCATCTCAAGGCGGTCGTGCCGTATCTGGACGCCGACGGCGAACGGATCTATCCGGACGCGGAGGGAAACTATGTGATCTCTAAAAATGTCCAGAAGCTCACGGTTTACAGCCACGTCTTCAACTTTTCCCTCACCGACCCGCAGGTGACCTACGCGCTGGAGGGCTTCGACCGCGAGCCGACCACCGTCCGGCGCAGCGAGCTCGGTCCGGTGGACTACACGAACCTCCCCGGCGGGACGTATCATTTCGTTATCCATCTGAGCGATTCGCTCGGCAGGGGAGACAAGACCGTGTCCGTCGCCATTGTGAAGGAAAAGAAGCTGACGGAACGGCCGTGGTTTTTCATCACGCTCGATGCGGGCGTGCTGCTCCTGCTCGCGGCGGGCGTTCGGCACTATCTCCGCCGCAAAACCCGCGCCATGGAGCAAAAGCACCAGCAGGCCGTGGAGCGCGAGCGGCTGGACACGGAGCTCAAAATGGCCACGCGCATCCAGCGCGGCATGCTGCCCCATGAGTTCCCGCCCTTCCCGGAGCGCAGGGAGTTTGATATTTACGCCTCCATGGACCCGGCGCGGGAGGTCGGCGGCGATTTCTATGACTTCTTCCTCATCGACGAGGATCATCTCTGCATGGTCATGGCGGACGTTTCCGGCAAGGGAATCCCCGCGTCCCTGTTCATGATGGTCTCGAAGAGTCTTCTCAAAAACAGCGCGCGCCGGGGCGGCGGCTCTGCTGCCGAAATCCTTGCGCAGACGAACGATACGATCTGCTCGAACAATCAGGTGGACATGTTCGTCACGGTCTGGCTCGGCATTCTGGAGATCAGCACGGGAATTCTGACCGCCGCCAACGCGGGACATGAATATCCCGCACTGAAGAAAAACGGCCGCTTTGAGCTGGTGAAGGACAGACACGGCTTTGTCGTCGGCGGTATCGAAAATGTCACTTATCCTCAGTACACACTGCAGCTTGAGCCCGGAGATACGCTGTTCCTGTATACAGACGGCGTGCCGGAAGCCACGAATCAGGCACTGGAGTCCTTCGGCACGGCCCGGATGATTGACGCTCTCAATGAAAATCAA
>JAZQDI010000130.1:0-12906 GCA_045546715.1 Oscillospiraceae bacterium | reverse complement strand
CAAGACCGCCATCAACTGGGCGGTGCAGGAAGGCGTGACCAACGGCTTCCCGGATGGCAGCTTCCAGCCGGACAAGTCCTGCACCCGCGCCGAGATCGTCACGTTCCTCTGGCGCATGGCAGGCAAGCCCGCGCCGACGCAGGCCGCAGCCTTCACCGATCTGACGCAGGATTGGTATGCCGACGCCGTCGCCTGGGCTGCCGAGAACGGTATCACCACCGGTACGAGCGCCGACAAGTTCAGCCCCGACCAGACCTGCACCCGCGCGCAGATCGTCACGTTCCTCTATCGCTATGATCAGAAGTTCAATCCCGACGCGAAGTCGTCCGTCTTCGGCGGCACGAGCTTCCGCGATGTGAGCGCCGGCGCCTACTACGGCGCGCCCGTGATGTGGGCCGTCAAAAACGGCATCACGAAGGGCGTCAGCACCGTTCTCTTCGCCCCGCTGGAGCCTTGCACCCGCGCGCAGGCAGTCACGTTCTTGTACCGCTATATGGCGCTGTAATACGCATTCTCAAAGGACAAATAACAGTGAAAATAACCCGCTCAAGGATTGGGCCTATTCTGTCCTACCATATGCAATAAGGGATTTCCACTGCGGCGCCGGAGAATAACACTACACAGACGGCTGCAAAGAGAAAACCGTCTATCATAGAAGAGAGTGATTTCATAGTGATTGAGTGAATCCGAGCTGAGGCGTACAAAGAAACAGAGCTTGGAAAGCAAAATAACGGAAAAGGTTGCCGATATTGAAAATAGAGACTGACTCTCGAAGAAACAATCTCGGTGTAAAACGAACAAAATTCCTTATCTCAACAGTCATTGCAGTAATTCTGGTTCGTTTGATTGCATTTGAAGTCGTGTTTTGGTCGACGGATCTGATATCAAAAAGCAATGAAATCCTTTATGTAAGTTTTGCTCTATTCGCCAACTGATAACACTCTCAGCGTCTGTTAGGACTTCGCGGTCTGCTCAGGATGACAGGGCTGGAATCATTGTGATTGCGTCGAAAGGCAGCGCAGAGATATGTGCCTGCTGCGCGGGCGATTCGTGAATCGCACCTACGGGGGTGCGGTGCAGATTCGCCTGACGCTGCTGTGATTATATTTTACCATAATAATATTATGTTAATATTGAAAACCCGATTTTGTTTTGATTTCATTTAAGCTTCCTGCAGTATGCTGTCCTCAAAAGGAGGGCATCGACTATGAAACGTATCGTTTTAAGTTTTATCCTGATTCTGATTCTTTCCATGGGTCTGATGGCCTGCGGAAAGAACATGAGCACAGCGCAGACACAGGAAACTGCTTCTGCAGAAGCAGCCGCGGAGGAAACTGCAAGCACTGCAGAGACCGTTTCCATCGGCAGCAGTGACATTGAAATTCTGGATGCCGATGCAGGCAACACCTCACTGACTTCCGGTACGGTGACAGTCACCATCGGCGGCAAGCAGATCACACTCACCGGGGCGTATGTTGTGGACGGCATCGACGCCGTGGTGACCGGCGGGCACTATGAGACAAGCGAAAGCGACACAAACGTATTTCTCGTCGTCAACGGCGGGCAACTGACGCTTTCCAATGCGGAGATCGTGAAATCCGGAGACGCCGGCACAAACGACAGCACGCGCACCTCGGATGTGTCGGACGATTATAACTTCTATGGAATCAATTCCGTGATTCTGGTTGTGGGCGAGAACAGCAGCGCAGAGATTTGCGGCTGCACCATCACCTCCGACTGCAGCGGCGCGAACGCGATCTTCTCCACGGCGGGCGCCGAAGTGACAGCGGAGAACGTGGAGATTACCACAACCGGCAACTCCTCGCGCGGCGTCTACGCCACCTATGAGGGCGTGATCGATGCATCTCATATGAGCATCACCACCTCCGGCGCACACTGCGCACCCATCGCAACCGATCGCGGCGGCGGGTATGTCACGGTAACGGACAGTGTTGTGAGCTGTTCCGGCGACGGCAGTCCCTGCATCTACTCCACCGGCGAGATCGTGGTGGAAAACGTGGTCGGCACCAGCACCGGCGCACAGGCGGCAGTGATTGAGGGCAAGAACTCCATCACTATGACGGACTGCAGCTTCACCGTGACCGGCAGCGGAAATAACGGCATCATGCTCTACCAGAGCATGTCCGGCGATGCAGCCGACAGCGACGCCACCGCGAGCGTCTCCACACTGACCATGACCAACACGACCATTACAGTCGATAACGGCGGTCCTCTGCTCTATGTGACGAACACCGCTTCCGTTGTCAACCTCTGCGGGGGAAATACGCTGACTTCCGCCAGCGGCGTGTTTGCCAGCGCAGCGGCCGGGCGCTGGGGCAGTGACGGTTCCAACGGCGGTACGCTCACAATCCACACTGCAGACTCGATTTCCGAAGCGCTGCAGGCGGATGACATCAGCAGCATCACGGTTCTGACCTCCGACGGCGCCGCCGTCACGGGAAGCACGAGCGGAAGCGTCACTGTGCGCGAAGAATAAAGTTTCAGGCAAGAATCACCCTCAATGGAAACGCCCCAGCCTTTTCAGGCTGAGGCGTCATTTTTGATTACTGCCGAAGCAGATCGACAAAGACATGTTTTTCTCAATTGTTCCGATCGGATGTCGGCTCCATTGTGATCGCGTGGATCGGACAGTCCACGGCGCAGATGCCGCAGCCGATGCAGCCGTCATAGCGGATTCGGATGATCGTTCCGTCGGCATAAATGGTGCCCATGGGGCAAAATTCCATGCAGGCGCCGCAGTTGGTGCATCTCTCCTTGTCCATGTTCGGACGGACAATGCTCCATCTATCGCTGTCAAAATCGTTGACTCCGCCGCTGCTTGCGAGTACAGTTTCCTGATCGCTCATCGCCTGCACCTCCTTCGTCCCCTTCTGATTTTGATTGCATACTATTTTTACTCCCTTTGTTATTCTGCACGCGTTCCATGCAACATGCGAAGGCTGCGGCGGTGCGTTTTTCCGCGTCTCGAAAATGATTTCCTTCGTTGAACACCAGCGCACAGTCAGCGCCCTGCTCGCGCAGGGTCTGTTCCAGCGTCCGGATGCAGACGCCGACCTGCGCCATGACGGGGTTTTTCGTTTTCTCCTCGCGGTCGCCGAGACTCAGATACACGTGCTGCGCGCGGATGGCTTCCCGCTGCGCGTATTCGATCCACGCAGGGAACCACACGGACGGCGACGCCGCCGCGATGGCGGAAAAGCGGTCGGTCCGGAAAGCGCTCCAGAGCGAGAACAGACCGGCAAGCGAATAGCCGCCGAGAATCACCGGAAGCGCCTCCGGCAGTTCATATTGCCGCAGGAGCGCGGGCAGCAGCTCACACTCGATGAACGAGAGTGTGTCCGCCGCGCCGTGCCCGAAGCCCTCTTTTCCGAAGACGGGAGGCGCATCCCACGGGGAGAGCTCCCGATTCCAGTCTGCGATTGGGAAGGCGGCGAACAGAAACCCGTCTCCGCAGCGCTGCTGTATGAGATCCATCTCCGCATCCAGCGCGCTTTGCTCATGCGCCCCCGTCGGCTGAATCAGGATCATCTTCGGCTGTGCGCCGCAAAATACCGGGATGCTCCGTCCGCTGACGGCAAGCGTCTCTCTTTTCACAGCGCCTCCAGCATCTGCGCCGGGTTTTCCTTCGCCTTGACCGCGCCGAACGCCTTGACGATAACCCCGTCCTCGTCGATGAGATACGTCGAGCGGGAGACGCTTTTGGACGGCTTGTCATCCTTCGGCGGCTTCAGCACGTCATAGGCGGTGATCACCTGCAGCTCGGAGTCAGACAGCAGCGTGAACGGCAGGCCGTGCTTCTCCTCAAACCGCTTGTGCGACGCGACGCTGTCCTTGCTCACACCGAGGATCACCGCGCCCTTCTCCTGAAACTGCGGGTACAGGTCGCGGAAGCTGCAGGCCTGCGCAGTGCAGCCGCTCGTCATGTCCTTCGGGTAAAAATACAGAATCACCTTTCTGCCCTGATAGGACGAGAGCGTGTGCATCTCACCGTTCTGATCCGGGAGCGAAAATTCCGGGGCTTTTGTTCCGATTTCCAGCATCATGGTTTCTCCGTTCCTGATTGGTTAAACTGTGTCCGCCTCGATGGCGCCGACCTCAGTATAGATCATACCGTTTCGACCGCGCCGCGAGGACATGAGCGAGATGGTGCGCACCGTCATGGCAGCGGGTTTGACTGTGATTCCCGCCGCTTCCCGGGACGCCTTTCGGATCAGCGTGATATGCGGCGAAAAGCGCTTCCGGTCGAAGGGAATCCCGCACGCGGCAAGCGCTCTGCGGACGCGGCGGACAACCGCTGTCAGCGCCGCGGACTCACGAAGCCCTGCCCACCAGAGGTCACCGAAGCGCCCGACGCCATCCAGCGAGATTTCAAACGGCGTGAACGAGACGCCCGAGAGCGCGTCCATAACCGTCTCCGGGTTCGGGTATTCTCCGATGAAGGCGAGCGTCAGGTGCAGGTTTTCCTCCGAGGTGAAGTTTCCGCGCACGCCGCGGTCATACATGGCGCGCTGCGCACCCGTCAGAGCGGTCTTCATTTCCGGCGATAAGCTGATGGCAATAAAGAGTCTCATAAAAGCCGCTCCCACCTTTCCAGCTAATGATGATAAGATATCCGCACCGAACGGTTAAATCCGAATTACCGCTTGATGTGCCGGACTGCGGCATAAATCCCGTAGCCGATGACGACGCCCAGGGTGTTCAGAATCAGATCGTCCACATCGGACGCGCGGGAGGCGAAGGGCAGCTGCAGGATTTCAATGCACAGGGAGATCAGCGCGCCGCATGCAGTTACCTTCCAAAAGCTGTTGAGACTGCGATACACGATCGGCAGGACAATGCCGGTCGGGACGAACATGACCGCATTGCCGACCACATTCCACACGATGTCCCGGACGCTGCCGTAATTAAACAGGTGTACCAGCGGAATCAGATTCATCCGGAACGGAAACGCCTCCGAGGCCTGAAAAACCAGCGACTGAATGTGTCCTTCCACCAGTGCTCTCGGGAAAAACACAAACCGGATGATGACCGCGAGATTGATGTACATGAGCAGCAGAACGGCTTCGCGTTTCCATTGAATTCCTCCCTGCCGCTTCCAGACAATGAGTCTCGTCAGCAGCCAGATGATGGTAAACGCCAATTCTGCGGTGAAAAAAGAAATGGTGAGCATGGGTGGATTTTCCTCTGTTTCCGGATTACGGCTCAGCTATACTATGTCTTAATTCGCACGTCCGCGTTACGCGGAGTGATACCGTAACTATAGCATATCCGGGAGCGAACGACAACAAAGATCGTCGAACGAACACGAATTATTATTTACCATAATAATATTATGTTTATTATATTGATTTAAAAAGTGACGCCGCTCGGCGTCACTTTTGTTTTATGAGGCTGTGAGCCGTCTGCATTCAGGGCGTTTGCGACGCTTCTTCGCTCTGCAGGCGTCTTTCAGGCGCATGGGCAAAGCAGATCCGTTTCGGGTGAAACGAAAGGAGGCGCGCCCAGTCGTCCTGCAGCTGCGGATTGTCGTCATAGGCTTCCAGATACTCATATGGCTCCAGATCCCCGACGATGCAGCTGCCGTCGTCCAGAACGAGAGAGATGCTGTCTGCACTGTGGCTCGGCATCGAGACAATCTCTCCCGAGATGCCGAGCTGCGCCAGAAACGCCCTGCTCTCCGCGCAGGAGATGACGGTCGCCCGCGACGCATCCAAGGGCAGAAACGGCAGCCCGTCCCGCTCGAAGATGTGGTCCGAGGAATGAACTGCATCCATTTGCGCATCGATCAGCAAATGCTTCACGCCCTGACGGACAAGCGCCCCGATGAGCCCCATATGATCCGGGTGATAGTGCGTTGCCAGAACGTAGTGTATATCCTTGACTTCCAGCGCGTTTTTCTTCAGCGCTTTGTAAAACGCCGGCAGCGTCCCCGCATAGTCGGTATCGATCAGCAGGCCGTTGAGGAAATAGGTATTTGTGTTTCCGTATTTCAGTTTGATCATGCGCGTCTATGATACGGTCCCGTTTTCTGCGCGTTACAGAAATTCATAGAGGTTCAGCCCGGTCACGGCCTCGTCGAGCCTGCGCTCCACAACACCGTCCAGTTTGCGGACAAACATCTCGCAGGTGGCGGAAACGCGGCATTCGTTCAAATGACCGCCGATGACGCTCATATCCGCTCGGCACAGGTTGATGTGCAGATGCAGATAGGTCTCGCCGTCCTTCGTGGAGACGCTGCCGAGCAGCGACGTGATCTCCATCGGTTCATCGAAGGCATGGCGGTGATACGCTCTGGCGCCGACGTCATAAAGACCGATCACGACGTGATCCGCCGCGCCGAGCGCCTCCACGGAAGCGAGCTTCACGCCCTCCTGCTCACAAAACGCGGTCAGCGAGGCGACCACCTCTTCCCCGCGGTCCATGCGAATGACATAGGTATCCTGAAACTGTCTGTATTCCATTGCAATGCGCTCCTTTCTCAGCGTTCTTCCGGCTTGGATCTTTCTGTTGAAGGCATTATACCATGTCCAGGCAGAACCGACAACAGAATCCATGCAGAACCACGCCCATGCGCTGCCGGACACCCTGTCCGCGAAATTTACAAGCCCTGTTAAGAGAGCGCCGGTCTGTCCGGCGTTCATCTTATGAAAAGGGATGAGAAACATGATTCAGGAAACCTTTGAACAGACAAGCGCAAGGCTGACAGCGGAGGCGCTTCGGGTGCCGCCCGGGCTGCTGCCGGAGCATCTCAGCCGGATCGCGGCGCTTCTGCTGCCGGGCAAAAAGGCGTTCGCCGCTTACATGCGCCGAAAGCTCCGGGAAAAGGGAATTCTCCAGCAGGACGTCTTTCTGGCGGCAGATCTCTCGGAAAACTACGGATACAAGCTGATCGCGCAGGAAAAGCACACCGTGAGCCGGGACGTGATTTTGCGGCTCTGCTTCGCCGCGCGGCTCACGGCGGAGGAAGCGCAGGAGGCGCTGACGCTCTATGGCATGGCGCCGCTGCATGGGCGAATCGCCCGCGACGTGGTGCTGCTCTCCGCTCTCGCAGGCAGCATACGCGACATTCACGACGTAGACGCGCTGCTGCGCGCAAACGGACAGGCGCCGCTGCTGGAGGGCGGAATCGACTGAAGCAAGCCCGTTCCCACCGGTTCGGTGGGAACGGGGCGGTTTGAACTATGGTATCATGCAGAAAAGGAGGTTTTTCAATTGAAGAAAAAGCCGATCTACAAAAAATGGTGGTTCTGGGGCTTGGTCGCCATCGTGCTGATGCTCGTCGGGGCGCAGCGCAATGCCCGCCCCGCAGCGCAGCCGGAGACCGCCGCCGCTGTCACCGCGGCGCCGAGAGAAATCCGCACGCCTGCGCCGGAGGAAGCGCCCACACCCACGCCCGTGCCGGCGGAAACGGACATCCGCCCCGAGGTCAAGGACTTTCTGGACTCCTACGAGGCCTTTATGGACGAGTATGCAGCGTTCATGGAACGCTATGAAAACGCGGACGCCGGAGATCTCGCCGCCATGATGGGCGACTACGCCAGCTTCATGAGCCGGTACGCGGACTTCGCGGAAAAGCTCGAGGCTATGGACGAGAGCGAGCTGACCGCCGCAGAGCTCGCTTATTACATGGAGGTCACCAGCCGCACAAGTCAGAAGCTGCTGCTCGCCGCCGGATAGAAAACAGTTTTATAGTCTACCATAATTAATTTATGTAAATTGATAGCCTGCCTGAGACTGCAGCGCACCCGGCTCAATGAATAACTGTGCTCAGCTTGCCAAAATAGTCTCACAGACTCTGCCGCTCGGAAGCGGCGAATCAGTTCAATTCGTTTTTTCCGGAGCTTTGCCCCGGAAATAACACCCTGAGACTCGCTGCAGGCGAGTCCTCGCGCCGACAGCCGAGGCAGCGCCGAGGGCGATGGAGCGCGAGTATCTCCGCAGTCTGACGAAAAACAAGTTTTTGACAGACTGAACACGCCCGGCTCAATGAGCCGGGCGTGTTTGCGTTAGTCTTTGTATTTTTCCTCCAGATCCGCAAGAGCAGGATCCTTCAGGTCCATATCGGTGAAGCCGTCGTCCGTCTTCACGCTTGTCTGTGTTTGGGTCTGGGTCTTGGGCTTTTCCTCGGTCTTGCTGCCGTATTTTTCCTCCAGATCCTTCATCTCCGGATCGTTCACAAGATCCTCGATGTCCGCGTCCAGAACGTGCTGCATGTGCTCGTTTTCCTTGTTTTTCTGCTCCTTGGCCTTGCGCCACCAGCGATACAGCAGCCACAGGATTGCAAACACCACCGCGATGCCCGCAACGTAAACCATCGGATTCACCGTGACGGACATGATGCGGTCCGCCGTGAGCGCAAAGACATCGGAGAAATAGCCCTCCACACTGCCGGAGAGATACTCGTCCGACTCCTGGAAGAGGTAGCCCTCGAAAATCTCCAGCGCCTCGCCGTCGAGCACGGTCTTGGATGCGTTGCCGGGGATGAAGTAATAGAGGAACCCGTCGTCGCCGGGGTCATAGACCACGAGCAGGAAATGGCCGCTGTCTGTGAAAAGCTCGGAATAGAGCTTCTGCGCATAGGCCTCCAGCGTGGCGTCGTCGGGATCGGGATCGCCGTCGATCGTCTGGGTCACATACAGAAACGGCTGCACACCGGTCTTCTCATAGAAATGTCTCATGCCGCTCTGCAGCACGCTGCCGCGGCGGATCAGGCCGGTGCTGTCTTCATAGTATCCCGTGAGATTCACGGACCCGGCGCTCAGCGGCTCACGCTGCACCGTAGACGAGGTCACGTCTCCGCTGCTGTCCATGGAGGCGAGGAGGGCCATGACGAAAAAGATAACGAGGAAGATGACCAACAGGGTCAGGCAGCCGCTGCTGCCGCTGCTGGAATGGTGGTTTCCTCCCCCGCCGCCGCTGTAATAAATTGGGCGGACATAGGTGGGGTAGTGGGTAGGGCGATAGCCCGAGTTCGGACGGGAGGAGCTGGGCCGGCCGGGTCGGCTGGATCCGCCCCAGCTTCCGCCCCAACTGCCGCCGAAGCTGCCGCCGCGGCCTCCGCCGAAGCCTCCGCCGCCGCCGATGCGCCCGCCACCGCCGCCGGAGGCACTGCCTCCGCCGCCGACTCTTCCGCCGGGCATGACTCAGATCCCCAGCTCGGCCTTCATTCTGGCCAGCTCGTCGTCAATCGTGCTGTCGCTGGGAACGGAGTATTTCTCCTCCAGGGTGATGGTGGCGGTGTCCACCAGACCGTTGAGCTCAGCCTCGGCGTTGGCCTTGTCGAGCATCTGCTGGGCCTTCTCCTCCATGCGGTCAAAGGCGGCCAGAGAGCCCTTGGCGCTCTCGGCCTTGGCCGTGGACTGGTTGATGCGCTCCTGCGTCTTTGCAACGGCGACGGTGGCCTTGATGTTGCTGCGGCGGGCCTGCAGCGTGGCGACGTCCTGGCTGAGCTTCTCATACATCTGGCGCATCTTGTCGGCATTGGACTTGGCCAGCGTGTAGTTGTTGGTGGCGGCGATGAGGCTCTTCTCCAGCTCCTGCTTGCGCTCGATGAGCTGGCGGGCGTCGCCCTCATTGCCGGCCTTCAGCGCCTTCATGGCAAGGCTTTCATACTTCTCGACCTGATCCTGTGCCTCATCCATGAGACGCTTGCACCGGGCTTCCTCAGCCATGACCGCGGCGGTCTCCTCTTTGACCTGCGCGAGATCTTCCTTCGCCTTGAGCAGATAGTGGTCGATCATCTTTGCGGGATCCTCCGCCTTTTCAAGCAGAGCGTTGATATTGGCGGAGACGATATCACTGAAACGGGAAAGAATGCTCATGGGTGTTACCTCCTGAATAATATTGGTCTGAATCATCAGACGATAATCCGGCATATTTGTTCCAAAGTGTGGAACATTCCACGGTCAGTATAGCACAATGGGAAGAATTCGGCAACGGAAAACGCAACGATTTTGATAAATTAGATGGGTTTTGGACAATTTTTCTTTTTCCTGCCGCTAAAAACAGACGCTTGCAATAACGACCTGTATGTGAGATAATAAACACAAGTAGTTGAAAAATTACTAAAACCAACCAATTGGAGGGGAGAATGTATGAAAAAGAGAGCACTTTGTCTGCTGCTCATGCTGATGATGGTCTGCACGCTGCTGCCCATGGGCGTCTTCGCGGCGGATCTGAGTATCTATCAGAATGCAGTCAAGAGCGCCGTTGATACCGGTGCCGTCGGACTGCTCAAGGATTTGGACGGCGACGGCATGGAGGAACTGTTCATGGTCGTGAAGACGGACGACGGTCCCGTCGGCCATATCTATACGGTTCAAAACGGAGAACGGAGAGAATTGATCCAGCTGACGTATACCGGACCGGAGATCACGGAAACCAATGAGCTGGCCGATCTGGAAATCGTCGGAAACAGAGTTGTCACCGTCAAGGAGGTCAACACAGACGCCGGCTATCTTGAAGGAACGAGCACATACTGGCGCGAAGGCACTATGACCTTCTATCAGCTAACGGACGGCTTGCTGAAGGAGACCGACGTGCTGCACTACAAGCTGCAGGTGGAGGACGGCACTGATCGCTATTACATCGACACCAGCACCGTCATGCTCAACGGCAAGACCATCTCCGGCGACAAGATGAACGAGCTCTTTGAAAAGGTCAAAAATGAGTCGCTGGAGCCCTATCCCATTGAGCAGGTCTATAACGCGGCACAGGGCTTCTTCCAGGACGTGGCGCAGGATCAGTACTACGCCGTGCCGGTCGGCTGGGCGGTGGACAATGGCATCACCAAGGGCACGTCGAACGTGGACTTCTCCCCTGCCAGCCCCTGCACCCGTGCGCAGGTTGTGACCTTCCTGTGGCGCGCGGAGGGCTCTCCCAAGGCGACGAGCACCGCGAATCCCTTCTCGGACGTTGCTTCCAGTGCTTACTACTATGACGCAGTGCTCTGGGCGGTGGAAAAGGGCATCACCAGCGGCACCTCCGCGACGACCTTCTCTCCGGACGCGCCCTGCACCCGCGCGCAGGTCGTGACCTTCCTGTGGCGCTATTTCGGCCATCTGCCGATGAGCGGGACCAATCCCTTCACCGATGTGAAGTCCGGCGAGTACTACCGTGACGCAGTGCTCTGGGCGCTTGCCAAGGGCGTGACGCAGGGCGAAACCGCCACGACCTTCGGCCCGGACAACACCTGCACCCGCGGTCAGATCGTCACCTTCCTCTACCGCGCACTGAAGAAGTAATGACCGCATGACAAAAACAGGCTCCCGCTCGGGAGCCTGTTTTCATTTTGCCTTATTTCTTTTTCTTGCCGCCGAAGATGCCGCCCTTTCCTTCCGGAACGGGCTCGTTCATGGCGCGGGCATAGTCGCGCAGCGCCTCCTTCTGGGCGTGGGACATGCCCTTCGGAACGGAAACGGCAATCGTGACAAACTGGTCGCCGCGGCCGGACTTGCTCTGCAGATACGGGATGCCCTTGCCGCGCAGACGGAACACGCTGCCGGGCTGGGTGCCCTCGGGAATGGTGAGCTTGACCTTGC
The DNA here is from genome assembly GCA_045546715.1 of Oscillospiraceae bacterium. Classification (GTDB taxonomy): domain Bacteria; phylum Bacillota; class Clostridia; order Oscillospirales; family Oscillospiraceae; genus CAG-103. The sequence continues at coordinate 1,345 of JAZQDI010000130.1, read as the reverse complement.
CGTCGATGGTGGGAACCTCGATCTCAGCGCCCAGCGCCGCCTGCGCAAACGTCACAGGCATTTCGAGCAGAACGGCGTTGCCGTCGCGCTCGAAGAGCGGATGAGGCTTGACCATGACGGTGACAAGCAGATCGCCCTGCGGGCCGCCGTCCTGACCGGCGTTGCCCTGACCGCGCAGAGAGATGGTCTGGCCGTCGTCGATACCGGCGGGGATCTTCACATTGATCTTCTGATTTTTGCGCACGGCGCCTCTGCCGCCGCACTTGGGGCAGGGATTCTTTACGATCTTGCCGCGGCCGCCGCACTTTTTACAGGCGCCCATGGACTGCACCATGCCGAAGGGCGTGCGCTGTGTGGTGCGCACGGAGCCGGTGCCCTTGCAGTCGGGGCACTGCTCGGGGCTGGTGCCCTTCGCGGCGCCGGAGCCGCCGCAGTCCGGGCAGGGCTCGACACGGCCGATATTGATCTCCTTGTTGCAGCCGAAGGCAGCCTCTTCAAAGGAGACGGTGACTCTCGCGCGGATGCTCTCGCCCCGGCGCGGGCCGCCGCGCTGCGCGCCGCCGCCGAAAATGTCGCCGAAGCCGCCGCCGAAGATATCCCCGAAGATATCCCCGAAGCCGCCAAAGCCGCCGAACCCGCCGAAGCCGGGGCCGCCGGGACCATAGCCGCCGTTGGGATCAAAGGCCGCGTGGCCGTACTGATCGTAGAGCTTGCGCTTCTGCTCGTCGGAGAGGACGTCGTAGGCCTCGTTGATCTCCTTGAACCGCGCCTCGCACTCCTTGTCGTTCGGGTGCAGGTCCGGGTGATTGGCCTTGGCCTGCTTGCGGTAGGCCTTCTTGATCTCGTCGTCCGAGGCGGACTTCTCTACGCCCAGCACCTCATAATAATCTCGTTTGTTTTCTGCCATATATGTGTCCTCATAAACGGCCATATGAATCATCACACAGCCGCAGGTAAATTAAAATGCCTCGCAGAGTTTGCGGCTCGGGAGCCGCAAAGAAGATTCTGTCATGATTGCCCTGCGGCTTCGCCGTAGGGCAATCATTCATCTCGCGGAGAACAGATTTTTTCTATCGCAAGCCGCGCCTGCAGCCAAAAAATCTGTTCGGAGTGCAAGCTTCTCCAAAATGGATGCCTGCATCCATTTTGATTTATTTGTCGTCGTCAACAACGGTGTAGTCGGCGTCGTAGTACTGCTGACCGTTGTCGCCGCCGGGCTGCTGGCCGCCCATGTTGCTGGGATCAAAGCCCGCGCCGGGCTGGCCCTGCGGATTCGCCTGCTGGTACATCTTCTCGCTGAGCTTGTAGAAGGCCTGCGTCAGCTCCTCGGTGGCGCTCTTGATGG
>JAZQDI010000129.1:0-23438 GCA_045546715.1 Oscillospiraceae bacterium | reverse complement strand
TTGGCGTTCGCCTCGGGGGTCTTGGCGAGCTCAGTCGCCGCAGCCGTCGCAGCGCCGTCCTCCGTCGCCTTGACGGGGTTGTAGACGCGGACGCCGTCGAGCTTGAACTGGGCGTTGTCGTTCGCCACGAGCTTCAGCGTGTAGGTGTTGGCGGGCAGGCCGTTGAAGAAGACCGAGGGCGTATTGTAAATGTTCTCAGCGGAGTAGTCTCTCACGGTCTTGGCGGAGCCGACGCGGTTGGCCTTGACGCAGGCGCTCTCGCCGGAGCCGGTGAACACCGCGGCAGAAACGAAGCCGCCGTTGGAGTGCGTGGTGCAGTAGACGTCGATGCCGGTGCCATAGAACGTGAAGTAATACGTTCCGGCGTTGGCGGTGGCGTTCATGGAGACGTTCGCGTCGTTCACGCCGGAGATCTTGCCGGAGCCGTCGCCGACGGTGACGGCGGGCGTGGTATCCTTCGCGAGATCGTCATCATAGTAGACGCTGCTCGCGGGGACGGTGGTGATCTGGTTCCAGCCGAGCTTGGCGTTCTCGACGTTCACGAGCTTGCCGTAGACCGTGGCGGTATCCACGGCGGTATAGGCCTTGTTGATCTCAGCGGTCTTGCCGGCCTGATTGCCGGAGCTGAGCTGATAGGTGACGTTCGTGCCGGACTTGACAAAGCTGCCGTTGGTGCCGGTCACGGTGTCGTTCGTCGCGCCGACGAGCTTGGTGGTCTCGGTCGCGACGGTCATCTTGGCGTTGAAGTCGATGAGATAGGTCTTGGCCGCGCTCTCGGGGAACTGCAGCGTCGGGGACGTGATGCTGACGGTGGGATCCTCGTCCTCCGGGCCATAGACGCCCGCGTTGCCGTCGTTGGACTTGAGCTCGCCGACGGTCTTCTTCGGGGTCAGGCCGTTGATGGTGATGACAAGCTTCTGGCCGGGATGGGCGCTGGTGACGAAGTTCGCGGAATAGTTGAAGCCGGAGTAGTTGATGCCGTCCGCGGGATAAGCCGCGCCGTTGACCTTCGTCACAGCGCTGCCGTTGTTGACGAGCTGGCCGTTCTGCTCCTTCACAGGCTGCCACTGGACGGTATAGGTCGCGCCGGTGGTATCAAAGTCCGCGAGGTTGACCTTATCCTTGAAGATCGCGGTCTCGTTCAGCGGGACGCTGGTGTCGGAGGTGATCTCCTCGTTGTTCATCGTGACCGCCTGCAGGAAGGCCGCGACGAGGGTATCCTGGTTGGAGGCCATGCGGTAGTACTTGTTGGTGGTCTCCGCCGTCTCCTTATGCCGTACGCCATCGGTCGCGCCAGTATATCCATTCGCTCCGGTGTAGTTTCCGCTCAGCCAGCTAGGAGCGATGAACTGCTCCGCATCCGGATAGTTGGAGGAGACAACCGACATGTAATCGAAAATGGTATCATTCGGCGCAGCCGTGTAGTTGTCAGAGGCGCTTGCGCTGTTGGGACGCCACTGGCGGCGCAGGCAGTACCAGGAATACGGATAGTACTCATCGTGATAGCTCTCCATCCAGCCGCCGAGATACTTCCAGGCTTTGTCTTCACCCTGGCTGTTCGTTCTGGTTTCATGCGTATAAGTCAGCGGGTTGGCGTCAGACTCACCGAAGACGCCGATGGAGAAGATGCTGGTGCCGTAGTCCAGAGTCTTTCCGTAGTCCTTGATCTGCTTGGCCTGGGCGACCACTTCGTTGGCCTCAGAATACTGGTCGCTGTAGTGGTAATCGCCGGGCTGACCGTCGGTGAAGAAGATGACGATGGTGTTGCGGTCCACGGTCTCGTCCTTGTGCTCACCGCTGCGGATCGTATAGGTGGTATTGCTGCGGTTCGTGAGCACCTGATAGGCCATGTTCAGGCCGTCCTCAGGCTGGGTGCCGCCGTTGGCTGTGATGGCGGTGATGGCGTTCGTGATCTTGGGGTTCACGGTGCCGACATTGCCGTCCGTGGCGCCGACAAGACCCTTGCCGTAATACTCGGAAGCATTACCGTCGCAGGTGCCCTTCTGCCAGCCGTTGGTGCTGCCGGAGCTGATGTCGCGCTCGGTGTGGGTCAGCAGCACGGTGTTGCTGTAGTTGGGGCTGGAGAAGCCGACGATGGAGACGCGGTTGTCGACTGGGGCAAAGTCGTCGGTCTCGTTGGCGACCGCGCCCGCGAACTCGTTCAGCGCCGCCTTCAGGGCTGTGATGCGGTCGGTCGTGCCGGAGAAGGTATACAGGCCGGAGTAGGTCGGGCGGGCAGACGTCACGCTGTCCGTGGTGCGGGCAATCCCGTCATCGTCGCAGTACTCCCAGGTGGTGCGGCCGTTGCTGTTGGACGCAACCTCATGCTCCACACCGTTCACGTCGCGGTAGCAGAGCTTGGTGTAGGACAGATGACGGCCGTACATCGGGTAGTTGATGTACATACCGGTTCTGGGTCTCGCAAGACCGAGATTGATGGTGGAATAGGTATAGGCGTTGTCGTTCGGGTACAGCGTCTGAACGGCAGCATTCGCGGTTGCCCAGAGAGCGCCGCTCGTCATCACGTCGCCGTTCAAGACGTTCTTGTACCAGGGGGATTTGCCGTTGGAAGAATAGGTCGTGACCTCGCGGTTAAATTCGTAGGTGCTCCCGGTCTTCTTGCTGGGGTACGAAAAGCGCATGTAATACGTACCGATCTTGCCCTCGATGGTGGTCCGGATCGGGATGTAATACGTCTGGTCGCCAACGACCTCACGGAAGTAGAAGGCATTGTCGATGTTGGTGGTGGCGTCGGTCTCGCTCATGAACCAGCCGATGTCAGCGCCCAGATGCTCGACGATGTCGCCGGTGAACCAGTAGTTGGCCGGATAGTAGCGATACAGATAGTCCTTGACGCCGTAGTCGCGATAGTAGTTATCGCCGTCCTTGTAGTAGTAGGCGCCGTTGGCGATATCCTCCAGATACTTGTTGTTCTGGACGGTCGGATTGCCGGTGGGCATATCCGTCGTGTCCATGGAGCCGGACTGGTCCACCACGACGACGAAGTCCGTCGGGATCTTCTCGGTAATGCCCTGGGTCTTGACCTCGCCGGTCGCCCAGGACTCCATGGTGATGTCATAGGTCCCGTTCGTCGTGTTGGCCGAGAGGGTCTTCGTGAGATTCAGCTTGCCGCTCTCGTCCGTCGCAGGGGCGGGGTTCGTGATGGTGCCGTTTTCGTCCGCTGCCTGCGCCGGCGCTTCAAACACCGGAAGCAGCGAGAAGACCATGACGAGACACAGAACGAGGCTCAAAAGTCTTTTCTTCATGCTCATGTTTTCCTTTCCATAAGAGATTTTGCTGTGGGGTATCTATATAAAAACATAAATGTTTTTGCAGAGCGGTATTGCGGGCAGATATTGGAGTGCTCTGCCGCAGCGTTTGTAGGGGCGACCTGCGGTCGCCCGCATGTGGAATGACTGCCGGTGTCAGCGGGCGACCACAGGTCGCCCCTACAGGACGTGGAAGCCAATTCGCCGGGGATGGTGCGCAATTCGGTGCAGATTGTGCGGGACGTCGAGACGCCGCCCCCGATCTTCCTTTCCAAAGCAAAAACCGGAAGGGGCAAAGCCCCTCCCGGAGAAAAACAGAACCATAGTGCGAAAAACCGGGAGGGACAAAGGCCCCTCCCGGAAAACAGCATGGGATGACAGTTTGGACTCGCCGGGGCTTTGCGAATCCGGGGTATGCAATTGTGCAGGCGGGGAACCTGCAGAGACAGCAATCGCACCAGTGGGGTAAACTGGCGTAAAAAAAGCTGCAGTTGTAAATGGGGTAAGGGCGGGGAAAAACGGCGCGGCCCGACCCGGGGGACGAACCGCGCACCCCCATATGATTTCAGCGGCAGAAAGGAGGCCGCGAAAATCCTCGTCAAAACGGGCGCGCTCCGCTGCGCAGCCGGGCTTACGCCCGACGGCTCCGCATCCGCTTCCCCGTTTTTCCTCTCTGATCCGAACCCGCTTCGACGGGCTTCGGATCAGTACGAAAGGCTATTATCGGGCGCGCTCCGCTGCGCAGCCGGGCTTGCGCCCGACGGCTCCGCATCCGCTTCCCCGTTTTTCCTCTCTGATCCGAACCCGCTTTGCTGGGCTTCGGATCAGTTAAATGCGGTTCAAAGTACAAAAAACCGCAGTCGAGACGACCGGTCACCAAGGCGTGACGCCGCGCTCTACTGCGAATCAAAGTAGACTTTTTTTCCAACAAAGTATTGCCAAAAGTAAAACGTTGGTATATAATGCTTTTGATTCAAATTAGGATCAAAAGAAAAACTGGTTACCAAACTCTACCTTAATGCTCACTTTTTCCCATCGATACCCATTTTTTAAAGGTCTTTACACAGACCCCCAATCGTTCCGCCGCCGCTCGGGCGGTCATTTTTTTATCTTTCCACAGATCATAAATCTCGTCAAACTCCGCCGGGATGGGCAGCGCCTCCCGCCCGAAGCGGACGCCCCGCGCCTGCGCCGCGGCGATGCCCTCCGCCTGCCGCTGCCGGATGAAGGAGCGCTCCGTCTCCGCCACATAGCTGAGCAGCTGCAGAACGATGTCCGCGATGAGCGTGCCGGTGAGATCACGCGCAAGGCGTGTGTCCAGAAGCGGCATATCGAGCACGATAATGTCCGCGTCCTTGCCCTTGGTGATCAGGCGCCACTGCTCGAGAATCTCCTCATAGTTGCGGCCCAGCCGGTCGATGCTCTTGACCACGAGCGCGTCCCCCCGCCGGAGCTTCCGCACCAGACGGCGGTACTGCGGGCGCTGAAAATCTTTGCCGGACTGCTTGTCAATATATATGACGGAGGAATCCAGGCCAAAGTTCCGCATGGCGATGAGCTGACGTTCTTCATTTTGATCTTTTGTGGAAACCCGAATGTAGCCGTAGTTCATGGCACCGCCTCCAATCTTTTTCCTCCCTGTGGTCAGTAAAGCTTGTCGGCAACCAGTTTTCATTCTGATTGTCACTGAAAAACCTTATATTTTTATTCAGAATGGTAATTAAATGAAAAATACTCCATTTCTTTGTCGAAATGGAGTATTTTCAATTTAAATGAAGAATATTTCGCGCTCAGAGCACCTTTGCGAGGAAATCCTGCAGGCGGGGGCTCTGCGGATTGGTGAAGAGCTTGTAAGGGGTTCCCTCCTCGATGAGCTTGCCGTCCGCCATGAAGAGCACGCGGTCGCCCACCTCGCGGGCGAAGCCCATCTCATGCGTGACGACGACCATGGTCATGCCGTCGCGGGCGAGCTGCTTCATAACGTCTAGCACCTCGCCGACCATCTCGGGGTCAAGCGCAGAGGTCGGCTCGTCAAAGAGCATGACGTCCGGCTCCATGCACAGGGCGCGGACGATGGCAATGCGCTGCTTCTGGCCGCCGGAGAGCTGAGACGGATAGGCCCCCGCGCGGTCAGCCAGACCGACGCGCTCTAAAAGTTCCATGGCCTTGGCCTCAGCCTCGGACTGGGACTTGTGCAGCAGCTTCATCGGGGCGATGGTCATGTTTTTCAGCAGGGTCATGTGCGGGAAGAGATTGAAGTGCTGGAAGACCATGCCCATCTTCTGGCGGTGGAGGTTGATGTTGCACTTGGGGTCGGTGATGTCCGTGCCCTCAAAGGAGATGGTGCCGCCGGTGGGCACCTCGAGAAGGTTCAGGCAGCGCAGAAACGTGCTCTTGCCGGAGCCGGAGGGGCCGATGACCACGACGACCTCGCCCTTGCGGATATCGGTGGTGACGCCGTCGAGCGCTTTGATTTCGCCGCCCTTGAAGTGCTTTTGCAGGTCCTTGACCTGAATGAGTTTCTCAGTGGTCACTGCTGCGCAGCCTCCTTTCCAGCTTGCCCACAAGCCAGGTGAAGAACATGACCATGACCAGATAGATGATGGCCACGGCGATCAGGGGCATGAAGGGCGAATAGGTGACGCCGCGGATGATGTCGCCGCCCTTGGTCAGGTCGCGGATGGCGACGTAGCCGGCGACGGAGGTCTCCTTGAGCAGGACGATGAACTCATTTGCCAGCGCGGGCAGCACGCTCTTGAGCGCCTGCGGGATGATAATATACCACATCGTCTGCACATAGTTGAAGCCGAGACTGCGCCCGGCCTCAAACTGGCCGTTGTCCGTGGACATGATGCCGCCTCGGATAATCTCTGCGACGTAGGCGCCGGAGTTGATGCCGAAGGCGAGCGTCGCGATGAGGACGCCGTTATTGGAGGAGGCAAAAATGATATAGTAGATGATCATCAGCTGCACAAGCACAGGCGTGCCGCGGATGACCGTGAGATAGACCTGACAGATCGCGTTGCCGATGGCGAGCAGCGTCTTGCCCACGCCGGGGCGCATGGTATCCTTGTTTTTGTCCCACGTGGCGCGGACGATGGCGATGATGACGCCGAGGGCGATGCCGATGAGCACGGCGAAAAACGTGATCTTCAGCGTGTTGGCAAGGCCGGACGTGAGGTATTTCCAGCGGTCATCACTGACGAAGTTCAGCACAAAGTCCTTCTTGAGTCCGGCGAACCAGTCTGACATGATGATCCCTCCTTTTCCTTTCTCATACTGGAAGCGGCTCCATGCTCAGCATGGAGCCTCGAAAGCAGATTGCTTTCGAGGCTCAGCCGCTTTCGGCGGCTGAGGACGATCAAAAACGCGAGGGGAATCCCATCCCCTCGCGCTCCCCATGCGCGTCCATCCCGTCAGAGACAGAAGGTCAGCGCAGGTAATACCGCGATGATGCGGTCAATCAGCCGTTGTTCGCGGCCACGAAAGCCTTGGCGGGCTCGTTGTCGATGATGACGCAGGTCAGCTTGCCGGTGACCAGAGCCTGGATGGCGTCAGCGCCCTTGTTGAAGGCCTGGACGTGATCCTCTCCGAAGTCATCAGAAGCATAGATGAAGCCGGTGGTGGCGTTCTGGGTGCCGATCTGGACATCCTCGCCGTCCTCGATCAGGCTGAAGAGCTGGTCGACGGTCTCAATGGGAGAATTCTCGGGGACGATGACGACCTGCACGCCGGTGGCATAGCTCTCAGAGAAGCTGACGCTCTCGAGACGCTCCTCGGTCACGGTCATGCCGGCCATGCCCATGTCCACCTTGCCGGAGACGACAGCCGGGATGATGGCGTCGAAGTCCATGTCCTGAATGTCGAGCTTCATGCCGAGCTGGTCGGCAATCAGACCGGCGACGACGGCGTCAATGCCGACGATGGCGTCGTTCTCATAGAACTCATAGGGAGGGAAGGCGGCGTTGGTGCCCATGGTGAGAACCTCGGCGTCCGCCGCGACATCCTGCTGGAAGGCGGGCAGCTCACCCTCGCCGGAGACGTAGTAGTCCACGACCTGAGCGACCGTGCCGTCCGCGATCAGAGCGGTGAGGGCGGTGTTGATCTGGCTGAGCAGATCCTCATTTTCCTTGGCCACGGCGATGGCATAATCCTCGGTGACGTACTCGGTGTCGAGAATCTTCAGCGCGGTGGAGGAAGCGGCTTCGCTCGCGGCGGCGTCAGAGCCGGCGGGAGCAGCCTCGTTCTTGCTGCCGCAGGCGGCCAGAGAAGCCACCATCAGAACAGCCAGAAGCAGAGTGATAAACTTTTTCATTTTGTTTGCCTCTTTTCATTCACAGTTTTGGGACAATTCGGAGTTTATCACTTTCGTACCCGAAAGTCAAGGAATTTTGTATTTTTATTCGTTCATTTTAGGATTTTTATGCAGTTGTACACAAAAACCATCAAAGGCCGCGTCACGTTTGTATAGAATAAAATGCAAATTGGTAAAAACTGAGAAACCGGGATGAATATTAATGTGCATATTCATGTGAGATATGCAAATTCGGAAATTGACATCCGCGCCCGCATGGGGTAATCTGGAGAAAATACGGTTGGGAGGGGATGCTGTGCAGACCTTTTTTGCGCCCGGACGCACGGAGCTTGCCGGGAATCATACAGATCATCAGAAGGGACGGATTCTCGCCGCGGCGGTGGACGTGGGCATCACGGCAAAGGTGACGCCGATTTCAGAGCCGCTCGTGACCATTGCGTCGGAGGGCTTCAAGCCCTTCACGGTGGATCTGCGGGATCTGGAGCCGCAGGAGGCGGAAAAAGAGACCTCTGCCGCGCTCGTGCGCGGCGTCGCCGCGGGCATTCGCGCAAGAGGCGGCGAGATCTGCGGCTTTGAGGCGTCGGTCTCCTCCACGATCCGCTCCGGAGGGGGGCTGAGCTCCTCGGCGGCGTTTGAAATTCTCATGGGCCGGATCTGGAATGGGCTGTGCAACGCGGACCGCTTCGACGCGCTCACGCTCGCGATCATCGGGCAGGAGGCGGAAAACCGCTTTTTCGGCAAGCCCTCCGGGCTGATGGATCAGATCGCCTGCGCGACGACCGGCGCGGTCTATGTGGACTTTGCTTCGATGGAGGTGCGCCCCATCCGCACCGACTTCCGCGCGCTGGGCTACGTCCTTTCGCTCACGGACACCGGCGGCAGCCACGCCAATCTCACAGCGGCCTACGCCGCCGTCCCGGCGGATATGAAAGCCGTCGCAAAAGCGCTCGGCGGCGAGCTGCTCTCCGACGTGCCGGAGGAAGTGTTCGACGCGCAGCGGCAGGACTCCCCCGTTTGGGACCGCGCAAAGCATTTTTATGATGAGAACCGCCGCGTGCCGCAGATGGCCGAGGCGCTGGAGCGCGGCGACATGGAGACCTATCTCCGGCTGATGAACGAATCGGGCCGCTCCTCGGAGCAGCTGCTCAGAAACATCCGCGCCGCCGAGGGCGACGACTGTCTCGAGCGCGGGCTCGCCCTCGCCGCCTCCCTGCTGGAGGGCAAGGGCGCCTGGCGCGTGCACGGCGGCGGCTTTGCCGGGTGCGTGCAGGCGCTCACGCCGATCGCAGAGTATGACGCCTACCGCGCCGCGATGGACGCGGAATTTGGGAAAGGCGCCTGCGAGGCGATTGATATCTGCGTGTAATAAATAGAGAATTTGTCGGGGAGGCAACATATGAAAAAAAGAGCAATCAGCTGGCTGCTGGTACTGTGCATGCTCATCGCGGTGTTTCCGGGCATCACGATCACAAGAGCGGCAGAAACATCCTATTCCCATCTGAACTACGCTTTTGATGAAGAGATCAACGGAATGACCATCATGGGTTACGACGGTTCTTCGGCGGAACTGGTCATTCCCTCCGTGATCGAGGGAAAACCGGTCGTTGAGATTTTCAGACGCGCGTTTGAAAACAGCAGTAAATTAACCTCTTTGACCATCCCGGGGAGTGTAAAAACAATTCAGGAGTCCGCGTTTTGCGGATGCACCAGCCTCACCACCGTGAAGCTGGAATCCGGCGTGGATACAATCGAGTCTTCCGCGTTTGCAGGCTGCAGCAGCCTGAAAACCGTGACGATGGCGGATACCGTGACGACGATCGGCAGTTGGGCATTCGCCTCCTGCACCGCGCTGCGCGCGGTCACGCTTCCCAGTCAGCTTTCCGCTCTGGGCGAGAGAGCGTTCAGCGAATGCACAAGTCTGAAGACAATCACCATCCCCGGCGGCGTGACCGCCGTTCCGGAGCGCGCTTTTTATGCCTGCACCGGTCTGACCAGCGTGACGGTGAAGGAAGGCGTCGAGCAGATCGGGATGGATGCATTCATGTACTGCAGGAGCCTGTCTGATGTATCCCTTCCAAGCAGCATCCGGTCGGTCGGCGACTACGCATTTTACGGCACGGCGCTGTACGGGAATCCGGAGGACTGGAAAACCGGCTCGGTGTACATCGGCAGTGTCCTGATCAAGGTCGGCGAGGACGTGGAGCACTTCCATGTCCGCGCCGGAACGACTGTCATCGCTGATCTGGCGTTCTCCGCTGTCAAGAGACTGGGCGACGACGGCGGAGCCGAACTGCTCGACAGCGCCGCGCTGATCTCTGTCAGTTTTCCGGACAGCGTCAAATACATCGGATCCAGCGCTTTCTACTATTGCTCCAATCTGGAGCGCATCACCATCCCGGAAGGCGTAGAAGAAATTCCGAGTTATGCCTTCAGCAACTGTTCCAAGCTGAGCCAAGTTACGCTTCCGGACAGCATCACGCATGTCGGATACGGCGCCTTTGAGAAAACGGCGCTGCTGCGCGACACTGAAAATGAGATTGTGTATCTGAACCGCGTGCTGGCGCACGTCGGCGAAAATGTGACAGTATGCAATGTCCGCGCCGGAACAAAGGTCATCGCAGACGCCGCTGCGGACGATTGCAGAGCGCTCACCAAGCTCACGCTGCCCGCCGGACTGATTCACATCGGCAGTTCTGCGTTTTGCACATGCACAGGAATCACAGAGGTGACCATTCCGAGCAGCGTGCGCACAATAGACTATGAAGCGTTTCGATACTGCAAGAATCTTAAAAAGATCACACTGCCGGAAGGACTGGAAACCATCAGCTGCAGTCTGTTCAATGGATGCATAAATCTTTCTGAGATCACGATTCCGGATAGTGTGACCGCAATTGAGTCCAGTGCATTCTACGACTGCGACACGCTGACAACCGTGAAAATTCCCGCCAGCGTTACCACAATTGAGGCCGCTTTCTCCAACTGTGACAGTCTGAAAACCATGACGCTGCCCGAGAAACTCACCGAGATTGAAGGGTGGCTGTTCTGGGACTGCGCCGCACTGGAGACTGTGACGATTCCGGTGAGCGTGACGAAGATCGGTCGGGGCGCGTTTTCCGGCTGCACGGCTCTGGCGGATGTTTACTTCCAGGGTACCAGAGAACAGTGGGACCAGATCAATATTGAATGGGGCATCGGAGACAACGTTCCATTGCAAACCGCCACCATTCATTGTGTCGAAGCGCCTGCAACACCCGCGCCGACTCCGAAGCCAACTGCAGCTCCCGCGCCCACCGCAAAACCGACTGCAGCGCCTGCACCGACTGCAAAACCGACTGCAGCGCCGGCTGTAACGCCGAAGCCCACCGCGACTCCGAAGCCGACCGCAGCGCCTGCGCCCACCGCAAAGCCCGAGGTCAAAAACCCCTTCTCGGATGTGGCAAAGGATCAGTATTACGCTGAGCCTGTGCTCTGGGCGGTAAGCCACGATCCGCAGATCACAGCCGGCACTTCCGCGACGACGTTCTCCCCCGCGAGCCCCTGCACGCGCGGACAGATCGTGACCTTCCTCTGGCGCGCGAAGGGCTGCCCGGAGCCGACGATCACAAAGAATCCGTTCACCGACGTGAAGAGCTCTGACTACTTCTACAAAGCTGTCCTCTGGGCGGTGGAGAAGGAAATCACCGCCGGAACGAGCAAGACCACATTCAGCCCGAACGACACGGTCACCCGCGCGCAGACCGTGACCTTCCTCTGGCGCGCCGAGGGCAAGCCCGCGGCAAAGACGAGCAATCCCTTTAAGGACGTTCCGTCTGGTCAGTATTACACGGACGCCGTCCTCTGGGCGGTGAAGAACGAAATCACCGCCGGAACCTCCGCGACGACGTTCTCGCCGAATAATCCCTGCACCCGCGCGCAGATCGTTACGTTCCTGTATCGGGATCTGGCGAAATAAAAGCAATACGGAAAAAGAGAACCCACGATGTGGGTTCTCTTTTTTGCGGAAGCGGGCGGATGATATCCGCCCCTACGGTTCTGTCGGACATTTGCCAATGTATGCGGGGCGATGTGGGCATCGCGCCATACTGTCATCCTGAGCGACGCGAAGCGGAGTCGAAGGATCTTGCCTCCGCAGTACTGCTCTGCCAAGATCCCTCGGCAAGCTCGGGATGACAGGGAATGCGGGCGACCACAGGTCGCCCCTGCGAGTTCTGTTTCGATGCGGTGCTGAGTCATTCTGAAGTGCATCTCCAATTAAAAACGAGACCGCCGAAGCGGTCTCGTTCTTTTATTTACTTATTCCACGGGTTTCTCGGATCGGGGTCGGTCGGATCCCAGCCGCGATAGGGGCTGTTGGTGGGGATGCGCTGCGCCGTGGCCTTGGGCACGGGCATCGTGTCGCTGTTATAGATCGTGACCGCCGTGCCGAGCGGGCAGTTGTCATACATCCACTTGGCGTCCGCCACCGTGACGCGCACACAGCCGTGAGAGCAGATGGTGCCGAGCTGGTTGTAGGCGTCATAGTACAGGGTGCTGGGATCGGTGGTGTGATAATACACGGAGTGGAACAGGAAGCCGCCGGTGATGGTCGTGCAGTACTGGCCCCAGACGCCGCCCATGAGCTGGCCCCAGCGGACCTTGTTGGGCGTATAGAACGTGCCGATCGGCGTGGCGTTGCCGGGGGAGCAGACAAAGGTTCTGTGCAGGATGGAGTATTTGCCGCTCTTGTCCAGACCATAAACGAGCACGGTGCACTTGTTCTTCACGACCTCAATGCGGTAGGGGTGGGCGTTCTGGGAAGCAATCTGCGCATACTCCGCATCGGTGTAGTTCTTCACGGGCACGGTGAAGGTGCTGGTGATGCAGTCCGTGCCGTACATGAGGCGGACAGTAACCTTGTGGCTGTCCACCGGCATGTTGCGCTTCCAGAGAGACTCGGAGACGTGGAAGGCCTCCTGCGCCGTCTGACCAACGGTGAGATTGACCACGCGGTTGGGCTGGCGCACGCCGTCGATCCACCAGTAGAGCATGCAGGTGCGCTTGCCGTTCACGGTGCCTTCGGGCTGCAGATTCTTATAGGAAACCGTCAGCGCCACGGAGCGGTTTTCGGGCGTGAGCGCGGGGACGGGATCGGTCTCCGCCTTTTCCACGCCGAGCAGACCGTCGTCATAGGACTTGTCGGTTTTGTCCGCCTTCAGAGAGACCTCGCAGGCGGGGGCATACACGCCGACGGATTTGGCGCTGCCGTCGCCGTCCAGGCGGGTCTGGCGGGTGTAGAGATCCACGGAGGCGACATTGCCGTCTACCGTGACGGCGGCGCCGCGGTTCATGCGGACATAGATCTGCGCGTCAGGCGCGTCGCCGGTGAGCGCGATCTGATCCTTGCCGGCGAGGAAGAGCTGGCCGGCGAAGTCCGTAACATCCAGCGGAGAGGCGCCGGAATAGATCACGATGCCGTCCTCGGGCAGGGCGTCCGCCTCGGAGCAGAACTGGAGCTTGAGATTATACAGCACCTGCGCAAACTCGGCGCGGGTGATGTTGCCCTTGGGGTTGAGCATGTTCTTATCGCCGCGGACAAGCCCGGCCTCCACCATACCGGCCAAGGTCTTCTTGGCCCAGTCGGTGATCTGGGAGGCGTCGGTGAAGTCCTTCAGGGAAGAAACGTCGCCCTCGGGGACGCAGAAGGAGCGGGCAATCAGCGCGAAGGCCTCCTGACGGTTGATGGCGGCGTTGGGACGCATGGTGTAGTCCGCGTCACCCTTGAGAATGCCCATATCCGCCATGATGGACATGGGAGAATAATACCACGCACCGGAGGACATGTCGGTGAAGTGGCTGATGTCCTTGCCGGTGGCAACGCCGAAGACGCGGCTGAGAATCGTGGCGATCTCGGCGCGGGTGGCGTTCTTGGTGGGGTTCATGTTGCCCTTATCGTCGCCCTTGAGCAGACCGTTTTCCTTGGCATAGTCCATCGCAGGCTGATACCAGGGACCGGTGGGAGCGGGCGTCGCAGTGGGCTCCGGGGTGGCAGTCGGCTCAGGCGTGGCAGTCGGCTCGGCGGTCTCCTCAGCGGGAGCCGCCGTTTCCTCGGCGGGAGCTGCCGTTTCCTCGGCGGGAGCTGCCGTCTCCTCAGCGGGGGCTGCCGTCTCGTCAGCGGGAGCCGCCGTCTCGTCAGCGGGAGCCGCCGTCTCCTCGACGGGTGCGGTGGTCTCCGGCTCATCGGCATAAGCGGGGACGGCCGCGAACAGGCCCAGCACGCAAACCAGCGTCAGCAGCAGGGCAATCAAGCGTTTTTTCATATGTGTTATCCTCTCCCGGCGCGCACAGCGCCGCAAAATGTATGTTTCTATTATAGCGAAAGAAAACGCTTTTGCAAGACGGTTTTCAAAAAATTATGTCTACCAACGCAAAAAAGCAGAGCCGATTGGCTCTGCTTTTTGCACTGCCGGAATTATTTCTGCGCGGCGCGCAGGATCTTGGCAATCTCCGCCACGTCCTTGAGAACGTAATCGGGCTTGACCTCGCTCGCGGCAATATCGGCCTCGCTGCTCTCGCCGGAGAGGACGCACACGGACACGCTGCCCGCATTCTTCGCCACGGCGATATCGGTATACAGACGGTCGCCCACGGCGCAGATATTCTCATTCGGGATGCCGGTCATCTTGGAGATGACGTCGATCATGTTGCGGTTGGGCTTGCCGATATAGTTCGGCTTCACGCCGGAGGCGGCGGTGAGCAGGGCGCAGATGCTGCCGCAGTCGGGCAGAACCTCGTCCGCCGGCATGGGGCAGACCCAGTCGGGGTTCGCGGCGATGAAGGCGGCGCCGCGGCGCAGGAAATGGCAGGCCAGATCCAGCTTTTCATAGACGAGCTCGGTGTCGAAGCCCTGCACCACCACATCGACGTCCTGAACGTCGGTATGGCCGTTTTCGTCGTTCACGAGGTCGATGCCGTAGCTCTGCAGCTCGCGGTAAAACGCCTTGGTGCCGGCAAGGTAGACCTTCGCGCCGGGATAGTTCTGGTTCAGGAACTCGCCCGTGGCCATGCCGGAGGTGAAGACGTTCTCCGCCTCGCAGGGGAAGCCGAGCTTGCGCAGACGGGTGATATAGTCAACGCCGGCGCGGGAGGAATTGTTGGTGAGGTAAATGTAGTTGCGGCCGGTCTCGGAGATGGAGTGGATAAAATCCACGGCGCCGGGGAACACATCGTCGCCCAGATAGAGCGTGCCGTCCATGTCCAGAAGGAACAGGCGGGTGTTAATGAGTCTTTCGTAGTCCATACAGGAATCCTCCAGTCATGATTTTCGCGCCGATTCGGCAATTTTTGATACATACCTGATTATTATATACCATAATTGCCCATGGCACAAGCTTTTTTCAGCCCAGCGCCCAGCTCAGACCGCGCGGGAGATACTGATTCCAGAACGTCCAGTTGTGTCTGCCCGGCCCCTCGTCATAGGCAAAGTCCGCGCCCTCGGCCTTGAGGAAGTCCCGGAACTGTCGGTTGGAGCGCACAAGCGCGTCCTCCGTGCCGCAGGCGAGATAGAGCCTGGGGATCGGCGCGCCGGATTCCTTCAGGCGGCGAAGCTGCACCTCGGGGTTGCGGTCGGAATCGACGAGCTTTGACACGTCGCCGAAAATGTCCTCAATCATAGGCTGCGGGATGACGCTGGTGTCCTCCTGCGCAGCAAACTCATAAATCCGCAGCGCGGACGAGAGCGCGACGCAGGCGGAAAACGTCTCCGGAAAGTCCAGCGCGGTGTGGATCGCGCCGTAGCCGCCCATGGAGAGGCCGCCGATGAGCGTGTCCTCGCGCGTCATTGCATGGCCGAATACCTTGCGGATGTAGGCGGGAAGCTCCTCGCCGACAAAGCTGCCGAAGTTGCCGCCGGGATAGCCCCGGTCAAGATAGAAGCTGTTGCCCGTCGTGGGCATGAAGACCGCGAGATTATACTGAATGGCCATCTCCTGCGCCACGCCGCCGAAGAGCCAGTCCGTGTCCGTGCCGGTGAGGCCGTGGAGCAGGATGAGCGTTTTGGTCGGGCGGTCATAATTACTGAGGTCGAAGACCTCCTCCATGTTCACATCGTTCGGCAGCACGAAGGAAAAGTTCGCGTGCTGCATGATGGTCTCGGCGTGAAACTCCATTCTTCCGCTTGCCATGGTCAGTTTCCTCCTTTGTAATAGATCCGCGCCTCCCACGGGCGCAGGGCGTCGGTTTCCTCTACGCAGGTACCGAAGAGCAGCGCCATGTCCGCCGTCTGTGATGCAAGGGGATTGACTTGTGTCTCGCCGCCGAAATTGCAGACGACGAGCAGCCGCTCGCGCGGCGTCTCGCGCGTGTAGGCGAAGAGATGCTCGTCCTCCGGCAGGAGAAGGTCAAACACGCCCTCGGTAAAGACGGCATAGGTCCTGCGCAGGGAAATGAGCGTCTGATAGCAGGAGAAGACGGAGTCGGCTCTCCCCTGCTGCTCGGCGGCGTTAATCTCACGGTAATTAGCGTTGACCGGCAGCCACGGCGTGCCGGAGGTGAAGCCGGCGTTTTCCGATGCGTCCCACTGCATGGGGCTGCGGGCATTGTCGCGGCTCTTGGCACGTGCCGAGCGGAGAATCTCTTCCTCCGAATAACCCTTCGCGCGGCGGGCCGAGATCATGTTCAGCGTCTCCACGTCCTGATATTCGTCCAGCCGAAGCGGCAGATTCGTCATGGCGAGCTCCTGCCCCTGATAGATATAGGGCGTGCCCTCGAGCCCGAAGAGCAGCACGGCGAGCATCTTCGCCGACGCCTCGCGGCAAGCCCCGTCGTCACCCCAGCGGGAGACAATACGGGGAAGGTCATGGTTTTCATAGAACAGGCTGTTCCAGCCGCAGCCGTGCAGTCCCTTCTGCCAGCGGGAGATGACCGCCTTGAACTGCCGCAGCGGCAGCGGCGCGAGATCCCACTTCTCCCCGCCGGGCTGCTGGTCGAGCAGAATGTGTTCAAACTGAAACACCATCGAGAGCTCCGAGCCGTCGGGATTGCTGTAGATCTTCGCGCGGTCAATGTTCGCGCTCCAGGCCTCCCCCACCGTGACGAGGCCGGGGCGCTGAAAGCACGCCCTGCTCATCTCGCGCACATATTCGTGCAGACGCGGGCCGTTGACCTTCACGGGGATGGATGGGTCCTTGCCGAGATGATCCACCACGTCCAGCCGAAAGCCGCCGACGCCGCGGTCAGACCACCAGTTGATCATGTCATAGAGCGCCTGCCGCACGGCGGGATTGGCCCAGTTGAGATCCGGCTGCCGGTGGGAAAACTGATAGTAATAAAACTGTCCGATCTCAGGGACATACTGCCACGCGCCGTCGCCGAAGGCGGCGGTGTCGCCGTCGGTGCGCTCGCCGGGCAGCGGATCGCGCCAGATGTACCAGTCGTGGTATTCGCTCTCGCGGCTCTGCTTTGCCGAGAGAAACCACGGATGCTCGTCGCTCGTGTGGTTTAAGACCAGATCCATGATGATCCGGATGCCGCGCGACGCCGCCTCGCGGATGAGGCAGTCCATGTCCTCCATTGTGCCGAAGAGCGGATCAATGTCCTGATAGTCGGAAATGTCATAGCCGTTGTCATACTGCGGGGAACGATAGACCGGCGAGAGCCAGATCGCGTCCACGCCGAGGGCTTTGAGATAGTCCAGCTTTGTGAGGATGCCGGGGATGTCCCCGACACCGTCGCCGTTGGAGTCGGCGAAGCTGCGCGGATAGATCTGATAGATCACCGCGCGCTTCCACCAGTCGGTTTTGCAGTCCATATTTTTTCTCCTTGTCGCAGGCGGCCGCTCTACTGCAGCAACCATTGCATGTGCGTTTCCTAACGCGCTCTTTCTCCTCTGCCGTTACTTCATGTACCGGTACAGGAAGGTCACGATCTGGCCGCGGGTGCAGGGGTTATTCGGCGAGAACGTCGTCGCCGAGGTGCCGGCGGTGATCTCATTCTTCACCGCCCAGAGGACAGCGTCCGTGTAATACTGTCCGGCGGGAACGTCCGTGAAGGGGTTCTTCGCTGTCGCCGCGGGCTTGCCCTCGGCGCGCCAGAGGAAGGTCACCGTCTGCGCGCGCGTCACGGTCGCGGCAGGACTGAAGGTCGTTGCGCTCGTGCCCGCCGTGATCTCCTTCTCCACCGCCCAGAGGACGGCTTTGTAGAAGTAGTCGGTAGACTTCACGTCCGTGAAGGGGTTCTTGCTGATCGTCGGCTCCGGCTGGCCGTTTGCGCGCCAGAGGAAGGTCACGATCTGCCCGCGCGTGCAGGAGGCGTCCGGGCTGAACGTCGTCGCGGAGGTACCTGCCGTGATCTGCGGATCGTGGTTCACCGCCCAGAGAACGGGGTCATAGTAATACTGATCCTTCGAGACATCCTCAAAGGGGTTCTTGACCTCGGGCTTTGCGGTCGGCGCCGGTGTTGCCGTGGGCTTCGCGGTGGGCGCAGGCGTGGCCGTGGGCTTTGCGGTGGGTGCAGGCGTCGGCGCGGGGGTTGCGGTCGGCTTCGGCGTTGGCGCGGGGGTTGCAGTCGGTGCGGGCGTCGGGGAGTTAAACGTATAATGGATGTTTCCGATAATATAGGGGTTCGGGATGCCCTCGATGGCCTCCCACTCCTCCGGCGTGCCGCCGTAATAAATCTCGCCCTCCAGTCCTCCGTGCCAAATCCAGTTTCCAAGCGCTTCCTCTTCAATCACCTTGAGCGATCTCGGCAGCCAGATGGGGCTCGGGCCGCAATTCCGAAGCACATCTTTTTTCAGAACCGTCACGCCCTCCGGAATCGTCAGGCTCTCAATCGGGCAGGTGTCGAAAGCACCTTCACCGATGCTGTTGACGCTGTCCGGGACTGTTAAGCTCACAAGGAATTCACTCCCTGCGAAAGCACCTTCACCGATGCTGGTCACACCCTCCGGAATAACCACACTCGTCAGGCCATAGCAATTGCTGAACGCGCCGTCGCCGATGCTGGTCACACCCTCCGGGATTTTTACCTCTGTCAAGCCTCCGCAAGAGTAGAATGCGTAGTCACCGATCGCCGTCACACCCTTCGGGATCTGATAGGTTCCGCTTCTCTTCCCCGGGAAGCAGACCAGCGTCGTCGCGTCTTTGTTGAACAGCACGCCGTCAATGGTACGGAGATACCGGCTTCCGGTCTCTACCCCGATGGACTTCAGGCCGCAGAGCGCGCCGCCGGCAACCACTCGAGTATCGGCCTTGACCTTGCAGGCTGTGACGTCCTCTTTTGCGGCAACCAGCGCATGATCGATATAGAGAACCCCGTCGGTCCAATTGGACTCGTCGTCATACAGCTTCGATCCGTAAAACGCATCCGCTCCGATACTGACGACGCTGTTCGGAATCGTCACCGACGCCAGACTGCTGCAACTATAGAATGCAGTTGCGCCAATGCTGGTGACACTCTCCGGGATTGTCACGCTCGTCAGACCGGTGCATTCATAAAATGCGCTGTCACCAATTTTGGTGACGCCGTCCGGGAATGTCACGCTCGTCAGACCTTTGCAGCGGTAGAACAGCCCGTCTGCGATCTCTGTCACACTGTCCGGAATCGTCGCGCTCGTCAGACCTGTGCAGCCCTCGAAGACGGAGGCGCCGAGGCTGGTGACACTGTCCGGAATCGTGACCTTTGTCATTCCGAGGCAGTATCCGAATGCGCCGGTGCCGAGGCTGGTGACGCTGTCCGGAATCGTCACAGGCGTCAGGCTGCTGCAGCCCCAAAACGCATAGTTTTCGATCCTCTTCACGCTGTCTGGGATTTTCACCGACGCCAAGCTTTCGCAGCGGTAGAACGCTCCTTTACTGATGGCGGTGAGGCTGTTCGGGATCGTCACGGAGGCCAGATTGCTGCATTCTTCGAACGCGTATTCGCCGAGGCTGGTGACACTGCTCGGAATCGTCACGCTCGTCAGACCAGTGCAGTAGTAAAAAGCGTCTTTGCCGATACTGGTCAAGCCGCTCGGAAGCTTCACCGACGTCAGGCTGCTGCAGCCGTAGAACGCTCTTTCACCGATGCTGGTGACGCTGTCCGGGATCGTCACCGACGTGAGGCCGCAGCCCGAAAATGCACTCGATCCGATGGTCGTCACACTGTTCGGAATTTGATAGGTGCCGCCGCTCCCTCTCGGGAAGCAGACGAGTGTCGTCCCATCCTGACTGAACAGCACGCCGTCCACGCTGCGGTAGGAAGGATTTCCCGCTTCGACCTCGATTGACGTCAGGTTGGCGCAATCGGCAAATGCGCTGTCCCCGATACTCGTCACGCTTTTCGGAATGGTCACTGAAGTCAGGCTTCCATAGGGAAACGCTCCCTCTGCAATGACTCGGGTACCGTCTTTGATATGAAGGGATGTGATGTCCTCTTTCGCATCAAGCAATGCGGATCCGATGTACAACGCCCCATCGGTCCAGTTGGATGCATCATTATACAGATTTGTTCCTGTAAACGCATCGCTTCCAATGCTGATGACGCTGTCCGGAATCGTCACACTCGTCAAGTTAAGAGAATAGAAAGCAAGTGCACCGATTTTGGTGACGCCATCCGGGATCGTCACCGATGTCAGGCCGGTGCAGCCGTTAAACGCTTTTTCGCCGATGCTGGTGACCGGGTATCCATTGATCTCGGCAGGAATGACCAGCGCGCCGGAAATGTCGCGATTGCAGTTCGTGATTTCGATCGTGCCGTTTTTGATCTGGCAGGCCAGATCGCCCACATCCGCCGCAGAGGCCGGCACCGCCCCGAAGGGCAGCAGCGTCAGGACCATGCACAGGATGAGCACAATGCTCCAAAATCGGTTTTTCATGCGGATTCCTCCAATCAATTTTCAACTGGGGATGCTGATTTTTCCGGGTTTTGTGTTTAAGGACAGTTTACTCGCCGGATGATGCGCTGTCAACCGTTCCGGCGCGATGCGGGCGACACGCAGGTCACCCCTGCAATTGGTGCGGAAGTGCAGAATCGACTGCCGCGCAAAAACGTGAGGCGAATACGCCTCACGTTTTTAATCTTCACTTTGCCTACAGATCGATGACCGCGTGTTCATACGCATTAATAACCCGGGTGGTGCCGCGCAGAGTCTCGCGCGGGAGGTTCATGCCGTAGGTCTTATGGATATGCCCGTGGACAAAGAGCTTCGGCTGATAGCGGTCGAGCAGATCGTTGAAGCAGTCAAAGCCCTGATGGGCAACGGTGTCAAAATCATTGAGTCCGCGGGCGGGGGCGTGCGTCACGAGCACGTCAAAGCCGCCCGCGCGGGTGATCTGCAGCCGGGCACGGCGGGCGCGGCGGGCCATCTCCTGCTGCGTATAGAGATAGGGTCCCTCGCGGTAGCGGTGTGCCCCGCCGAGCCCGAAAAACCGTACACCGCCGACCGTGACCACTCTGCCGTCAAGCCTTACGCAGCCCTCCGGCGGCGACTGGGCAAAGGCGTCATCGTGGTTGCCCGGGACATAGAGCAGGGGCTTGTTCGACATGGTGACGAGAAACTCCAAATACGCTTTTTTCAGATCGCCGCAGGAGAGGATGAGGTCAAACTCGTCCAGCTTCCCGGGCGTGTAGAAATCATAATACTGCCGTGACTCCTCATCGGAGAGCGCGAGAATTTTCATGCCCTCACCCCCGATCCTCGCCGGAGAGCGGATCTGCCGACGGCGCTTTGGCCGGGACGGAGCCGACCACGGTCTCCGAGAGCCAGTCCATGCGGATGATCTGCTCGGGCGAGAGCGTCCGGTCTGCTTCGAGCACGAGACCGCTCTGCGAATAGAGCGGGCCGCGAAACGGCGCGCACAGTCCGGCGCGCATGCTGTTTTGCAGGAAGGTCGCCATCTTCTGCGTGGCGGGCGGCAGCAGGTCGGAGCAACGCAGCTCCACCACGCCCGCCGAGACGCCCCAGTAATAGTTCAGCGCGCGGCGGCTGCGCTGATATTCCGTCTGAATCGAGTGGCTCTTCATCAGGCGCAGCAGCTGCTCATAGTAGCTGCCCCACTGCCAGAGCGGGGTCGCAAGGTTGACGGGCTCCTCGCCGCCGATGAGCGTGAGACCGAGACTGTCCGCGCCCTCCTTGCCGATGCGCTCGAGATCCCAGGACGAGATGAGCCGCACGCCGCGGTCGAGCAGGCGGCGCAGGGCCGCCTCCTCCCCGCCCTCGCTGAGCCATTCGAGATAAACCTTGGCGCGGGGATTGACCATCTGCGCGCCGAGGGCGAAGGCATTGATGCCCGCGATCTGGCCGAGAATCGGCTCATCGGCGAGATAACCGATCGACTCCCCCTCCGCGAGCGAGCCGGCGATGGCGCCGACGATGAACTTCACCTCATACATACGGGCGAAATACGTGCGGATATAGCGGTGGGGCGTGTTGAGCGAGCAGTTGAAGATCGTAACCTCCGGATGCGCCACGGCGGCGCGGAGACTCGCCGCGAGCAGACGGGGCGAGGTGGTGAAGAGAATGGTGTTTCCCTCACGGATGGCCTGCTCCAGAACCGCGTCGGGATCTTCGGCCATGGCGTCGAACCAGGCGGAGGTCTCGATCTGCGAATCGAGCACGCGCTGGACATAGGCTCTGCCCCGCTCGTGGCTGCGCGTCCAGACAGAATTGTCCGGCGAGCCGGAGTGGATGAAGGCGACCTTCTGCTTCGGCTCCGCGGTGGAGAGCACCTTGCGCACGAGATTGGGCTTCTTTTCCGAGGGCGTGAGCTTCACATCCAGTGGCTCCGGCTCCTCCTGCAGGACAATCTCCTCCCAGGCGGGGGCAACGGCGTCCTTGATCTGTTTTGCGCTCTTTCCGAGCAGGGAGGGATAGCCGTAAATCTCCAGATAGGCGAGCAGGGCGTCGCCGGGCGTGGAGCGCAGCTTGCCGCCGCCGAGACTGTCATAGGCCTCGCGGAAGTGAATCCACACCGTGAGAAAACGGCGGCGTTCCTCCTCCGACCACGGCTCGTCCGGCGCCTTTCCCACCAGCCGCTGCAGCGCGGCGTAGCTGCCGGAGCGGGAAAACTCCACGGAGCTGACGCCGCTGAGGCGCGAAAACTCCACGAAAGCGAAATACGACGCTGTGTCGTCGTTTCGGTCCGGAAGGACGCGGATGACTCTGCCCGTGACCGTAGGCGCACCGAAAAACTTCAGCACGCTCACGCGCTTGTTTCCCTCCGCGACATAGAAGCGGTTGAGAAATTCATAGGCGAGAATCGGCTCGCGGATGCCCTCATCCAGATGCGCCGAGCAAAGGCGCATCCACTTGTCGGCAAACTCGGACTTTACGTCCAGCAGCGGCATGAAGTTCGGCGCAAAGGAATTGACACGGCCGCGCGTTTTGGTGCCGACGATGAACTCCGTGGGGATCTCCATGACGCCGAGCTCCGTGCCGCGCATGGAGCGCTCCTCCGGGATGAAATCATCCAGCACCGGCAGGCAGGGCGACACGCCCCGTCCGGCGCAGGCGCGCGCCTCCTTCTGCCCCAGCTTCAGGGCCTGGCTGTAATACAGTTCAGACATAACGGCTCCTTGTCGAAAAAGGCGGCCCCGGTTGGGGGCCGCCCAGGATGATTGCTTGGATTAGAAATTGTAGTCCTTGCAGACAGGAGCGTTGTTTTCCGCAGACTCCTTGTCGTACCAGATGAGGTTGTTGCCGGTGGCCTTGTCGAAGAGCTGGATGAGCTCGGGCGCGGTGGTGAAGTGCACCTTGCTGCCCATGGACACGTCCTCGTCGAGACCGACGGTGGGGATGACCATGACGACCTCGTCCTCGCCGCTGCGGGCATGGAGGTTATACTCGCTGCCGAGCATCTCGGAGACTTCGATCGTGGCGGACAGCTCGCCCTCGCCGACGGTGA
>JAZQDI010000128.1:0-9630 GCA_045546715.1 Oscillospiraceae bacterium | reverse complement strand
GGCTTTGATTTTGACGCCGCGAGAGAGGAGACTTGGTGCTTTACCAGTCCTGCGGGACTGGTAAACAAAGTATTCGCCAGTTTGCGAACTGGCTCATGCACAGCCCACCGGGCTGTGCGGACATGATTCAAGTCTCATTCTCGCCCATATACCAAAAAGAAGAGCCCATCCATACGGATGAGCTCTTCTTTTTGGTGCGAGAGAGGAGACTTGAACTCCCACGTCGGTTGACACACGCCCCTCAAACGTGCCTGTCTACCTGTTCCAGCACTCTCGCATAGAGCGCACTCACAAGTGCAAAAGCTATTATAGCAGAATAATGAAAAATGTCAAGAGGGAATTGAAAAGATTTTTTGACGTGGGATTGAAACGTTAATCTGCCAGCATTTCACGCAGCGCATCCACCGCGCGGCGCTCCAGGCGGGAGACCTGAACCTGCGAAATGTGAAGCAGATCTGCGCAGCGCTGCTGCGTAAAACCGCGGTCATAGCGCAGGTGGATCACCATGCGCTCCTTCTCCGGCAGCTTCGCCACTGCGGCGCGCAGGGCAATCTGCTCGAGCATGCGCTCCGGCGCCTCATAGTCTCCAAGCGTATGCTCCAGTGAGAACCCCCGCTCCCCTGTCTCCTGCTGCAGCGATTCTGCAGGAGCGGCAGCGGTCTCCGCCATGGCGATTTCCTCCGGCGTGAGCCCCGTCTCCGAAGCAAGCTCAGAGACGCGCGGCTCCCTACCGAGGCGCTGCTCCAGCGCACGGCGTGCCTGCTGGATTTTCATTGCCTGCTCGCGCAGTGTGCGGCTCACCTTTACCGCGCCGTCATCGCGCAGAAAGCGGCGAATTTCCCCAGCGATTTTCGGCACGGCATAGGTGGAAAACTGCGTCTCATACGACTCGTCAAAGTCCCGCACGGCTTTCAGAAAACCGAGACTCCCAAGCTGGAAGAGATCATCCGGCTCACAGCCGCGGCCAAAATAGCGCCGCGCCACCGCCCAGATGAGTCCCGTGTTCTCCAAGACCATCCGGTTCATTGCGGCAGCGTCTCCCGACTGCGCGGCGCGCAGAAGACTGCGCCGATGCTCGTCCATCAGCCTCTGCCCAGCAGGCGTCGCCGCATGGTGACCGTTGTGCCGCGGCCAGGCGCGGAGCGTACACGCAGCTTATCCATAAAGCCTTCCATGATCGTAAAGCCCATTCCGCTGCGATCCTCGCCTCCCGTTGTATAGAGCGGCGTGCGCGCCCGCTCGACGTCCGGAATGCCGACGCCCTTATCCTTCACCACGATCTCCAGCACATCACCGGAGAGAATGCGAAGGCGCAGTTGGATGACGCCGAGCTCCTTCGGATAGGCGTGGACGACCGCATTCGTCACCGCCTCGGAGACCGCAGTTTTGATGTCTCCCAGCTCGGTGAGCGTGGGATCGAGCTGAGAGACAAATGCGGCGGCGGCAGAGCGGGCAAAGCCCTCATTCACGGCGCGCGCGGGAAACTCCAGCTTGATGTAATTATCCGCTTTCAAAAAGAAGTCACCTCCTTTCGATCAGAGTCCGCCGAAACAAGAAGCCGGCTCATGCCCGCAAGCTCCAGCACCCGCCGCGCCTGCTCCGGCGGGTCGGCAACCAGCAGTTCTGCACGAAACGCGCTGAGAAGCCGCTCTGCGCGCAGAATGACCGCGACGCCGGAGCTGTCCATAAATGTGAGTCCGGACAGATCCAGCACACAGCGCCGGGGCAGAAACTCCTCCGCCGCTGCCGCCACTGCGCGCATGGCGCCCGCCGCCGCCGCGTGATCCAGCTCGCCTGCAAAGCGCACTGTGAGGCAGCCGGAGGAATAGAAGGGATAAGTTTGCATAGCGTTCACCTTCGGATAAAAAATAAGCACCGCACACATCTGTGTGCAGTGCTTATTTTATACGCTTGTCCGCGATGATTTTGTCAGATCACGCGGCAGCTCGCGATTTTTGTGAAATGACAGTCAGCCGAGGTTTTTCAGACTCTCTTCGAGGTTTTCAACCAATGCCTTCGCCTTTTCCAGCCGCTCGCGCTCGGCATTGACAACCTGTTCCGGCGCTCTTGAGACAAAGGCCTCGTTGGAGAGCTTGTGCTCCTGACCCTCAACCTGCTTTCTCGCCTTTTCCAGCTCCTTCGTCAGGCGGGCGCGCTCGGCGTCCAGATCCACCAGCTCGGCCAACGGCATATAGAGCTTGGCGTCGTTCGTGACGACCGAGACCATCTTCCCGGCGTCCTCGGGCGTGCCGTCACAGAGCGTGATATGATCGGCATAAGCCAGCTTGCAGATATACATCTCTCCGGCTTTGAACGCCTCGGGCTTCTCCGCGCTGATGAAAAGCTGCGCCTTGCGGCTCGGCGGCACGTTCATCTCGCTGCGGCGGCTGCGCACGGCCTTGATCGCATTCATAACGGTCTCGAAGTCGTGCTCCTCCTGCGGGAAGTCCAGCGCAGGATCAAACTTCGGATACTCGGCGATCATGAGCGCCTCGCCCTCGTGCGGCAGCGCCTGCCAGATCTCCTCCGTGATGAAGGGCATGAAGGGATGCAGAAGCTTGAGAATCTCCGTGAGCGCGTAAAGCAGCACCTGCTGGGCGGACTTGTTCGCCGCTTCATCGCCGGAATTCAGGCGGGGCTTCGTGAGCTCGATATACCAGTCGCAGTAGGTGTCCCAGATAAAGTCATAAATCTTCGCCGCGGCAATGCCGAGCTCATACTTGTCCAGATTGTCGCAGACTTCGCGGCTGAGCGTATTGAGCTTGGAGAGGAGCCACTTGTCCTCCAGCTCCAGCTTCTCGGGCAGCTCGTTTTTCTCGATGGTGAGGTTCATCATCACGAAACGGCTGGCGTTCCAGAGCTTGTTGGCAAAGTTGCGCATGGCGCCGCACTTCTCAACATAGAAGCGCATGTCGTTGCCGGGAGAGTTGCCCGTGACGAGGTTGAAGCGCAGCGCATCCGCACCGTAGGTCTCGGCCATCTCCAGCGGATCGATGCCGTTGCCGAGAGACTTGGACATCTTGCGGCCCTTGTCGTCGCGCACGAGGCCATGAATGAAAACCTTGTGGAACGGGATTTCCTTCATCTGCTCAATACCGGAGAAGATCATGCGGGCAACCCAGAAGAAGATGATATCATAGCCCGTGACCATGACGCTCGTCGGATACCAGTAGGCAAGCTCTTCATTCTTTTCCGGCCAGCCCAGTGTGGAAAACGGCCAGAGGGCGGAAGAGAACCAGGTATCAAGCACGTCTTCATCCTGATGGATGTTCTTGCTGTGGCAGGCTTCGCACTCGCAGGCGTCCGTGCGGGAGACGGTGATGTGACCGCAGTCGTCGCAGTACCAGGCGGGAATCTGATGACCCCACCAGAGCTGGCGGGAAATGCACCAGTCGTGCACATTCTCCATCCAGTTATAATACGTCTTGCTGAAACGCTCGGGCACGAACTGAATGCGGCCGTCGCGCACGCAGTCGATGGCGGGCTTTGCCAGCGGCTTCATCTTCACGAACCACTGCGGGCTCGTCATGGGCTCGACCGGGTTGCCGCAGCGGTAGCAGCAGCCGACGTTGTGGTTATAATCCTCAACCTTGACGAGATAGCCCTCGGCCTCCAGATCGGCCACGATCGCGCGGCGGCACTCGTCGCGGTCCATGCCGTTATACTTGCCGCCGTTGATGATATGGGCGTCCTCATCCATGACGAGGATCTGCTCAAGGTTGTGTCTGAGACCAACCTCATAGTCGTTCGGGTCGTGGCAGGGCGTCATCTTGACGGCGCCGGTGCCGAAGCCGAGCTCAACATATTCATCCGCCACGATGGGCAGCTTGCGCCCCACCAGAGGCAGAATGGCGTTTTTGCCGACGAGGTGCTGATAGCGCTCATCGTCCGGATGAACGGCGACGCCGGAGTCGCCCAGCATGGTCTCGGGACGGGTGGTGGCGATGATGAATTCTTCGTCGCTGTCCTCGATGGGATAGCGGATGTGCCAGAAGTGGCCGGGCATGTCCTTATACTCCACCTCGGCATCAGACAGCGCGGTACGGCAGTGGGGGCACCAGTTGATGATGCGGTTGCCCTTATAAATCAGGCCCTTTTCGTACAGCTCGCAGAACGTCTCGCGCACGGCCTTGGAGCAGCCCTCGTCCATCGTGAAGCGGCTGCGGGTCCAGTCGCAGCTGGCGCCCATGGTCTTCTGCTGCTCAACAATGCGGTCGCCGTATTTGTTCTTCCAGTCCCAGACGCGGTCAAGGAACTTCTCACGGCCGAGATCATAGCGGGTCAGGCCCTCTTCGTTGCGAAGGTTTTCCTCCACCTTGATCTGGGTGGCAATACCGGCGTGGTCATAGCCCGGCAGCCAGAGCGCGCTGTAGCCCTGCATGCGCTTATAGCGCGTGAGCACATCCTGCAGCGTGGCGTCGAGCGCGTGGCCCATATGAAGCTGACCGGTGACGTTCGGAGGCGGCATGGAGATGCAGAACGGTTCTTTGTCTGCGTCCACCTCGGGGCGGAAGTAGCCGCCCTTCATCCACATATCGTAGATTTTCTTTTCGACCTGTTTGGGGTCATACACTTTCGGGAGTTCTTTCATTGCTTACGCTCCTTTATCAACTCTTGGAAAGGGACTGCACAGACAGTCCCGTTTGTTCGGACAAAAATGCACGGCAGGCAGCGGCGTCACCTTCGGTAAAGCTGCCGTCCGGAAGGATGATGGCGTGGATTTCATCCATATAGAGATAGAGGCTGCCTCCATAGGAGACGAGCTCCTTCACGCCGCTCAGCCGGTAGACCGCCTCGCCCTGCGGCGCAATGATGCGGATTCCGTCGGCGCTGATGACAATCTCATCCTTCCCCACCAGCTTTTCGTTTTGACGGCGCATGGCAGCGGCGAGAAGCTTCCGGCGAAGGAAGAAATAGCACGCGGCAAATATCTCCGCAATCACGGACACGAGAATCATGGTCCAGTCTCTGGGATTGCCCAGAAGCAGGACAATCAGCGCCGCTGCCAAAACGACCATGGCGACAATGAGAAGAATGTCCGTAATCCGATCTGCCCCGCCGGCCTTCCGGCGGCGAATCTGAAGCGCCGCGAAGCGCTCAAAGTCATCCCGGCTCAAATTGCGGGACAGGCGGAATAAATCATTGGATTCCTGCAAAACGACTCCTTTCCCGGGGCATGAAAAAGCGCCCCGAAACAAACTTGTTTCAGGGCGATGAATCACCGCGGTACCACCTGAATTCCACGCAGAATGCGTGACACTCTTGACTCTGTAACGGGAGTTCCCGGCCTGCTTACTGTTCGCTGATACGGGCCGCCGAGGTCGTCGGCCCCTACGATAAGGATGGTTCAGCGAGGCTGCTCCGGGGCGACCTTCACCGCCGGCACCAGAGAGGCTTGCACCAACCGCCTCTTCTCTGACTGGAACCGGGAGGCTACTCCTCCCCTTCTTCGCATTGATACTAATATTATATGCAATTATCAAACCCTTGTCAACGAGGTCATCTTTATAAATAATGTACAAAGATACTTTCATTTTTTGCATCTTCATTGACAGGAGTTCCAAATCACTTTATACTGAATTTGTAAAGAAACCGTTAACAAATCATCATAAGGAGGGGTCGACATGATATTTCTGCTGCCTGTCATTCTCACGATCGGCTGCGTGATTATGGACCACTGGTTTCTGCTGGAAATGGACCGGGAGCACCATGCCAAGGCCGCCGGTCTGAAAACCATCGTGAGTCTGTGCTTTCTGCTGGTCGGCTTCTGGTTTGCCTTTGCCGTATCGCCGGCAGGGGGACGGAAAACGATCGTCGCCATTGCGCTGCTGCTGGGGCTTGCGGGCGATGTGCTGCTGGCGCTTCGCTTTGTGTTTCGAGAGAAGTTTGATCTGATGTTTCTCCTCGGCGGACTGAGCTTCGCAGCAGGACATGTGCTCTATATCATTTACCTGCTTGGCCGGGACGGAAAGGCATGGCTGCCGGGTCTCCCCTTCTGGGTCGCGGGACTTGCAGTCTGCGCCTTCTTTGCGCTGAAGTTCAAGGCTGATGCGGGGCCGATGCAGATTCCGGGCTATGGCTATATGGCGCTGGTGTTTGCCATGGGCGCGATCGCCTGCGGCGCGGCAGTACGCAGTTTCGGCACAAGTCAGATTCTCTTTGCGCTGGGCGGCATTTTCTTCGCCGTGAGCGATACGATTCTCGCCATCCACTGCTTTGGAACGGCAAAGCAGATGGTCTACAACCGATGGGTGCACTACACCTATTATGCCGCGCAGCTGCTCATTGCATGGAGTCTCGCATTTGTATAAGTGCGAAGACATAATTGAATCCTTCTCGCCCGGTGCGTTTGCACCGGGCGGTTTTTATATGTCAAGACGAAAGAAACCCGTGATTTTGCATGGAAGTTCGCTATAATTCATATTGTCATCACAAGGGTTTTCGGGTATAATATTGCAGAAAAATTTGAAATATGTGATACAAGGAGTTCACTCCCATGGACGAAACTTCCAGAAATTTTATTGAAGCCTTCATTCAGGAGGACATCGGACCCGGCGGACGGTTTGAAGGTCAGACCGTGCACACCCGGTTTCCGCCTGAGCCGAACGGCTATCTGCATATCGGTCACTGCAAGGCGCTGTGCATCGATTTCGGCACAGCGGAGCGCTTCGGCGGTCTGTGCAACCTGCGCATGGACGACACGAACCCCTCCAAAGAGGACAACGAGTTCGTCGAGGCCATTCAGGAGGACATTCACTGGCTCGGCTTCGACTGGGGTGACCGCTTCTTCTTCGGCTCGGACTATTTCGAGCAGGACTATGAATATGCCGTGGAGCTCATCAAAAAGGGTCTCGCCTATGTCTGCGAGCTGACGCCCGAACAGTTCAAGGAATATCGCGGCGACACAAACACCCCTGCCAAGAGCCCGTGGCGTGATCGTCCGATGGAAGAGAGTCTTGATCTCTTCGAGCGGATGAAAAACGGTGAGTTTCCCGAGGGCAAATATACGCTCCGTGCGAAGATCGATCTCGCGAGCGGCAACTTCAACATGCGTGACCCGGTGCTCTACCGCATCCGCTACATCGAGCATCACCGTCAGGGCAGCAAATGGTGCATCTATCCGATGTATGACTTTGCCCATCCGATTCAGGACGCGATCGAGGGCGTGACGCACTCGCTCTGCTCGCTGGAGTATGAGGATCACCGTCCGCTCTATGACTGGGTGATCAACAACGTGTCCGTTCCCTCCAAGCCCCGGCAGATCGAGTTCAGCCGTCTCGGCATCAACTACACGGTCATGTCTAAGCGCAAGCTCCGCCGTCTGGTGGAGGAGGGCATTGTCTCCGGATGGGACGATCCGCGCATGCCGACGCTCTGTGGTCTGCGCCGGAGAGGCTATACACCGAAATCCATCCGCAATTTCACCGACCGCATCGGCGTGAGCAAGGTGCCGAGCACGGTGGACTACAGCTTCCTCGAGCACTGCCTGCGCGAGGATCTGAACGACCACGCGCAGCGCGCCATGGCCGTTCTCCGCCCGGTGAAGCTCGTGATCACGAACTACCCTGAGGGACAGTCGGAAATGGTCGAGGTGGAAAACAACCCCAACGATCCCGACGCCGGAAAGCGTCTGGTCTCCTTCTCCCGCGAGGTCTATGTGGAGGCAGATGATTTCCTGCCGGAGCCGGTTCCGAAATACAAGCGTCTCTACCCCGAGGGACCGGAGTGCCGCCTCAAGGGCGCGTATCTGATCCGCTGCACGGGCTACAAGGCCGACGAAAATGGCAACGTGCAGGAGATTTACGCTACCTATGATCCCGAGAGCCGCGGCGGCGATCCCGCCGACGGACGCAAGGTCAAGGGCGCGACGATCCACTGGGTGGACGCCGGCTGCTGCGCTGACGCCGAGGTTCGTCTCTACTCCAACCTCTTCTCCGACGAGGATCCCGAGGGAGACGGCAAGGACTATATCGAGTGCATGAATCCCAATTCGCTCGAGGTTCTCACCGGCTGCAAGGTGGAAAAGATGCTCGAAACGGCAGAGGCTCCCGCTAACTTCCAGTTCCTGCGGCTCGGCTACTTTGCTGTGGACAACAAGGATTCCAGCCCGGAGCACCTGGTCTTTAACAGAGCGGTTGCTCTGAAAGACAGCTTCAAGAAGTAAACAAGGCGGGTCACCGCCAAATATACAGGAGGATAAACCATATGAGTGAGAAGAAGATCGGCGCAGAGCCGGTATACGACGCCCGGAAGCTGGGCACGCCCCGCATGCTGGTGCTGGGTCTGCAGCACATGTTCGCCATGTTCGGCGCAACGGTGCTCGTTCCCATCCTGACGGGTCTGGACATTGCCACCACCCTGCTGTTCGCAGGTCTCGGCACGCTGCTGTTCCACGTGCTGACCAAGTTTAAGGTCCCCGCCTTCCTGGGCAGCTCCTTCGCGTTCCTCGGCGGTTACGCCGCCATCGCGCCGCTGATTGACGGCCAGCCCAACACCGAGATGCTCCCCTATGCCTGCCTGGGCGTTGCCTGCGCAGGTCTGATGTATGTGATTCTCTCCGCGCTGTTCAAGGTCTTCGGCGTGAAGAAGGTCATGCGCTACTTTCCCCCGATCGTGACCGGTCCCATCATCATTGCCATCGGTCTGACTCTGTCCTCCTCCGCCATCAACAACTGCAACGCCAACTGGCTGATTGCCATCGTCGCAATCATCACAGTCATCGGCTTTAACATGTGGGGCAAGGGTATGGCGAAAATCATCCCCATCCTGCTCGGCGTCATCGTGAGCTACGTCCTCGCCGTGATCGTTGATCCCGCCACCCGCGCCAACGTCGCCGCCTCTGTGGGCGAGGCCAAGTGGTTTGCGCTCCCCATCGTTTGGGAAAACAGTGTGTTCCATCTCTTCCGCGCCGGCTTTAACGGTGGTCTGCTCGTGACTGCGATCTTCACGATCGTGCCGCTGAGCCTCGCCACCATGGTCGAGCACATCGGCGACATCTGCGCCATCAGCTCCACCTGCGAGCAGAACTTCATGGTTGACCCCGGCTTCCACCGCACCCTGCTGGGCGACGGTCTGGCCACCACCCTCGCATCCCTCTTCGGCGCCCCGGCCAACACCACCTATGGTGAGAACACCGGCGTGCTCGCGCTCAGCCGCGTCTATGACCCCCGGGTCATCCGCATTGCCGCGTGCTTCGCGATCGTCGTGAGCTTCTGCCCGAAGTTCGCCGCCCTCATTTCCGCCATGCCCACCGCCACGATCGGCGGTGTGAGTCTCGTGCTCTACGGCATGATCTCTGCCGTCGGCGTTCGCAACGTGGTTGAGAACCAGGTGGACTTCACCAACACCCGCAACGTCATCATTGCTGCTCTGATCCTCGTTCTGAGCATCGGCATCAACTACTCCATCGGCAGCGTGCAGCTCAGCGAGCACATCAGCCTCTCCGGTCTGGCTGTCGCCTCTCTGGTGGGCATTCTGCTCAACGCCATCCTCCCCGGCAAGGACTACGAGTTCGTGCAGGAGGAAAAGGGCTCCACCTCCGTGGACTTCAGTGTCCGCAAGTAATTTCAGCCAGCAAGAACCCGGCGAAGCATCGCCGGGTTCTTTTTATGTAAAAGCGGCGCCGCTGAC
>JAZQDI010000127.1:0-19622 GCA_045546715.1 Oscillospiraceae bacterium | reverse complement strand
AATCAAGGTAGCACGAAACAAAACCGCATGGTTGCAGCGGTTCAAAGAGCATTTTGTCCGGAAAACCAGACGTCTGGTTTTCCGGACAAAATGCTCTTTGAACCGCTGCAACCATGCGGTTTTGTTTCGTGCTACCTTGATTCATATTCGCTTCAATTTGCGGCTTGAGAAGGAAAGGAACAGGAATCTATGAGCACGGAAAGATGCAAGGAAATCGTCGCGCGCGATCAGCGCGTGATTGCGCCATGCCAGCGCTTTTCCTATTATCCGCTGGCGATTGAAAAGGTTGAGGGCGCCGTCATCACAGACGCGGACGGAAACGAATACATTGATTTTCTCTCCAGCGCCTCGTCGCTGAATCTGGGCGGCCAGCATCCCGCCATTACCAGAGCGATTCACGAGCAGACGGACCGCTATACGCAGTACGCCAACGCCTATATGTATAATGAGCGGACCGTAGAATACGCCGAGAGGCTCACGTCGGTCTTTCCCGGCGGGGTAAAGGCGAAGATTGCCTTCGGCAACTGCGGTTCTGACGGCAATGACTGCGCTGTAAAGTTCGCCCGCGCCTTCACCGGACGGCAGAAGATTATCGTCTTTCTCAACGGCTACCACGGCAATACCTACGGCTCCTCTACCATGACGACCTGCTCTGCCAAGATGCACGAGCGTATGGGGCCGTTCCTGCCGGAGATTTACGCCTTTCCGTTTTACGGCATCGATGTGGACGACGAGACCTGCGAGCGCGAGTGCGTCTCCGCCATCGAGCAGGCCTTCGCGAGCTATATGCCCGCGAGCGAGGTCGCGGCAGTCGTCATCGAGCCCATTCAGGGCGACGGCGGCATTCTTCCCGCGCACCCGATTTTCATGAAAAAGCTCCACGCCCTGTGCCAAAAGCACGGCATTCTCTTCATCTCCGAAGAGGTGCAGCAGGCGTTTTACCGCACGGGCAAGTTCTTCGCCATCGAGCACTATGACATCGTGCCGGACGGCATCATCATGGGCAAGAGCATCGGCGCGGGCCTCGCGCTGGGCGCTTTCATGGCGCGCGACGAGATTATGGACTGCCTGCCCGCCCCGGCGCATCTGTTCACGCTCGGCGGTCATGCGCTCGCCTGCGCTGCCGGCAGCGCGGCCTTTGACGTATACCAGACGGCGGAGTTTCAGGCGGAACTGCGTGAGCATATCGAGACACTCGAGACAGAGGCTGCGGCGCTGCAGGCGCGGCACCCGGACATGGTGCAGTTTGTGCGCAGCGTGGGCATGTCAATGGGCATCGGTGTGAAGGATCCGCAGCGGCCGGACAGCCAGTCAGCGAATAATGACGCCTGCTACAAGGTGCTCTACCGCGCCTATGAAAAGGGTTTGATCATCATCTCCCTCGCCGGCAACGTCCTGCGCGTTCAGCCGCCGCTTGTGATCACAAGCGAGCAGCTGCGCCGGGCATTTGCTATCCTCGGTGACGCGATGGATGACTTCAAGGCCGGTCTCATTCCGGACGAGGTCTTCCAGTACCGCGCCGGTTGGTAAAAAGGCATCTTCCGCATCCGCGGTTACATGCATTTCGTTTCCGCTTTTGACGGCGTCGGAGAGATTTCGAGCAGAACGCGGTTCATAACGTCTGCGCGGCGTCCGCTGCGCCGTCCGGGAAAACAAAAGAGGAGAATTCTATGGAAAACAAGAAAAAATTCGGCGTTGCCCGGTATCTGATTCCCGGCTTCCTGTTCCAGTCCGTCGTCATCGGCGGCGGCTACGGCACCGGCAATGAGATCGGTCAGTATTTCGGCATCCACGGTCTGACTGCCGGTCTGATCGGCATGATCGTCACGCTCATCGTCTGGGCCGTGATCGCGGCGGCCACCTTCGAGTTCTGCCGCGTGTTCAAAACCTACGACTACAACTCCATGAGCCAGAAGCTGCTCGGCCCCGTCGGTTACCTGTACGAGGTTTGCTACATCATTCTGATGCTCATTGTGCTTGGCGTTATCAACGCGACGGCCAGCTCCATGTTCAGCGATCTGACGGGCGCCACCGGCTGGATCGGCATCATCATCCTGTCGCTCGGCATCATCTACCTGATCCTGAAGGGCACGGAGATGATCGAGAAGGTGCTCTCCTTCTGGTCCTATGTGCTTTATGCGGTGTATGCCCTGTTCATGGTCATCTGCTTTGTGAAGTTCGGCCCAACCATCAGCGCGGCGTTCTCCGCCGGCACGGGCGAATATTCCGCGGAGTTCGTGAAGGACGGCGCCACGGTCGTCAGCACGGTCGGCGGTCTCAGCATCGGCAGCGCCATTGTAGACGGCTTCAAGTATTCCTTCTACAACCTCGGCATCGTCCCCGCCATCCTGTACACGGTTCGTGACTGCGAAACCCGCAAGCAGGCGGTGGGCTGCGGCCTGCTCGCCGGCGCCATCGGCGTCATCCCCGCGGTGCTGCTGCTCTTCGCGATGAGCGGCGCGCTGCCCGAGGCGGTTTACAATGCCAACCACAACGGCACCGCCGTATCCGCCATCTTTGCCAAGCTCGATATGCGCTGGCTCTACATCATCTTTGAGATCGTCCTCTTCGGCACTCTGATCGAGACCGGCTCCGGCTTCATCAAGGCCGTGGACGACCGCATCGAGATTTCCGCCGCCAAAAACGGCGAGAGCACACCCACCTGGGTGCGCCCCGTCGTCGCCATCGGCCTGACGCTGCTGGGCGTGGCGGTTTCCACCTTCGGTCTCACCGGACTGATCGCCAAGGGCTACGGCACCATCTGCTGGGGCTTCCTGATCGTCTATGTGATTCCGATGCTCACCGTCGGCATCTACAAGATTGCCAAGGCGGGCAAAGCCTGATGATACGGTTCGGGACGTTTGGAACCGCGGCGCCCCGCTCCGATATATGAAGATTGGTTGACTCACTCTCTCCAATTTTCTCTCTTGTGGAACCGGGTGTCGGATCTTTCCGGCATCCGGTTTTTCTTTTGTGGAATCGAGGAATCTGAATGGACTATCATTTTCGCTCTGCGCTGCTGTCCAATGCGCAGGACTATGCCTCTCACACGCCGCGCGTCTCCGGGCCTGCGATCGACTGCTCGCTCGGCGTGAACCCCTATAGCTTCGCTCCGGAGATCGCGGAGGTGCTCCGCGCTTACGATTACAGCCGAATCGCCCGCTATCCGCATGAGGATCTGCTGCGCCCGGCCATTGCGCGCTATTGGCGGGATTACGCCGCGCTTGAAACAGAGCAGATCGCGCTTTGCAACGGGAGCTTTCTGGGTCTCTTCTGTCTGAACAATCTCTTTGCCGGCGGCGGGAGACAGCGCGTCGTCTCCTTTGTCCCGACGTTTACGGATATGCTCACCAGCGCCGCCTTTTTCGGCATGGAGATCGTTCCCGTTCCGTTCGTCGGCTGCGAGCCCTATGCGCACACCGAGGCGCTGCTCCGCGCGATCGACCGGAAGACCGCGCTGGTCTATCTCGACCGGCCGAACAATCCGACCGGCAGTCTCCTGCCGCGCGCGGAGGCGGAGGCCGTGCTCGACGCCGCGCGCCGTGCGGGCGCCTTTGTCCTGGTGGACGAGGCCTTTGCCGACTATCTGCCGCGCGAGGGATCGTGCGTTCCGCTGTTGGAGCAGTATGACAATCTCATCCTCGCGCGCACGTTTTCCAAGGGCTTCGGTCTCGCGGACCTGCGCGCAGGCTATCTGCTCGCGCCGCCGCGGGTGGTCGAGCTGTATCAGAAAACGGTGAACCCCTTTATCCTGCCGACGTTTGTTCGCCGGGCCTGCACCGAGGCGCTGGCGCATCCGCAGCATCCGGCGGCGCACGCGAAGGACTTCGCTGCCGCCAAGCAGGCGCTGCGCGCCGCGACTGGCCATACGCTCCATATGGAGCCGACGGATGACCGCGTGCCGATCTGCGCTGTGCGAAGCGAGACAGACTGTGATCTGCAGGACGCCTTCCTCCGGCGGGGCATCCTCACGGTTTCGGGCAGAGAATTTTCATCACTCGATGCGCGCACGGTGCGCATCAGTATCCCAACCGCGGCAGAGGCCAAGCGCCTCATCGAAGCCGCCGCTGCGCTGGATTGCTGAGAAAAGCCGTTTCCTTCCGCTTCCCACCTTGTCACGCGCTGTGATTGATGCTAAACTGAAAGCAGATACAGCATTTGGAAAGGAGCGTGAAACGGATGAAACGAATGTTCAGTCTTCTGCTTGCGTTGTGTATGGTGCTCACATTCTTTCCCTTTGCCGCTGCGGCGGCGGAGATTGCGGACAGCGGCTCCTGCGGCGAGAACGTCAGCTGGACGCTCGACAGCGATGGAACGCTCCGGATTTTCGGTTCGGGCAAAATGAAAACCTTTCAAACCGGCCCGGACGCCGCTCCCGAGAGCCGCCGTCCGTCCGCGTTTGACGCGGCGAAGACCATCATCATAGAAAACGGCGTCACGAGCGTCAGCAGCGGCGCATTTACCGGCTGCGAGAGCGTGGAGCGCGTTACCATCGCGGACAGCGTGACAAGCATCGGCGGCTACGCGTTTTCCGAATGTACAAATCTGGAGGATATTACCCTCCCGGATCGGCTGTCGTTTCTCGCGTGGAACCTGTTCCGGGGCTGCACGAGTCTGAAAAGCGTTACGATTCCGGAGAGCGCTTCGCGCATCGAGGAGTCTGCGTTCTATGGCTGCGCCGGTCTGGAGCGCATCACGATTCCCGGCAGCGTCTTGGTCATCGGCGCGGAAGCGTTTTACAATTGCATCGGCCTGACGGAAGCTGTCATTTCAAGCGGCGTCACGGAGATCCAGCGCGAGGCGTTCTTCGGCTGCGAAAGTTTGCGGGATATCACGCTGCCGGACAGCGTCACTTATCTCGGAGAATATGCCTTCAAAGGCTGTGCTGCGCTCGAGAGTGTTCGCCTTTCGGCCAATCTCCCGGGCATCGGGATGGAGGCGTTCTCGCTGTGCACATCGCTCACCAGTGTTACAATCCCGGACAGTGTCAAGTCTGTCGGCTGGGCGGCGTTCAAGGACTGCGTGAATTTGGCGAACGTTGCGATCCCGGATTGCTTGACGAGCCTCGGCGGTGAGGCGTTCTCCGGCTGCGAGAGTCTCACCGGCGTGAAGCTTCCGAGCTGCATCATCGGCATCGGAATCGAGACCTTCTGCGGCTGCAGCCGGCTGATGAGCATCACGATTCCGGATACGGTATTGAACATCGGAATGCGGGCGTTTGCCGGATGTGTGCGCATCCGGAGTGTCACGCTTCCGGAAAAGCTCAACAATATCGGGGACGGCGTGTTCTCGGATTGTATCGGACTGGAACGTGCCGTGCTTCTCGGCGGCAATACCAAGCTTGGAAAAGACGTTTTCTCCGGCTGCTCGCAGCTTCGCCGGATGGATTTCCACAGCGAAGCGCTCTGCCTGGGGGAAAACACGCTGTCCCTCAGCAATGTGGAAGATGTGCTGTTTGCAGGCTCTGAGGAGACGTGGCGCTCGAACGGAAATCAGAATGCCGGTTTGCCTGAGTCTGTGCGGTATCATTATGACGTGACGGATTTTGATTTCCATTTCACGCCCGCGCACAGAGACCCGACCTGCACGGAAGCGGGCGGCGATTTGGATACCTGTGCCTGCGGCTGCGAGATTTGGAAGAATCAGATCCCGGCGACAGGGCACAGCTGGGACGAAGGCGTGGTCACGCAGGAGCCGACCGAGACCGCCGAAGGTGTGATGACCTATACCTGCACGGTTTGCGGCGAAACGAAAACTGAGCCGATCCCGATGATTCCCGTGCCGAGTCCGACGCCGACACCGGAGCCTGCACCGACACCAACGCCGACCGCGACGCCCGCGCCGACGGCGAAACCGACCGCAACACCCGCGCCGACGGCGAAACCGACCGCGACACCTGCGCCGACGGCGAAGCCCGCGGTGAAGAATCCCTTCAAGGATGTGGCGAAGGATCAGTACTGCTATGAGCCCGTCCTCTGGGCGGTGAACCACAAACCGCAGATCACGCAGGGCACGAGCGCGGACACCTTCTCGCCCGCTGCTACCTGCACACGCGGTCAGGTTGTGACGTTCCTGTGGCGCGCTGCCGGCGAACCCAAGCCCACCGGCACAAAGAATCCCTTCACAGACGTGAAGAGCGGTGATTACTTCTACAACGCTGTCCTCTGGGCGGTGGAGAAGGGAATCACGCAGGGCACCAGCAAAACGACCTTTAGTCCGAACGATCCCTGCACCCGTGCGCATGTGGGGACCTTCCGCTGGCGCAGCGAGGGCCAGAGCAAGGCAGACGCGAAGAACCCCTTCAAGGACTTGAAGAGCGGCGACTACTACTATGACGCCGTCCTATGGGCGGTAGAGAACGGCATCACGCAGGGCACGAGCAAAGACACCTTCTCCCCCTCGAACCCCTGCACCCGCGGCCAGATCGTCACGTTCCTATACCGCGGCAAGAACTGACGTCAGTCAAAAATCCCCGAAGCGGGTTTCACCGCTTCGGGGATCATTTTATTTCCATGTCTCAGCTGTCTTTTGTCGTCCCGCCCGGGACGTAGCGCACAGGCAGGGAGACGTGAACACCCTCGGCGCCTTTTTCCGGATGGATCAGAAGCCCCACCGCCGCTTCGGCCATGGCCGCGAGCGGCTGCTCGATTGTGGAGCAGAAGCACTGCCCGGTGGCGTAGTTGCGCATGCCGTCATAGCCGATGACCTGCACCTGCCCGGGCACGTCGATCCCGCGCTCACGCAGATGGTTCAAAACGTGAATGGCCAGGGAGTCGGTGTTGCAGAAAATGCCGTCATAATCCGGTTTCCCG
The DNA here is from genome assembly GCA_045546715.1 of Oscillospiraceae bacterium. Classification (GTDB taxonomy): domain Bacteria; phylum Bacillota; class Clostridia; order Oscillospirales; family Oscillospiraceae; genus CAG-103. The sequence continues at coordinate 12,810 of JAZQDI010000127.1, read as the reverse complement.
TCCGGCATGTGCTCGTCGAGATAGGAGAAGAAGGGCGCCTCGGTTTCGCTGTCATTGAGACTGAGCGGCGTCGCGTCCGCGCCGAGCGTGCGGCACCGGTCGAGAAAACCCGTGCCGCGTTTGTCCGCCTCGCCGGGCACGTCCGGCCCAATGCGGAAAAACAGCAGTTTTCGGCAGCCGAGCTCTGTGAGCTTTTCCGCCGCGAGCGCGCCGCCGCGGTAATTGTCTGAGGAAACGCAGGGCACGCGCCCGCCGAAATGCCGGTCGATGGACACCACCGGCAGACCCTCGTCGGGCTCCAGATTCGGGCTGTAGGTCAGGGCGATGACGCCGTCCGCCATGTTTTCGCGCACGAGCTCAAAGCATTTGCGCTCCGCCTCGGGGTCAAAGTCTGTGATCATCAGCAGACTGCGGTAGTCATGCCGCATGAGACAGGCGGTGATCTCGTCTGTGAGATGGGCGAAAAACGGATGGTGCAGGGAGGGCATGATCAGCGCGATACAGTGCGTTTTGCTCGTTTTCAGACTGCGGGCGAAGTAGTTCACGCGGTAGCCCAGCTTGTCGATTGCCGCCTGCACGCGCAGCCGGTAGTCCTCGCCCACGGGGATGCCGTTGATCACCTTGGACACGGTTCCCAGCGAGACGCCGGCTTCTCTGGCAACGTCCTTCATCGTCGGCGCGAGAGAAGGATGGCTCACGGAAAACACTCCCTTTCAGCGACGGTCTGCTTAATAAAGTATAGCAAGCGGATCGGGAAAAATCAACATGAAACGTTTTATCTGTGACTCATCACCATGTGAAAAGATCGTGTGTGGATTTTGTGACAAGTGAACAAAAATACGAAATCTATTCAACAAAAATCGTGCATGGCGTTGACAGCTTGAACCTGTTATGGTACTTTCTAATAGATTAGGTGTAAAACGTTTCATGCCTGTCGGAGCGGGAATTGTCGCTAGTCCCGGACCGGCGGGAGAACGCAGCACCAAAAAGGAAAAAACGAATCAGAAAGGAAGACGCAAATGAAGAAAGCAATCGCATTGATTCTGGCTCTCGTGATGGTCTTCGCCCTGGCTGCCTGCGGCAGCAAGGACGCGGCCAGCGGCAGCGCCGGCGGTGACTCTGCCGCGACCGGCAGCGGTCTCACGATCTTCAACTCCAAGATGGAGATCCAGAGCCAGATGGAAGAAATGGCAGCCCGTTACTCTGAGGAGAAGGGCGTGGATGTTGAGGTTTATTACTCCAGCGATACGGTCGCGGCTCACATGTCCACCCGTTACGCCTCCAATGAGCCCTATGCCCTCGCAATGGTCGACGCGAAGGACATCTATTCCCTCGGCCCCGACCATGCTGTTGATCTGAGCGGCGAGCAGTGGGTTGGCGACACCACCCAGGCCATCTCTGTCGACGGCAAGGTCCTCGGCTTCCCCGTGTGCGTTGAGGCCCGCGGCATCATCTACAACGCTGACGCCATCAAGGCCGTCACCGGCAAGGACTTCGACCCCAGCACCATCAAGACCACCGACGATTTCAAGGCCATCATTGAAGAGCTGAAGAAGGGCGGCATGGAGACTCCCGTCGGCGTCATGAAGGAAGACTGGTCCCTGGGCGCTCACTACCTCGCTGAGGTCTATGAGATGCAGCAGGATCCCGATGCCTTCATCGCCGGCATCAAGGACGGCTCCGTTGATCTGGCGAAGGACCCCGTGTACAACGCCCTGATGGACACCTTTGACGTTCTCAAGGAGAACAACTACGCCGCGGCTTCCGCCATCAGCGCGGAGCGCGAAGTCACCGAGCAGATGCTGGCTGAGGGCGAGATCGCCTTCATGTTCGGCGGCAACTGGGACTGGTCTGTCCTCAAGGAGTATGAGTACAGCGAGAACATGGGCATGATGCCGGTTCCCTCCGCTCTGGGCGACTACAACGAGATGCTCGTCGGCGGCGGCTCCAAGTACTTCTATGTCGACAACGGTGTCTCCGAGGAGCAGCAGCAGGCCGCGAAGGACTTCCTGAACTGGCTCGTCTATGACGAGGAGGGTCAGGACTTCCTGGTCAATGAGTGCGCGCTCGTTCCCGCCTTCTCCAACATCACCCTGCCTGTCTCCGATCCTCTGGGCGCTTCCGTCAAGAGCTTCGCTGACGCCGGCAAGCTGGTTGGCAACTACAACTATCTGCCCGATGACCACTATGCCAAGATCGGTGCTTCCTTCCAGAAGTACCTGGCCGGTCAGATCGATCGCGCAGGCTTTGCCGATGAGATCACCGCTTACTGGGCCACCGCTGAGGTTGGCGCTCACTAATCCCGTTTCCATACCCGGGTATGCGGATACCCGCATACCCGGGTATTCCCGTCCGGCGCGCTCCGCCGTTTGAGCGCCGTCGGATATTCGCATTTAAAAACGGCAGATTGGAAGGTAAACAGATGAAGCAAAATACCCTGTCCTACAAAATCAAGCAATACCTGATGTTTGGCGGACTCGGAACTGCGCTTTTCCTCTGCGTTGTGGCAGTACCGTTTGTTTACGGTCTCTATCTCACGCTGACGAGCTGGGACGGTGTGAGCGCGACGAAGCCCTTCGTCGGCTTTGCCAACTTTGCCGCCGCCTTTGGCGACACCACCTACTGGCAGGCCATGGGCCGCACCGTGATCTACTCCGTGTTCGCAGTTGTCCTCATCAACATCGTTGCCTTTGCGCTGGCCTATCTCGTGACCAGCGGCATCAAGGGTCAGAACTTCTTCCGCGCCGGCTTCTTTGTCCCGAACCTGATCGGCGGCATCGTCCTCGGCTATGTGTGGAAGTTCGTGTTCAACCGCGCGTTCGTGGCGATTTTCAGCTCCACGTCGCTGCTCTCCACGCCGAACGGCGCCATGTTCTGCCTGATCTTTGTTTCGGTCTGGCAGTATGCGGGCTACATGATGCTGATCTATGTGGCCGGCTTCATGAGCGTCTCGCCCGACGTGAAGGAGGCCGCCATGATCGACGGCTGCACCCCCGCGCAGGCCATGCGCAACGTTACCATCCCGCTGATGCGCTCCAGCTTCGTGCAGTGCATCTTCCTGAGCATCACGCGCTGCTTCGTCGTGTACGACGTGAACCTCTCCCTGACCAAGGGCGAGCCCTTCGGCTCTTCCGTCCTCGCGGCCATGCACGTGTATAATCAGGCCTTTACCTATAAGAACTACGGCCTCGGCCAGGCCGAAGCCCTCATTCTCTTCCTGGTTTGCGCCATCGTCGGCGTGACGCAGGTTATGGTCGGTAAGAAAGGGGAGGTGGAAGCATAATGACCGAGAACGAAAGAGCTGCACGGCAGAAGAAGATCTCCCACGCCATCATGTGGATTGTGCTTCTCGTCCTGTTCATTTGCTTTATTGCTCCGTTCATCCTCGTGATTATCAACGTCTTCAAGACGAAGGCGGACATCACGTCGAATCCGCTCGCGCTCATCGGCGCGCACGGCTTCACGATGAAGAACTTCCCCGAGGCCATGGCGAAGATGAACTTCTGGCGCGTGTTCGGCAACTCCTTCATCATCACCGTCTGCGCCACGATCCTCACCATCGTGATCTCCTCCATGCAGGCCTTCGTCATCGTGAGAAACAGCAAGTGGAAATTCTGCACGCTGATCTTCTCCCTGATGATCGCCTCCATGGTCATCCCCTTCCAGGTGCTCATGGTTCCCCTGGTCTCCGTCTACGGCGGCACGCTGGGCGTTCTGAACCACCGCCTGACGCTGATCCTGATGCACGTCGGCTTCTCGGTGTCCATGGCCATGTTCATGTTCCATGGCGCGATTAAGACGAACATTCCGCTTGAGCTCGAAGAGGCTGCCACCATCGACGGCTGCAGCCGCTGGCAGACCTACTGGAAGATCGTCTTCCCGCTGCTGAAGCCCACGATCGCCACCGTTGCGATCATCAACGCGATGGCCTACTGGAATGACTACCTCCTGCCCAGCCTCGTGCTGACGAAGAAGGAGCTCTACACCATCCCCATCGCGACCCAGGCCTTCTACGGCACCTATTCCACGGACATCGGCCTCGTCATGGCGGCGCTGCTGCTGGCCATGCTGCCGATCCTCATCCTGTACGTGTTCCTGCAGAGATACATCGTGCAGGGCGTTACCGCCGGCGCGGTCAAGGGCTAAAGCCTTTCGCATGGAAGACCGCTCCGCGGTCTCCCGTGCGAGAACTCGCGCTCCATCGCGCGGGGCTTTGCCCCGCTTGGTCGGCGCGAGAGGCGCCCGTCACGCGCGCCTGAGGGAGATTTTCCGCCGCACATGTCGCCGGAAAATCGAATTAAAATGACTTCGCGGCGCCTGCCGCGAACTCTGCGAGGCTTTCCGCTGTGGAAAGACCCCACATTTGCGTCTGTGCTCCCTGCCTTCGGGCCGGGAGCATGGACGCCATCCAGGCAGGAAAGGAGAAACGCGGCTTTGAAAAAGATTTTCGACATGGACAACCCGCTTATGCAGGCGCTGTCCGTTGCCGCTGACCTTCTTGCCCTGAATCTGATGGTTCTGGTCTGCTGCGTGCCCATCATCACGGCGGGCGCGGGGCTCACCGCGATGAACGACCTCGTCGTTCACCTTGTGCGGCGCGAGGAGAGTTATCTCTTCCGCCCGTTCTTCCGCTCCTTCAAGGAGAATTTCAGGCAGAGCACGCTGATGTGGCTGGTGTTTCTCGCCGCCGGGCTTCTGCTTTATTTCGACTATCACGCCGCGGCGGTCTATCTTCCGCTGCTGCGCTATCCCATTGCGGCGATCGGCATTCTGGTGCTGGCCGTCGGCATGTATGCCTTCGCGCTTCTCTCGCGCTATGAAAACACGCTGTGGGGCACGCTGAAAAATGCCGTCTCCCTCGCCATCGCCTTCTTCCCGCGCACGCTGGGAATGGTGGTCTTCACGCTGGCCTTCTGGCTGCTGGCGCTGCGCTTTTATCAGATCGGCGCGCCGGTGCTGCTGCTCTTCGGCGTGAGTCTGCCGTGCTATGTCTGCGCCCTGCTTCTCAGGGGTGTGTTTGATAAAATTGAGAATTAAGCTGGTTTCCGGTTTTATATATTGGAGTTTCCTATGAGCATTGTTTTTGATTCTGATTCAAAAACCTTATCCCTGCACACGAACGATACCACCTATCAGATGCAGATCGGCCCGCTCGGCCACCTGCTGCATTTGTATTACGGCCCGCGCGCGGAGGGCTGCTTTGACTACCTCCTGTTTGAGCGCGACGTGGGCTTTTCCCCCAACCCCTATGATCTGCGCGCCGGGCGCGGCTGGTCGCTCGACACGCTGCCGCAGGAATACAGCGGCGAGCTCACGGGGGACTATCGGCTGAGCTCCCTCCGCCTGGAGACGAGCGACGGACTTCGCGGCGCAGATCTGCGCCATGTCCGCCATGAGATCCGCCCCGGAAAATACGCCTTGACCGGTCTGCCCGCGGCCTTCGCCGGGGAAGAGGAGTGCGAGACGCTATCCGTCACGCTGCGCGATGACGCTTCAGGCGCGGAGGTCGAGCTGCTCTACGGCGTTTACGAGCGTTACAATGTCATCACGCGCGCCGCGCGCATCCGAAACGGCGGCAGCCGCACGATGACGCTGCGCAAGGCGGCCTCCGCCTGTCTCGATCTGCCCTTCGGCAGCTGGGAGCTGCTGCATTTTCACGGCCGCCATACCGGCGAGCGGAAGCCGGAGCGCGTCCCGGTCATGAACGGGATTCAGACCGTGGGATCGAACCGCGGCGCATCCAGCCACCAGCACAATCCGTTTTCCATCCTCTGCCGTCCGGAGACCACCGAGGACGCCGGCGGCTGTCTCGGTCTCATGCTCGTCTATTCCGGCAGCTTCCGCGCCGAAACCGAGCAGGACCAGACCGGCGCGACCCGCGCTGTGATGAGTCTGGGCGACGAGAGCTTTTCCTGGCGGCTGCAGCCGGGTGAGACGTTTGATACGCCGGAGGTGCTCCTCGCGTATTCCGACACCGGGCTCACACCCCTGAGCCAGACCTTCCACCGCTTCCTGCGCGGCTGTCTCTGCCCCCCGCGCTTTGCCGCGTCTCCGCGGCCGGTGCTCTTAAACAGCTGGGAGGCTTCCTATTTTGATTTTACCGCCGAGTCCATCCTCGCGCTCGCGAGAGAGGCGAAGGATCTTGGCATGGATATGCTCGTGCTGGACGACGGCTGGTTCGGCGCGAGAGACGATGACTTCCGCGCGCTGGGCGACTGGTTTGTAAACGAAGCCAAGCTCCCCGGCGGCCTGCACCCCCTGATCGATCAGATCCGGGCGATGGGGCTGCAGTTCGGTCTCTGGGTTGAGCCGGAGATGGTGAGCGAGGACTCCGAGCTCTACCGCGCCCATCCCGACTGGGCGCTCACAATGCCCGGCCGCAAGCCCGCCATGGGCCGCGACCAGCTGGTGCTCGATCTCACCCGGTGCGATGTGGTTGACTGGCTCTTTGAGACATTCTCCGCCATTTTGCAGGACAGCGGCATTTCCTACATCAAGTGGGACATGAACCGCCACCTCTCGGATGTGTTCAGCCGCGCGCTGCCGCCGGAGCGGCAGGGTGAGGCGCAGCATCGATATGTGCTGGGGCTGTATGCGCTGCTCGAGCGGCTGACGCGGGCGTTTCCCGACGTGCTCTTTGAGGGCTGCGCCGGGGGCGGCGGCCGGTTCGACGCCGGCATGCTCGCCTTCTCGCCGCAGATCTGGTGCAGTGACAATACGGATCCGATTGCCCGCGCTGCGATCCAGCGGGGCACGTCCTTCGGCTATCCGCTCTCGGCCATGGCGAGCCATGTCTCCGCCTCGCCCAACCACCAGACCGGCAGACGGACTCCGCTCGGCACGCGCGCCGTTGTCGCCATGACGGGCGCTTTCGGCTATGAGCTGAACCCGGCAAAGCTCGATGCCGCCGAGCGGCAGGAGATCCGAGCGCAGATCGCGCGCTTTCACGAATATGAGCCGCTGCTTCTGCGCGGCGACCATTACCGCCTGCAGCCGGACGCGCCTGCGCCGGTCTCGGCGTGGCAGGTCGTGAGCGAGGACCAGACTGCGGCGCTCCTGAGCGTCGTCTTTACCGATACCGAATCCAACGCCCGGCCCGTCCACCTTTGCCTGAAGGGACTGGTGCCGACGGCGAATTATGAGCTGAAGCGATTTGAGACCTTTGGCTGCGAGACCGCGCCTGCAGCCCTCGGGCGGACGGTGTTTTCCGGCAGCGCGCTCATGCGCGCCGGCGTCACGCTCCCGCCCATGCGGGGAGATTACGTCTCCGCGCAGCTGTATTTTTGCAGGATCTGACAGAGACAGATAAGAGGATTTTCGATGAGAGAGAAGATGGAAAAGCGATTTCGCGCCTGCTATGATGAGCTCAAGTGGCTCTATCAGGAGCTCTATCCCCATGATGAGGCGGCGTTTTCCTATTTCTGCTCCACGCTCCTGCGCTGCTGGAACGAGCGCAAGACCGCTCTCCGCGCGCTTGACGAAAAGCGCCTCGCCGACCCTGACTGGTACCGCTCCGGCAAGCTCCTCGGCATGATGCTGTATGTGGACAATTTTGCGAAGAATCTCCCCGGCGTGAAAGAGAAGCTGCCTTATCTGGAGGAGCTCGGCGTGAACTATCTGCATCTCATGCCGCTTTTGAAGACCACGCCCGGGCACAGCGACGGCGGCTACGCCGTGGCCGATTTTCGCACCGTGCAGGAAGATCTCGGCACGATGGACGATCTGGAGGCGCTGTCTGACGCCTGCCATGCAAAGGGCATGAGCCTTTGCCTCGATTTCGTCATGAACCACACGAGCGACGAGCACCCCTGGGCGAAGGCCGCCCGCGAGGGAGACCCGCTCGCCCGAAGCCGCTATTTCTTCTATGATAACTGGGACATTCCGAACCAGTTTGAAATGACCATGCCGCAGGTCTTTCCCACCACTGCGCCCGGCAGCTTCACGTGGCTGGACGACTGCAGTCAGGTGGTCATGACCACGTTTTATCCCTATCAGTGGGATCTCAACTACGCAAACCCCATCGTCTTCAACGACATGGTGGAGAACATGCTCTTCCTCGCCAACCGCGGCGTGGACGTCATCCGCCTGGACGCGGTGCCGTATATCTGGAAGCAACTCGGCACGAACTGCCGCAACCTGCGTCAGGTGCATATCCTCACGCGGCTGTTCAATCTCTCCTGCCAGATCGTCTGCCCCGGCGTGCTGCTGCTGGGCGAGGTGATCATGGAGCCGGAAAAGCTCGCGCCCTATTTCGGCGAGCCCGGCAAGCCGGAGTGCAATCTTCTGTATAACGCCACGACCATGTGCACCACCTGGCACACCGTGGCGACGCGGGACGTCCGTCTCCTGCGCCGGCAGCTCGAGCAGCTCGCCCGGCTTCCGAGCGCGGACTGCTTTCAGAACTATCTCCGCTGTCATGACGACATTGGCTGGGGTCTGGATTTTCCGTGGCTCTGGATGTGTCTCGGGCAGGAGGAGGTTCCTCACAAGCGCTTTCTGAACGACTGGTTCACCGGCCGCTTCCCCGGCAGCTGGGCCAGAGGCGAAACGTATAACGACGATGAGCGTCTGGGTGATGCACGCATCTGCGGCACGACCGCCTCGCTCTGCGGCTTTGAGAGCGCCGAAACGCCCGCCGAGGAGCAGCGCGCGCTCGACTGCGTCATCATGCTCCACGCGTGGATGCTCACGCAGAGCGGCATCCCCGTCATCTACAGCGGGGACGAGGTTGCCCGTCTGAACGATTACTCCTACCATCTCGATGAGAAAAAGCAGGGCGACAGCCGCTATCTCCACCGCGGCCGCTTCCTCTGGGATCAGGCCGCTCTGCGAGACGATACCGACACCCGGCAGGGCAAGGTCTTCTGCGCGATCCGCGATCTCGCGCGCATGAGAGCGGCGCATGACGTCTTCTGCGCGGATGCGGTCACGCAGCCGTTTGACACCGGCTCCAATCAGGTGCTGGGTCTGCGCCGCGCCTATCGGGACGAGGCGCTCGTCGCGCTCTTCAATTTCTCTCCGGATCCCCGCTGGATCTGGAATCCCGGCCGCAATGGCCGCAATCTCATGACCGGCGCCGTCTGGGCGGACGAGTGGATCGAGCTTCCGGGCTACGGTTTTGTCTGGCTGGATGTGAGCCAAGGAGACAGGAATGATCAGTGAACTGCTGCGCCGCGCGCGCAACTATGAAACAGAACAATTGCCCGCGATTCCGGCGGGCGTGCTGCCGCGCTACCATGTGACGGGCGGCGTCGGCTGGATCAACGATCCGAACGGCTTTTCCCGATACAAAGGGGAGTATCACCTCTTCTTTCAGTATTATCCCTATGACACCCGGTGGGACTCCATGCACTGGGGCCATGTGAAAACGAAGGATTTCATCCGCTGGGAGCGGCTGCCCGCCGCCCTCGCGCCGGATGAAGACTATGACGGCAGCGGCTGCTTCTCCGGCAGCGCCATCGAGCTTGACGACGGCCGCCATCTGCTGATGTATACCGGCGTCCGCAAGGACGAAAACGCTGACGGCAGCGTGACCGAGCTGCAGACCCAGTGCCTCGCCTTTGGCGACGGGGTCGATTATGAAAAATATCCCGGAAACCCCGTCATCACCGCCGCAGACCTCCCGGAGGGGGGCAGCGCCCGGGATTTCCGCGATCCGAAAATCTGGCGGGAGGACAACCGCTTCTTCGCCGTCGTCGGCGACCGCTGTCCGGACGGGAGCGGCGCGATCCTGCTCTATGAGAGTGAAAACGCGGCCGACTGGCGTTTCGCCGGCACGCTTGCCCGCTCCGGCAACCGCTACGGCCGCATGTGGGAGTGCCCGGATTTCTTCCTGCTTGACGGCGTGCATGTTCTCATCACGAGCCCGCAGGAAATGAAGGCCGAGGGCTATGAGTTTATTGACGGCAACACCACGCTCTGCCTCATCGGCGAGTTTGACCGGGAGCACGTCCGTCTCCTGCGTGACCATGAGCAGACGATTGACTACGGTCTCGATTTCTACGCGCCGCAGACGGTACTCACGCCCGACGGCCGCCGCGTGATGATCGCGTGGATGCAGTATTGGAACAGCGTGGACTACCGTCCGCCGCAGAATCTCCCGTTTTTCGGTCAGATGACCATGCCGAGAGAGCTGCGCGTGCGCGACGGCAGACTCGTGCAGAATCCGGTGCGCGAGCTGGAGGCCTACCGGGGCGCAGCGCTGCGCCGGGAGAATGTCTCGCTCGACGGTGAGATGACCGTCGAGGGGCTCTCCGGCCGCTGCCTCGATCTCACGGTCACAATCCGGCCCGACCGGGAGCGCGGTCTCTGCCGCAGCTTTACGCTCGCGGTGGCGAAGGGCGGCGAATATGAGACCCTCATCCGCTACACGCCCGGCGCGCACACCGTTCTGGTGGATCGCAGCCGCGGCGGACTGCCGAAGCACATTCTCAACCGCCGGGAGTTCACCGTGCGCGACCGCGGCGGCGCGCTCAAGCTGCGTGTCCTGCTCGACTGGTACAGCCTCGAGCTCTTTGTCAACGACGGGGAAGAGGCCGCGTCCTTCGCGCTCTATGCGCCGCAGGAGGCGGACGGGATCACCCTCTCGTCCGACGGCGCGGTGACGCTGGATCTGGAAAAATACGATTTGGAGTTTGATGACCATGAATGATCGATTCGACGTGGCCGCCCTCGGCGAGCTGCTCATTGACTTCACCGAAAACGGCAGCAGCGCGCAGGGCAATCCGCTCTTTGAAGCAAACCCCGGCGGCGCGCCCTGCAATGTGCTCGCCATGCTCAAAAAGCTGGGCCGCTCCTGCGCCTTCATCGGCAAGGTGGGCGACGACATGTTCGGCAGAATGCTGCGCGGCGTGGCTGAAGACGTCGGCATCGATACGCGCGCGCTCGTGCTCGACGGCGCTGCGCACACCACGCTCGCCTTTGTCCACACGGCGGCGAACGGTGACCGCGATTTCTCCTTCTACCGCGACCCCGGCGCGGATATGCTGCTCCGGGCAGACGAGCTGCCGGAGGATCTGATCCGAAACGCGCGGATCTTCCACTTCGGCACGCTCTCCATGACGCATGAGGGCATCCGCGAGGCGACGATGAAGGCCGTTGCCATCGCAAAGGAAGCCGGCGCTATCATTTCCTTCGACCCGAATCTCCGGCCGCCGCTCTGGGCGAGTCTGGACGAGGCAAAGGCGCAGATCGCGTGGGGTCTCGGCCAGTGCGATGTGCTGAAAATCGCGGACAATGAGCTCGAATTCATGACGGGCGAGACCGATTTTGAAAAAGGCGCTGCCATCCTGCAGCGTGATTATCCGAATATCCGGGTGCTAAACGTCACGGCCGGCGCCGACGGGAGCTACAGCTTCCATGAGGGCAAGACCGTTTTCGTCGATTCCTTCCGTCTCGGCGGCACGATCGAGACCACCGGCGCGGGCGACACGTTCTGTGCCTGTGTGCTGCACTATGTGCTCGAGCACGGCGCGGAGGGCCTCTCGGAGGATCAGCTGCGCGACATGCTCCGCTTTGCAAACGCGGCGGCCTATCTCGTCACGACGAAGAAGGGCGCCATCCGCTCCATGCCGGAGCCGGAGGACGTAGAAGCCATTCTGGCAAATCATTGAGTCGTTAACCGGCAATGCCGGTGCGAAATAAATTCTGTTGGCGTTCGATCACTCCACTACATGGTCGGGCGTACATAAGAAAAGGAGGAAAATCCGTTTGCTCACGGTGCGGCAGTGTGGAGACCTGTCGTAATGCGGCGCGTCCCTCGCGGGCGGTCGCGAGGCGGTTTTGGAGGAGTCCTGATCGCCAGAGCAAGGCATATGTCCGAAGTCAAATTGGTAGGAATCAAAAAGGTCTACGACGGCGGCGTCACGGCGGTCCACGATGTCAATCTGGACATCAAGGACAAGGAATTCATCGTTCTGGTCGGTCCTTCCGGCTGCGGCAAGTCCACCACGCTGCGCATGGTCGCGGGTCTCGAGGAAATCACCGGTGGCGAGCTGTACATCGACGGCAAGCTCGTCAACGATGTGGCTCCCAAGGATCGCGACATCGCGATGGTCTTCCAGTCCTATGCCCTTTACCCCCACATGACGGTGCGCGACAATCTGGGCTTCGCCCTGAAGCTCAAGAAGGTCGATCCCGCCGAGATCAACAAGAAAGTGGAAGAGGTCGCCGAGATCCTGGCCATCACCCAGTATCTGGACCGCAAGCCGAAGGCGCTGTCCGGCGGTCAGCGTCAGCGTGTCGCCATCGGCCGCGCCATGGTCCGTGACCCCAAGGTGTTCCTCATGGACGAGCCTCTGTCCAACCTGGACGCCAAGCTCCGCAACCAGATGCGCGCCGAGATCATCAAGCTCCGCCAGCGCATCAACACCACCTTTATGTACGTCACCCATGACCAGACCGAGGCCATGACGCTGGGCGACCGTATCGTCATCATGAAGGACGGCTTTGTCAACCAGGTCGGCACGCCGCAGGAAGTCTTCTCCAAGCCCGTGAACCTGTTCGTCGCCGGCTTCATCGGCATGGCCGTCATGAACTTCTTCGACGGCTGCAAGCTCCTCAAGGAGAACGGCGTCTACTATGCCGAGATCCGCGGCGTGAAGTTCAAGCTCTCCGACTTCCAGCAGAAGGCCCTGACTCAGAACGGCGCCGAGCCCTGCGACATCCTCGCCGGCATCCCCCCGCAGCACACCACCGTCGGCGAGGGCGAGCTGTCCGCCACGATCGAAGTCTCCGAGATGCTCGGCAGCGAGTATAACCTCCATGCCCGCAGCGGCGAGGACGAGGTCGTCATGGTCATCCCCACCGTCG
>JAZQDI010000126.1:0-2798 GCA_045546715.1 Oscillospiraceae bacterium | reverse complement strand
TGGCTCGTCTCCGGCAGTTCGCCGAAGGCGCCGATGTCGCGCAGCTGCTTCATGTGCGTCTGGCTGACCTTCGGGCAGGCGACGGCGATCTCCTCCTCGGAGATGAACTCCCTGCCGCCCTCGCGGCAGCGCATGAGATCGAGCGCGGCGCTCTCGCCGAGACCGGAAATGGCCACAAACGGCGGCAGCAGCGTGCCCTTCTCCTTATTGGGGATAAAGCGTGTGGCGTGCGAGCGGTTGATGTCGATCGGCTCGAAGTTAAAGCCGCGGAGGTTAAACTCATACACGGCCTCAAGCGTGACAAGCAGATCGTCCTCCTTGTTGGAGCGGTCGGCCTTGTTCTGCAGCTCGATGATCTTCGCCTTCGTCGCGGCGGTGCCCTTGGTCATGATCTCAGCGTCGAAGGAATCCTTCTGGCTGCGGCGGTAGAAATACGCGCTGTAGAACGCCAGCGGCTCATGCACCTTGAACCACGCAATGCGGAAGGCCATCATGACATAGGCGACGGCGTGCGCCTTGGGGAAGAGATACTGGATCTTGGCGAGGGAGTCAATGTACCACTGGGGCACATCGTGCTCCTTCATCGTGTCCACCCAGCCCTCCTGGAAGCCGCCGCGGGCGACCTTGCCCTTTCGCACGGCCTCCATAATCTTGAATGAGAGCTTCGCGTCCATGCCGCGGCTGATGAGATAGAGCATGATATCGTCGCGGCAGCCGACCGTCTGGGCGACGGTGGCGGTGCCGGAGGTGATGAGATCCTTCGCGTTGCCGAGCCAGACATCCGTGCCGTGGCTGAAGCCGGAAAGCCGCACCAGAACGTCAAAGGTGTCCGGCTGGGTGTCGACGAGCATCTGCCGGGTAAAGCCGGTGCCGAACTCGGGGATGCCGATGGTGCCGGTCTTGCCGATGATGGGATCGTCGTCCGTGAGACCAAGGGGTGCCGCAGACTTGAAGATGCCCATGGTCTCGGGATCGTCGAGCCGGATCTGCTTTGCGTCCACGCCGGTCATGTCCTCGAGCATGCGGATCATGGTCGGATCATCGTGCCCCAGCTCGTCGAGCTTGAGGAGGTTTGCCTCCATGCAGTGATACTCGAAATGCGTGGTGATAATGTCGCTGTTGGGATCGTCCGCCGGATGCTGCACGGGGCAGAAATCCGTGACGTCCATATCCTGCGGGATGACGACGAGACCGCCGGGGTGCTGACCGGTCGTGCGCTTGACGCCGACGCAGCCCATGGCGAGACGGTCCTTCTCGGCGGAGGGAATCTCGAGCCCGCGCTCCTCGGCGTATTTGAGGACGTAGCCATAGGCCGTCTTCTCCGCGAGCGTGCCGATCGTGCCGGCGCGGAACACGTGGTCGGAGCCGAAGAGCTCCTCAGTATATTTGTGGGCTCTGCCCTGATATTCGCCGGAGAAGTTCAGGTCGATATCGGGGACCTTGTCGCCGCCGAAGCCGAGGAAGGTTTCAAACGGAATGTCAAAACCGGCCTTGGTCATCTCGGTGCCGCAGTGGGGGCAGACCTTGTCCGGCATGTCAGCGCCGCAGCCGTAGCCCGCGCCGGACTCAAAATCCGTGTGCTGACAGTTCGGGCAGACATAGTGCGCCGGCAGGGAGTTGACCTCCGTGATGCCGGAGAAGAAGGCGACGAGGGACGAGCCGACGCTGCCTCGGCTGCCGACCAGATAGCCGTGCTCGAGCGAGTTTGCCACAAGCTTCTGGGCGGACATGTAAATGACGTCATAGCCGCGGGAGAGAATGTCGTGCAGCTCGGTCTCCACGCGGGAGGTGATGATCTCGGGCGGGTTTTCGCCATACATGGCGTGCATCTTGCCGTAGACGAGGCTCTTGAGCTCCTCGGCGGAGTTTTCGATCTTCGGCGGAAAGAGGTCCTTCGGCAGCAGCTCGAAGGTCTCCACCTGATCGGCGATGGCGACGGTGTTTTTGACGACGACTTCCTTCGCCGTCTCCTCGCCGAGATAGGAAAACTCCTGCAGCATGTCGTCCGTCGTGCGGAAATAGAGCGGCATGTCCTTGTCCGCATCGGAAAAGCCCTTCGCGCCGAGCAGCACATGGCGATAGATCTCCTGCTCCGGCTCGAGGAAGTGGACGTCGCCGGTGGCGACAACGGTCTTTCCCATCTCACGCCCGAGCGCAAGGATGCGGCGGGTTAATTCGCGCAGACTCTCGTCGTCGCGCACGGTGCCGTTTTCCACAAGGAAGCGGTTGTTCGCCAGCGGCATGATCTCAAAGTAATCATAGAAGCCGCCGATGCGCCGCAGCTCCGGAAGGCTCTTGCCGTAGAGCACGGCGTCAAAGAGCTCGCCCGCTTCGCAGGCGGAGCCGAGGATCAGCCCCTCGCGAAACTCCGAGAGCACGCTCTTGGGGATGGTGGGATTGCGCTTGAAATATTTGAGATAGGACCGGGAGATGATCTCATAGAGATTCTTCAGCCCGGTCTTGTTTTTGACCAGAATGGAAATGTGGCGCGCGCGGCGGCGGGAAGCGAGCCCCTCATTGACAAGCGCGTTCATCTCGCCGAGCGTCCTCGCGCCCTTTTCCGCGAACATGGGGATGAAGCGCTCCATGATACGGGCGACGACCATGGCGTCGTCCGAGGCGCGGTGGTGGTTGAACTCCGGCAGGCTCAGGCGGCTGGAGACCAGATCGAGCTTGTGCCGCTTGAGATCGGGCAGGAGAAACTGCGCCATCGGGAGCGTGTCGAGATAGATCGGATCGAAGGGAATGCCCGCCTTGTGGCAGGCGTCGGACATGAAGCCGGTGTCGAAATCGGCGTT
>JAZQDI010000125.1:0-16263 GCA_045546715.1 Oscillospiraceae bacterium | reverse complement strand
GAGCATAAATGGTGCCGTAGACAGCAGAGGTGGAAACGCCAAACATGGTGGCGATACCGCCGGCGAACGCGGCGGACGGAGAACCGAAGGGGTTGGCATCGCCGGTCCACTTGTCGAACACCATGCCGACGGCGATCAGGGAGATGATGCCCAGAGCGGACTCGATGAGCATGGCGCCGTAGCCGATGGGCTTGGCGTGCGCTTCGTTGTCGAGCTGCTTGGCGGTGGTGCCGGAGGCGATCAGGCTGTGGAAGCCGGAGCAGGCGCCGCAGGCGACGGTGATGAACAGAGCCGGGAACAGGGTGCTGCCGTTGGCGAGCTTCCAGCCGGTGAACGCCGGAACCTGGAAGGTGGCGCTCTTCGTGACAGCGGCAAGGATGATGCCGAAGACAGCGATGAGCATCATGGCGTAAAGCAGATAGCTGGACAGATAGTCACGAGGCTGCAGCAGAATCCACACGGGAACCAGAGAAGCGATCGTGATGTACAGGCCGATCAGGATGATCCAGGTGGTGCGGTTGAACGCGAGGCCGACCTTCAGGCCAAAGAACACAATCGCAACAACGCCGATCAGGCCGATGATGGTGGCGGGCAGGGTGCCCATGCCGGCGCGGTTCGTGAGCAGGCCGTAGATGATGGCGAGCACGATGAACAGCATGGAGATCATGGCCGTTGAGTCGTTGCCGGTGACGGCAGCGCCGGTGGTGATGACAGAAGCCGCTTCATTGTCCATAAAGGTACCGGCCACGACGTTGACAAAGGACGCGATGACAAGAATCAGAACCAGCAGCGCAAAGATGAGGAAGAGGGTCTTGGCCTTCTTGCCCATGGTGTCGCCGATAATTTCTCCGACGGACTTGCCTTCATGACGTGTGGAAGCGAACAGGGCGCCGAAATCATGGACACCGCCGACAAAAATGCCGCCCAGAACGCACCACAGGAACACGGGAACCCAACCGAAAACCGCCGCCTGGATGGGACCGTTAATGGGGCCTGCGCCCGCGATGGACGAGAAGTGGTGGCCCATCAGGACCGCCGGTTTGGCCGCGACGTAGTCCACGCCGTCGGTCATGGTGTGTGCGGGGGTCGGACGCTTGGGATCGACGCCCCACTGCTTTGCAAGCCAGGAGCCATAAGTCACATAGCCGATGACCAGCAGAACGATAGCTGCAAGAATAATCAAGACAGCAGTCATTTCTCTCACTCTCCTACTCTATGATTTGAGAATATTGCCAAGGAGTTTCTTGAGGTCGCGCCCGTGGCGGTTTACGGTGACGCGGCCGGAAGAGAGCTCGATTGCACCAAGTCGTAAATTGCTCCAGCCCTCCAGCCCGTGGCGATAGCCCTTGCTGCGGACAGTGCGCCGCAGGAGTCTGCGCGCATCGTCGCTGAGCGAATCGACAAGGAAGATCACCGTCACATCACTGTTGCGGTGGTTTTCTCCGGGATGAATCTGGGGCATGGCATGATCCCAGCCTGCCTCGATGCGCCGGGAAAGCTCTTCGGCGGAAAAGCTGTCCTCCGCTGAGAAATAGACGAACTCATTGCTGTCCATCTCCCAGAGCTTGGCAGACTTCACAAGAAGATATGATTCTCCGTGACTGTGAAATTCTGCCGCGGCGGCAAACGGCGCCGGCGGTTCTGGATTCATGTCGTAATATCGTGTATAAGAGCGGAGCAGCCGCTCCAGCGCTTCCAAGGGAGTCATGGGAGTTCTCTCCGTCCATCTTTACAATTTCCAAAGTGTATTTTAGTCCTTTATGCACAGAAACGCAAGAGGAAATTGAAGTTTTTTTAACAATAATGTGGGGAAATCTGTGTTTTTATCACCTTTTTATGAAAAGTGGTCAAATTTGACGCACTGCGCTGGTCTGATCCGGCGCACGAACATATCCGAACTGCGCCTCCGGACATGCAGTCTCGAGCGCGGAGAGCAGCGACTTTCCCATGCGCTCGGTGGCGAGGCGGATCTGCGCGAGCTCCTTCTCCCCCTCCCCGCAGATAACCACGCTCTCCATGGGCAGGCCCTGATTACAGCAGCCCATCCGGGCGTTCACAAGCTCAACCCGACGAAAGCAGCGAGTGATCTCATTGAGCGGGATATAATAGATCTTCCGCCCGGTTTTGAAGAAGAACCGCGTCTGGCCGATGCGCGCGGGCGTGAAATCCGCCGCGTTTTCATATTCAGCTTCCAGTGCCGTCTTTTCCGGCGCGGTCGATTCCGCCTGAAGAGCGATAAATTTCATGGAACTTCGCCTCTTTCTGCCAGTAATAACCAGTAAAACCTTTTTATTGATTTATATTAGCACGTTAAGCGACAAATTTCAACCGTTTTGGTTTCTATCTGACTAACTGATAATTGAAATTATTTAATTAGTTTTCTTTGGGATACATCGGCCGGATTACCCTTTCATTCCATTTTGTCCTAACGTTTCCCGATTGACAATTGTGTAAATTTCTGTTAGAATAAGTCGTCTCAATTGGAAGTCTTTTTGGAGTCTTTCGAAGCAAGATGCGACCGCCCTCCTCCGAGGGCTAAGGCCACACGGACAGCCGGGTCGAATGCCGAATACCGCAGCGCGGTTGGCAACTTCTGTTGCCTTATTGATTGAGTTAAAAGCTCAAGTTTTACAGTTGGTCACTTGATAACCAAGCCTTGTGAAATGGTCAATAAGAGTAGTAAAAGTATCTTTGCTATATAGACTCTCAAGACTGAAATGAACATTCTCCCCTGCCGGAACGTTTTTTCGTTCAGGCGGGATGTTTCGCAAGCGCACGGTGTTTTGTGGCCGGGGCTTGCGTTTTTTTATGCTCATCATCGCGCAGAGAGGAAGAAAAGACATGGACAAGGGAAAAAAGATCATTGAGCTCAAGGGCGTCTCCAAGGCTTTTGACGGTGAGACGGTGCTCGATCATATCGATCTGAGCATTTATGACAATGAATTTCTGACACTGCTGGGCCCCTCCGGCTGCGGCAAAACCACGACGCTGCGCATGATCGGCGGCTTTGAAACGCCGGACACAGGCGATGTGATTTTCCTCGGAGAGCGTATTAACGATCTGCCCGCGCACAAGCGCAACGTGAACACGGTGTTTCAGCGCTATGCGCTCTTTCCCCATCTGAACGTTTATGACAACGTGGCCTTTCCGCTGAAGGAGAAGAAGGTACCGAAGGACGAGATCGACCAGAAGGTGACGGAAATGCTGCGCCTCGTGAAGCTCACGGGCTTTGAAAAGCGCAATGTGACCCGTCTCTCCGGCGGTCAGCAGCAGCGCGTCGCCATCGCCCGCGCTCTGGTGAATCATCCGCAGGTGCTTCTGCTCGACGAGCCGCTCGGCGCGCTCGACCTCAAGCTGCGCAAGGACATGCAGCAGGAGCTGAAAAACATTCAGAAGGCCACCGGCATTACCTTCGTCTTCGTGACGCACGATCAGGAAGAGGCGCTGAGCATGTCTGACACGATTGTTGTCATGGCGGAGGGCCGCATCCAGCAGATCGGTACGCCCACGGATATTTATAATGAGCCGCAGAACGCCTTTGTCGCGGACTTCATCGGTGAGAGCAACATCGTCGACGGCATCATGCGCGAAGACTTCAAGGTCACCTTCTCCGGTCACACCTTCGAATGCGTGGACAAGGGCTTTGCGAAAAACGAAGCGGTCGACGTTGTGGTGCGCCCCGAAGACGTGGATATCGTTCCGCTCGAAAAAGGCATGCTGCAGGGTCTCGTGACGAGCGTGACCTTCATGGGCGTACACTATGAAATCATCGTGGACATCAACGGCTTCAAGTGGATGATCCAGACAACCGACTTCGTGGGCGAGGGCGAAAACGTGGGCATTTACATCGAGCCCGACGCGATCCACATCATGAAGAAGTCTGAGTATTCCGGCATGTTCGGCGACTACTCCTCCTACAGCATGGAGATGGACGAACTCTCCGATGCGGAAAGCGAGGACGAGGAATGACGAACCGGAAAAGCCGCGTGACCCAGATGGCGATCGCCCCGTATTCCGTGTGGGCGCTGCTGTTCATTCTGGTTCCGCTGATCTTTGTGGCATATTACGCCTTTACTGACAACAACATGCAGTTCACGCTGGAGAACATCACCAAGTTTTTCACCGCCAAGAGCACCGTGACCGGTGACAACGGCGAGACGCTGCAGATACACACCTACATGGTGATCTTCTGGCGCTCGGTGAAGCTCGCCGTGATCTCCACGATCGTGTGCCTCATCATGGGCTATCCCATTGCCTACATCATTGCCCGCGCCCGTCCCAAGGTGCAGAAAACGATCATCACGCTCATCATGATCCCCATGTGGATGAACTTCCTGATCCGTACCTATGCCTGGATGACCATCCTGCAGGACACCGGACTGCTGAACAATCTCCTCTCCAGCCTCCATCTCGGACGGCTGCACATCATCGGCACAGAGAGCGCCGTCGTGATCGGCATGGTCTATGACTATCTGCCGTATATGATCATGCCCATCTATTCCATCCTCGCGAAGCTGGACGACCGGCTGCTGGAGGCAGCGCATGATCTGGGCTGCAACAACATCTCCACCCTGCGACGTGTGGTCTGGCCGCTGAGTCTGCCGGGCGTGGTCTCGGGCGTTACGATGGTACTCATCCCCTCCATCAGCACATTCTATATCTCTCAGAAGCTCGGCAACGGCAAATTCTTCCTCATCGGCGACGCCATTGAGGGCCAGTATGTGGCAAACAATCTCCACTTTGCCGCGGCCATCGCCTTTATTCTCATGGTGATTCTGCTCATCGCCATGGCGCTTATGAAGCGCTATACCGACAAGAGCGTGGCGGGAGGTGTGTGAGATGAAAATGAAACCCTCCGCAAAAATTTACACCGCGATCATCTTTCTGTTTCTCTTCGCGCCGATTGTGATTCTGCTGGTGTTCAGCTTCAACGCCACGAAGAGTCTGAGTGTGTTCTCCGACTTTTCGCTCAAGTGGTACCGCGAGCTGTTTAAGGACGAGGAGACGCTGCGAGCGCTGCAAAACACGCTGGTACTCGCCGTGACAGCCTCCATCGTCTCCACCGCCATGGGCACCGCCGCCGCTGTGGGCATCCACCGGCTGCGGAAGAAGTATCTCAAGGCGGCCTATGATACCGTGACCAACATCCCCATGATGAACCCGGACATCATCACCGGCATCAGCCTGATGCTCATGTTCGTGTTTGTGGGACGGCTGTTCGGTCTGAGCACAAGTCTCAGCTTCTGGACGATGCTCATTGCGCACATCACCTTCTGCCTTCCTTACGTCATCCTGCAGGTTCTGCCGAAGCTGCAGCAGATGGACCCCTCCCTTCCGGAGGCGGCAATGGATCTGGGCTGTACGCCGGTGCGCGCATTCTTCCGCGTGGAGGTGCCGGAAATTCTCTCAGGCATCATCACTGGTCTCATGATGGCCTTCACGCTGTCGCTTGACGACTTCGTGATCAGTTACTTCACGCAGGGCAACGGCTTCCAGACGCTGCCCATCCGCATTTACAACATGACGAAGAAGACCGTGACGCCGAAAATGTACGCGCTCGCAACGATTATCTTCTTCACGATCCTCGCGCTGCTGCTGCTCACCAACCTCGTGGACGAGGACGACAGCCGCCGCATGAAGGAGGCACGGCAGGCAAAGCGCGCCGCCAAAGGCAAGGCGCCCCGTCGCTCGACCGGCGATAACAACAAGCGCGCCATGGCCATCGTCGGCACCATTCTCGGTCTCACCATTGTGATCATCGCCGCCATCGGCATCACGCGGCCGAAGCCTGTGGAGCTGAACGTCTATAACTGGGGCGAATACATCTCCGACGGCTCGGAGGATACGCTCGACACGATCAAGACGTTTGAGGAATGGTACCTTGAGGAATACGGTTATCCGGTGAAGGTCAACTATGAAACCTACGCCTCGAACGAGGACATGTACGCCAAGCTCAAGAGCGGCGCCGTGAGCTATGATCTCGTGATCCCCTCGGATTACATGATCGCCCGCATGGCGGCGGAGGATATGCTCGTTCCGCTCAACTACGCGAATATTCCGAACTACCAGTACATTTCCGAGAGCTTTCGCGGTCTTTACTATGACCCGGACGACGTCTACACCGTGCCCTATACCTACGGCGTTATCGGCATCATTTACGACGCCAATCAGGTGGACGAGGCAGATCTTGGCACGTGGGATCTGATGTGGAACCCGAAATACGCCGGAAACATCCTGCAGTTCAACAACTCCCGCGACGCCTTTGGCACTGCCATCTATCGCGCGGGCGAAGATGTGAATACCACGGATCACGCCGTGTGGGACGCTGCGCTCGAGCAGCTCGCCGAGCAGCACCCGCTCGTGAAGAGCTACGTCATGGATGAGATTTACAACATGATGGAGTCTGGTGAGGCTGCCATCGCTGCCTACTACGCCGGCGACTACTTCACGATGATCGATTCGCAGTCGGAGAACGTGGATCTGCAGTTCTACTATCCGGAGCCGACCAATTTCTTCGTGGACGCCATGTGCATCCCCAAGGGCTGCCAGCATCAGGAGCTGGCGGAGATCTTCATCAACTATATGCTGAGCGAGGAGCCCGCCGTGGCAAATGCGGAGTACATTTACTACGCAAGCCCCAACAGCCTGGTCTATGAGAACGAGGACTACATCGATGAGATGGGCGAAGAGACCATGGAGATTCTCTATCGCTTCACCGATGACTTCTCAGAGCTGTTCAACCGGTACGCATACCGCAATCTGGATCAGGACACGCTGGACTACCTGAATACGCTTTGGGAAACTTTGAAAATCAGCTGAAGTGAAACGCAGACCGTGGAGAGTGGAGATACGGAAAACTCCACTCTCCACTCTCCACTCTCAACTTTCCACTCTCGAAAAACTATGAAAATTATCTATCAAGACAACTCTATCATGGTCGTCATCAAGCCCGCCGGCGTACTCTCCACCGATGAACCGGGCGGCGTGCCGGAGCTGGCGCGCGTGGCGCTCGGCGATCCAAAGGCCTGTGTGCGCACGGTGCACAGGCTCGACCGCGTGGTGTCGGGGCTCATGGTGCTTGCGAGAACGCCCGCGGCAGCGTCAAAGCTCTCGGAGCAGATTCGCGCCCACGACTTCGGCAAGACATATCTGGCTGTCGTGCACGGTGAGCCGGAAACACTCTCCGGAACCTACCGGGATCTGCTCGATCGAGATCCCAAGGAGCGCAAAACCTTCGTGACGACGAAGCCCGGCAAGGGCGTGCAGAAGGCCGTTCTCGACTACGAAGTACTCGCAAGCGGCGGCGGACTTTCGCTCGTGAAGATTTTTCTCCAGACCGGGCGCACGCACCAGATCCGCTGCCAATTCTCCAGCCGGGGACTTCCCCTCTGGGGCGACCGGAAATACAGCACGCTGGACGATCCCGGTCCAATTGCACTCTGGAGCCACTGCCTTCATTTTGCGCACCCGGAAACAGAAGAAATTCTCTGCTTCGAGGCCGACCCTCCGGAAATCGACCCGTGGACGGAACTTTGGTAAATCATACAAGCAAGTCCGATTCTCAATCGGGCTTGACTTTTTGTGTATACTGTGTATACTGTATATATACAGACTCGGCAGAGGTGATGAAATGACCATCCTATTGAATAACCAGAGCGGCGAACCGATTTACAGTCAGATTTGCGCGCAGATTCGCGATCAAATTCTCTCCGGGCGTCTCTGCGCGGATGAACCGCTTCCCTCGATGCGGAATCTTGCGAAGGATCTGCGCATCAGCGTGATTACGACAAAGCGGGCTTACGAAGAATTGGAGCGCGAGGGATATATCTACACACTTCCCGCCAAGGGCTGCTTCGTGGCGGGGCTGAACCCGGCGCTGCTGCGCGAGGAACATCTGAAGAAGCTGGAAGATGCGCTCGCGGAGGCCGCCGCGCTTGCCAGACGCTGTGATCTCACGGAGGATGACGTGCGCGATATGCTGCACGATGCAATGGAGGAAATCGGATGAATGCAATTGAACTGAAGGGACTCAAGAAGTCATTTCCGGACTTTACGCTCGGTCCGGTGAATCTCTCCGTGCCGGAGGGCACGATTCTCGGTCTCGTGGGCGAGAACGGAGCCGGGAAAACCACAACCATCAAGTTGCTGCTCGGTCTGCTGCGCGCTGAGGGCGGACACATTTCCATTCTCGGACAGGACGCAAAAAAGCTGGACAAAAACGACATTGGCGTGGTGTTGGATGAGCCCGGGTTTCCGAGCATGCTGAATGCGGGCGAAATCCGAAGCTGCCTGAAGGACATTTACCGCAGCTGGGACGATGCGGCATGGAAGGATCTTATGGAGCGCTTTGCGCTGCCGCAGACGAAGAAATTCAGCGATTTTTCCAAGGGCATGAAAATGAAGCTCGCCATTGCCGCCGCCATGAGTCACAACGCAAAGCTGCTGATTCTCGATGAGCCCACGTCGGGGCTTGACCCGGTGGTGCGAGACGAGGTCGTCGATATGCTCTCGGAGTTTACCCGATCGCCGGAGCACAGCATCCTGCTCTCCAGTCATATTGTGAGCGATCTGGAAAAGCTCTGCGATTACATTGCTTTCCTGCACAGGGGTCAGCTGCTCCTGTGCGAAGAGAAGGACGCGCTGTATGAGCAATACGGTCTTCTGCGCTGTGATCTGGAAACGCTGCACACGCTGGATCCGTCCGCAGTCATCGGCAAAAAAGAAACCCCCTACGGGGCGGAGGTTATCCTTCGGCGGGAAGCTTCCGGAAATTTGGCGCTCTCCCCCATCGGTATCGAAGAGCTGTTTGTATTTATGGTAAAAGGAGGCGAGACGAGATGAAGGGTCTGATGATAAAAGAACTGCTTACGCTCTGGCGTGCATCGCGGGTATTTCTACTGATTTGTATCGTGTTCATCATTATGAGCTTGCTTTCGCAGGACAATATCATTTTCCTGCTGATGCCGATTATGATTTCCGGACTGTTGCCGTCCACACTGCTGAGCTATGATGAGCGCTGCCGATGGCAGGAATTCAGCGGTTCGCTGCCGGTGACCAGAGCACAGCTTGTGAGCGTGAAGTATCTGCTGGGGCTGATCAGCATGACTGGCCTCCTTTTGATCACCGCGCTTGCGCATCTGATCATACGCCGCTATTCTGCCGGCGCGCTTTTCTCCATGCTCGGGAGCATCTACGGTCTGTCGCTGTTCATCAGCGCGGTCAGTCTGCCGATGATGTTCAAGTTCGGCGTGGAAAAAGGGCGTCTCTGGTACTATGTGACTCTGGTGCTCATCGGCGGAGCATCGGGCGCCTCCGCCGGTCTCGCGCCGGAGCTGATGCAAAGCGAACTGCCTGCGGTTATGAAACTGGTTCCCCTCATCGGCATCGTCATTTATGCCTTATCCTGGCTGCTCTCCATCCGGTTTTATGAGAAAAGAGAATTCTGATTTCATTGACAGAAAACGACTGTAAGGATATACTGTCTCACAGACAGGACATTCTGTCCGGAGGTGGAGACATGGAATCTGGCAGTAAGCTGAAAAGCAAAATTGTGGAGGCTGGGATTGAACTGTTTCGCACGGAAGGCTACGACAAGGTTTCTGTGAACGATATCTGTCAGGCGGCGGGCGTGGCAAGGTCAAGCTTCTACCGAATCTTTTCCACAAAGAAGGATATTATCCTTGACGTTTTTGAGCACACAGACACCAACTCCATCGTGAGTGTGGAGGAGCTGCTCGCCGCGCAGAATGACTTTGACCGCATGTGGATCATCGGCGATCGGTATATTTCGCTCGCTCGGCAGCTTGGTCCGGAGCTCATGGCAACCATCATGTCTCTGGCGGTACAGGGAGACGTCGATCTGCTCTCTCTCGGACACAGCGTGGACGCATGGTTCATCCGACTGACGCGAAACTGCCAGAAAACCGGGCTGATCCGAAGCAAGGAGCCGCCGGAGCTTCTCGGACCGCTGATGGTTGACATGGTCTATCACGCGATCTATGAATGGGCTGCGCGGGATGGCCGCTTCCCTGTTCGCGCGCGGTCGCGGCAGATCACGGAGGCACTGGTGGATCTTGCGCCGGAATATCGCTGGACGCAGGCGCAGCTGGATGCAGCAGACACAATCAAATGAGACATATCGCCGGAACTGTCCCGCGGCACGGGACGGCTCCGGCGATTTCAGCGTGAAAGATGAAACAGGATTTTTGTGAGTATTTTAGAATCGCTTGTCAAGGAATTGACGGGCGGTTTTTCTCTTTATAAAATGGGATCAGAAACCAAATTGGAGGCGAAAAACCATGGCTTCTTATGAAAAAATCATTCAAACCTCTCTGGCAGACGGCGGTCTTCTGGACGCGCTGCTGGCACTGCAGAAGAACGAGGGCTATGTGAGCGAAGGCGCGCTGGCAGCGCTCGCGGACCACGTGGGCGTGAGCGAGGCGGAGCTCTATGACGCGGCGAGCTTTTATTCCATGCTGCGGTTTGAAAAGCCTGCACAGGTAGAAATCCGCGTCTGCCGCGGCACGGCCTGCCACTCCGGCGGGAACGCCGCGCTGGTTGCCGCACTGGAAAAGGCGACCGGCGTGAAGCTCGGCGAGAGTGACGGGAAATACTCCCTCGGCTGGGTGGAGTGCCTCGGCCAGTGCCAGGCCGCGCCCAGCATGCTCTTAAACGGTGAGCTGCTCACCAACGTGGCCCCGGACAAGATCCCTGAGATTCTGGGAGGTGCCAAATGAACGAAGTGAGAATTGCACTCCGCAACGTGGGTCACATCGACCCCATGTCCATTGACGACTATATCAAGGCCGGCGGTTATGAGGCTCTGAAAACCGCGCGTACGATGGATCGTGGCGAGCTGATCGTGACCATCGAAGAGACGAGCCGTCTGCGCGGACGCGGCGGTGCGGCGTTCCCCACCGGTAAGAAGTGGAGCAGCGCCTATAAGAACGACAGCGAAGTGAAATATATCGTCTGCAACGCCGACGAGGGCGAGCCGGGCACGTACAAGGATCGCGTCATCATGGAGGGCGATCCGCACACCGTCATCGAGGGCATCCTGATCGGCGCCTACGCCGTCGGCGCCAAAGAGTGCTTCATCTACGTCCGCGGCGAGTATGAAAACTCCATCAAATTGCTTAGAAATGCTGTGAAGCAGGCCGAGGAAAAGGGCCTCTGCAGCGACACGGTCATCAAGGTTGTCTCCGGCGCGGGCGCTTACGTCTGTGGTGAGGGCACAGCGATCGTGAACTCCCTTGAGGGCGTTCGCGGTGAGCCCAGACTCAAGCCTCCGTCCATGGCGGTGGCAGGACTCCACAAGAAGCCGACGATTGTCAACAACGTTGAGACCTTTGCCGTCATCCCGGAGATCATCAATAAAGGCGCGGACTGGTTCGGCGCCATCGGCTCTGAGAAGTATCCCGGCACGAAGCTCATGTGCATGAGCGGCGATGTGGTAAACAAGGTCTGTGTGGAAGTACCGACGAATGCCACACTGCGCGATGTCGTCGAGGGCTTCGGCGGCGGCGTCAAGGACGGCAAAAAGCTGAAAGCCATCCAGCTCGGCGGCTCGAGCTGCGGTTTTGTGACGCCCGATCAGCTCGATACCCCGATTGATTTTGACTCCATCCGCGCCATCGGCGCTTCCCTCGGCTCCGGCGCGGTGTACGTCATCGACGAGACGCACAACATTGTGGACATTCTCGCCGAGATCGCGAAATTCTACCGCCACGAATCCTGCGGCAAGTGTTCCCCCTGCCGCGAGGGCACGATGCGCATTGCGGAGATCATGGAGAAGCTCGCCGCCGGTGACGGCACCAAAGCCGACATTGAACTCATCGAATCCATGAGCGACTACATGAAAATGTCCTGCTTCTGCCCGCTGGGCCAGAGCGCGACGACCGCGTTCATGAGCGCATTGAAACTCTTCCCCGAGGACTTTGACGCGAAGCTGAGAAAGGAGGCTTGAGAGATGGCAAACGTGAATCTGACCATTGACGGCAAGGCGATCAGCGTTCCTGCCGGGACGACCATCCTCGCCGCCGCAAAAGCGAATGATATCTATATCCCGACCCTGTGTTTCCTCGAAAAGCTCGAGCCCCACGCCTCCTGCCGCATGTGCGTCGTCGAGGTGGAGGGCGCGCGGACCTTCCAGCACGCCTGCGCCGCGAAGGTCAAAGAGGGCATGGTCGTGCATACCAACACCGAGGCCGTGCGCAAGTCCCGCAAGCTGACCCTGCAGCTGCTTTTGAGCGACCACAGCGTGGACTGCCACCACTGTCTGCGCATCGGCAGCACGAAGTGTGCTGACCTCGATCCGAAATTCTGCGAATGGTGCTTCTTCTGCGACTGCGAGCGCGACGGCTTTTGTGACCTGCAGAATCTTGCCCGTGAGTATGGAGTCGACCAACTGCCCTTCGAGCAGAAGCACAATCAATACCCCGTGGACGACAGCAGCGTCATCGTCCGCAATCCGAACAAGTGCATCAAGTGCAAGCGCTGCGTGGACGTCTGCGCGAATGTGCAGACCGTGCACAACCTCGCTGCCTCCGGCCGCGGCAGCGCGGTGAAGATCGGCACTGCCTTTGAAAAGCCCCTGGCCGAGAGCCGCTGCATCGGCTGCGCGCGCTGCGTGGAGGTCTGCCCGACCGGCGCGATCTTCGTCAAAGAGCGCAAGGATGAGATGCTGGATCTCACCCACACCTACGGAGTGAAATCCGTCGCCATGGCGGATGCGGCGCTCATTCCGGAGCTTGCGCGCATCTGGCCGAGACAGCAGGTGCCCGTCACCCTCGAGCAGATTGTCGGCGCGCTCAAAAAGCTTGGCTTCAAGGCCATCGTGAACGCGGACGATATCCGTGCAATCACCGCTGCGGAAGCGGAAAAGCTGCTGGACGCCCGTCTGAAAAAAGGTCCTGCCATCGTGGCCGACTCCCTTGCCGCGAAAAAGCTCCTCGAGCGCGATTATGCCGAATACGCCGACCGTTTCGTCTTCATGCCCTCCGCTGTGAGCGTCTTTGGCAAGCTCGCGAAGGAAACCCTCGGTGCGGACAAGACCGCCTGCTTCGGCGCCGTCGGCCCGGAAGCTTCCGAGGTCTATGAGACCGGATGCGCAGACTTTGCGATCAATGCGCGCGAGCTCTACCGCATCATGGTGCGCACCGGCGCCGAACCGAACCCGCAGCGCACCGCCGCGCCGGACATTCTGACCTTCGACGCGCCGAGCGGCAAATACGGCAAGGTGCTCGAAGCCGTGCAGTGGAACCGCGACAGCGAGGCCGAGATCTATGAGATCAAGGTTGGCCGCAAGACGCTCAAATGCGCCGTATGCCACAATCCCGCGCAGCTGAAACAAGTTCT
The DNA here is from genome assembly GCA_045546715.1 of Oscillospiraceae bacterium. Classification (GTDB taxonomy): domain Bacteria; phylum Bacillota; class Clostridia; order Oscillospirales; family Oscillospiraceae; genus CAG-103. The sequence continues at coordinate 2,907 of JAZQDI010000125.1, read as the reverse complement.
GGACGCAGACATTGTCCGCGTTATCGCATAAGGAGGTTCCTGTCATGAGCGAATGGAAAAAGACATGGTGCAACCTCTGCGCCGTCACCTGCGGCCTCGAGATGGAGGTCGAAGACAACAAGATTATCAACGTGCGCCCCGATCCGTCAAGCCCGCGCTCGAACGGCTATTGCTGCCGCAAGGGCCGCAGCGCGAAATACTTCGTGGAAAACCGCGACCGGCTTGAGTATCCGATGAAGAAGGTCGGCGATCACTTCGAGCGGATCAGCTGGGAGCAGGCATATAAGGAAATCGGCGAAAAGGCTCGCGCCATCGTGGACAAGCACGGTCCGCGCTCCACCGCCTTCATTGGCGGCGGCACCTACTCCATCACGACGCCCGCTGCCACCATGAAACCGCTGATGTTTGCCATCGGCACGCAGTATTTCTTCAACCCCATCGGCGTTGAGTTCATGGGCGACTGGTGGAGCCACGGCCGCATTTTCGGCTACCAGTTCCACTTCCTCGAGCCGGACGATCTCCACAGTGAGGTCATCGTCTACTGGGGCTCAAACGCCTATGTCTCCCATCAGATGCCGAACGCAAAGCGCACCATCCGCAGCTTCTCGCAGGCGGCAGATAAAATGGTCATCGCCGTTGACCCGCGCATGAGTGAGACCGCGCGCATGGCAGATATGCACATCCGCCCCGCCATCGGCTCCGACTCCCTGTTCCTGCGCGCTCTGATCTCTCTGATCATTGAAAACGAGTGGGAGGACAAGGAATATCTCGCGAAGTACACCAAGGACTGGGCGCAGGCCAGAAGCTGGTTTTTGAACTTTGATATTGACGCTGCGCTCGAGATCTGCAAAATTGAACGCGCGCAGGCGGAAGAGTTCGCCCGCATTCTCACAACGAAAAAATGGAGCATGCACCGCGATCTCGGCCTCTATTTCGGCCGCCACTCCACCACCAGCAGCTATCTCTGTCTCACGCTCGCCATCGTCTGTGGCATGGCGCTCGTGAAGGGCGGCAGTGTGATGCCCGAGCGTGTGCTCTATCTCGATAACTCCAACGAGCTCGACCCCAAGACCTGGCGCACGCCGGTGACGAACCGCTTCCCGGTGTCCTGTGTGTTCCCGGAGGGCGTGTTCCCGGACGAGGTGCTGGGCGACAATGAGGACCGCATCCGTCAGGCGTTCTGCGTACTGTCCAATCCCGCGCGCAGCTATCCCGATTCGCAGGCCATGGAAGAAGCGCTCAAGAAGCTGGATCTCTTTGTTGCGGTCGACTGCGTCATGACCGAGACGACGATGCTCGCCGACTACATTCTCCCCAGCATGAGCGCCTATGAGGCGGACGGTGACTTCGACATGTTCACGCTCAACTGGCCCGAGGTCGTCTTCGGATGCCGACGCCGCATCATCCAGCCCTTCGGCGAGGCAAAGGACGACGCAACGATTTTCGCCGAGCTCACGCAGGCCATGGGCTATCTCCCTGAGCTGCCGAAGAGCCTTTATGACGCGGCGGCGGAGGCTGTGCGCACCGGCAACCGGGTCAAATATTTCCTCAAGGTTGTCGCGTGGATCGTGAAGGAAAAGGGCAAATATCTCGATCAGGCCGCCACAATCATCTGCCTCACACTCGGCAAGGCCATGGGCAGCGGCGGTCAGGCGATGAACTGGGCAGTTCTGATGACAAGCCCGGTCTACAAGAGCGCAATTCCAACCGTGAAGCCCGACGAGAAGAAATATCCGATTCTCTCCAAGCTTCCGAAGTTTAAGGACTGGTGCCTCGCGGACGCGGCCTTCGATGAAGTGATTGCCCACCCTGAGGGCGCGGTCATCGGCATGGCCGATCAGGACCATATGATGGAAAAGCATGTGGTGCACAAGGACAAGAAGATGCACCTGTGGTGTCAGGAGATCGAGGATTATCTGAACGAATACATCACGCCCGAGGCTGAGCGCGAGGCGCTGCGGCTCAAGGACGGCAACAACATGTATCTCTCCTCCGGCTACCGCTATGAGGCGGGCGTGAACAACGCCATGCGAAATCCGGGCGTGAACAAATACCACAAGGTCTGGTCGCTGCTCATGAATCCCGAGGACGCGAAGGAATTCGGCTTTGAAGACGGAGAGACAATTCGTCTTTCCACCAACCGGGGCAGCATCGAGATCCCGGTGGAGTATTCGTGGCGCGCCTCCCGCGGCTACTGCCTGATGCCGCACCACTTCGGCAACTACTATCAGGGCAAGAAGCTCTATATGAACGCAAACTTCCTCACCGACCGCAAGGCGATCGACAAGCTTACCGGTAACTCCGAATGGCGCCAGACGCCGTGCAGAGTGGAAAAGCTCGCGTAACCACTCCCCCATAGGACAAATCCCCGGAACCAGTGGTTCCGGGGATTCAAGCTGTCGACAAAGTCGACAGCTTGAATCTCAGACGCCTGAAGGCGTCTGAGAAAAATCAATATTGCGAGGGGGATCCCATCAAGTCGGGTCGTAGCCATGTCGTTCTGTGGGCCAAGGAGTTGGGTCTAGTCATTGTCTTCCTAAGACCGCTTGGCCTCCGACTTAGTGGTTCCGGGGATTCAAGCTGTCGACAAAGTCGACAGCTTGAATCTCAGACGCCTGAAGGCGTCTGAGAAAAATCAATATTGCGAGGGGAATCCCATCCCCTCGCGCTCCCCATGCAAGTTATTTCTGAGCCTTATGGAGTTGACTGCAGTCTGAACCCCGAAACCGTTTCGGTTCCGGGGTTCATTATTTCTTATTTCAGTTGTTTGTTTCCGATCCGGTCGAGGGGCTTTTTCAGCAGCACATAGAGCAGCAGATACAAAATGAATCCATAGCCAACTCCGGCAATGAGATCCAGAACGGAATGCTGCTTGACAAAAACGGTGGAGACGCTGATCGCGATGCC
>JAZQDI010000124.1:0-16464 GCA_045546715.1 Oscillospiraceae bacterium | reverse complement strand
CCTCGAGACCGCGCACGCCGCACTCGGCGATGGTCTGGATCGTGTCGGGCGAGGCGTCCGCCAGCACGCGGCGGATAACAGCCCCCGTGACGCCGCCGGTGACGCCGAAGATGACGCCGGCGCCGGTGTAATCGCCCAGCGGATCGTCGGGCTCGGAGTCGGGCAGGCACTTCAGATCCATGCCGGCTGCCTTGATCATGCGGTTGAGCTCGCTCGTCGTGATGACGAGGTCGATCAGGCGCTGACCGTCCTTTTCAAGCTCGGGGCGCTGGGCCTCGAACTTCTTGGCCGTGCAGGGCATGATCGCGACGGAGTAGACGTCCTCGTCCTTGAACTGCTTGCGGATGACCGCGCCGAACATTTCCATCGGAGAGCCGGCCGTCGAGACCTGCGGCATCAGGTTCGGATGCGCCTTTTCCACGTGCTGAATCCATCCGGGGCAGCAGGAGGTGAACAGCGGCAGCTTGTCGCCGTTCTGGACCTTCTGGAAGAACTCTGCGCTCTCCTCCATGATTGTGAGGTCGGCGGTGAGGTTCGTGTCGTACACCACGTCGGCACCGAGGCGCTTCAGGGCGGTGACGAGCTTGCCGGTCACGGCGGTGTCGGCAGGCATACCGAATTCCTCAGCCATGCCGACGCGAACGGACGGGGCGAACTGCACAACGACCTTCTTGTTCGGGTCCTGCAGCATATCCCAGAACTTCTGAATCTCATTTTTAATGGTGATCGCACCCGTCGGGCAGACCGCCGCGCACTGGCCGCAGCCGACACAGTTGGACTCGATCATCTTCTTGCCGAAGCCGGGGGAGACGAGGGCCTGCTTGCCGCGCTTGGTGAAGTCGATCGCGCCAATGTTCTGCACCTCGGCGCACATGCGCACGCAGAGACCGCAGAGAATGCACTTCGAGGGATCGCGCACAATGCAGGGGCTGGAGTGGTCCGCATATTCGCGGCTGTAGGTGTTGTGCTTGAAGCGGGTGTCGTCCACGCCGTAGCGCCGGGCGTATTCCTGCAGCTTGCACTTGCCGGACTGATCGCAGGTCAGGCACTCGGCGCGGTGGCTGCTCATGAGCAGCTGCAGCGTGGTGCGGCGGCTCTTGAGCACCTTTTCCGTGTGCGTGAAGACGGCGAGACCGTCTCTCGGCTGCATGGAGCAGGCGGCGTCGAGCGCGCCGCGCTCATTCTCCACCAGGCACATGCGGCAGCCGCCGTAGATGGAGAGATTTTCGCAATAGCAAAGCGAGGGAATGTCGATGCCGTTGTTTTTGGCGACTTCGAGCACGTTGCGCTCATTGGTGAACGGACATTCCACGCCGTCGATAAACATTTTCTTTTCCGCCATGACTTAACCCTCCTTGATGGCGCCGACCGGGCATCCGGCCTTGCAGGTTCCGCACTTGATGCACTTCTCGGCGTCGATGACGTGACGCTCGCGCATGTTGCCGACGATCGCGCCGACCGGGCAGCTGCGCGCGCACTTCGTGCAGCCGATGCACTTGTCGGTGATGAAGAAGCTGTTGAGCTCCTTGCACACGCCGCAGCGGCAGTGCTTGTCGCGGATGTGCTCAATGTACTCGTCCTCGAAGTTTGCGAGCGTGGAGAGCACGGGGTTCGGGGCGGTTTTGCCGAGACCGCAGAGGGAGGAAATCTTGATCGTCTCCGCCAGATCGCGCAGCTCGTCGATGTCGCTCATCTCGCCCTCACCCTTGGTGATGCGCTTGAGAATGTCGTTCATGCGGGTCGTGCCTTCGCGGCAGGGCGTGCACTTGCCGCAGGACTCCTCGCAGATGAAGTTCATGAAGAACTGGGCGATGTTCACCATGCAGGTGTCCTCGTCCATGACGACGAGACCGCCGGAGCCGATGATCGCGCCGACCTTCTTCAGACTGTCGAAGTCCATGGGGAGATCCATGTGCTCTTCCGTGAGGCACCCGCCGGAGGGACCGCCGATCTGCACGGCCTTGAACTTCTTGCCGTTTTTGATGCCGCCGCCGATGTCATAGACGACCTCGCGCAGCGTGATGCCCATGGGCACCTCGATCAGACCGGTGTTCACGACGTTGCCCGCGAGGGCGAAGGCCTTCGTGCCGGAGCTGCCCTCGGTGCCGAGGGAGCGATACCACTCCGAGCCGTTTTCGATGATGCCGGAAACGCTCGCGAGCGTCTCGACGTTATTCAGGCAGGTGGGCTTTTCAAACAGGCCCTTGTCGACGGTGCGCGGCGGCTTCGTTCTCGGCATGCCGCGGTTGCCCTCGATGGAGGCCGTCAGCGCCGAGCCCTCGCCGCAGACGAACGCGCCCGCGCCCTGGTTGATGTGCATGTGGAAGTTCTTGCCGCTGCCGAGAATGTTGTCGCCCAGCAGTCCCGCCGCCTCCGCCTGCGCGATGGCGTTTTTCAGCCGCGCCACAGCGGTGGGGTACTCGGCACGGACGTAAATGAAGCCGTCCTCCGCGCCGGTGGCGATGCCCGCGATGATCATGCCCTCGAGCAGACGGTGCGGATCATCCTCCATGCAGGAGCGGTCCATGAACGCGCCGGGGTCGCCCTCGTCGCCGTTGCAGACAATGTATTTCTCGGTGTCCTTGTGCGCGGCAACCTGCGCCCACTTCTTGCCCATGGGGAAGCCTGCGCCGCCGCGGCCGCGGATGCCGGAGTCGCTGATTTCCTGAATGATCTGCTCGGGCTCCATCTCAAAGAGCGCCTTGCAGACCGCGCTGTAGCCGCCGAGCGCGAGATAATCCTCGAGAGACTCCGCGTCGATCTGGTCGCAGTGCTCGAGCACGCGGCGGGTCTGCTTCTGGTAGAAGGGGATGTCGTCATGCGCGCGGTAGGTCTTGTCGTTCTGGCGATAGCCCAGACGCTCGATGAACTGGCCGTCGCGCACGGTGCGCTCGGCGATCTCGCTTGCGTCCTCGGGGCGAACCTTCACATAGACCCAGCCCTCCGGCTCGATGCGGAGCATGGGGCCGAACTCGCACAGACCGTGGCAGCCGGTCTTGCGCAGGCCGACCTTGTCGCCTTCCTTGTTGCAGTCGAGCTGCACCTCGCAGTCGATGCCCATGGAGGCGAGCCTTTCCTGCAGCGCCTCATAGATCTTCAGTCCGCCGCTGGCGAGACATCCGGTGCCGGTGCAGATCAGCACGCGGCGCTTTTCGGTCTCGAGTGCGGCCTTATACTTTGCCTGCGCCGCCTGGAGGGCGGCGGGAGATTCAATTCGATTCATCATCTTTTCAACCCTCCGCTCTGAGCTCTTCCACGAGCTCTCTGGCTTTGTCCGCATTCATGGCGGCGTGGATGACGTCGTTGACCATCACGACCGGGGACAGCGCGCACGCGCCGAGACAGCTGACGACCTCAATGGAGATCAGCCCGTCGTCCGTGGTGCTCTTTGTCTCGTCCAGCCCCGTGGCGTCATACAGCGCCTTGAGCACGTTCGCGCTCTTGCGGACGTGACATGCCGTGCCGCGACATACCTTCAGCACGTACTTGCCCTTGCCCGCGAGAGAGAAGTTGGAGTAGAACGTGGCCACGCCGTAGAGCTTGGCCTCGCTCATGCCGACCTTCTTGGCGATGTAGGTCAGCGCGTCCTTCGGCAGAAAGCGGTATTCCTCCTGCACCTCCTGCATGATGGCGATGATCTTGGAGTTGTCGAAATTGTACTTCTCCAGGATCCCGTCAATGACTTTCAGATCCAAATTTTCCATTTACGCTCGCTCCCTTACTTTGGTCAATTTGCAGTACTGCCGCTCCCCACAAGCAGCGGTTCTGCGATAGTATGCCAATAGTTTACAACAAGGATTAATTATTTTCAACAGTTTCATCTGTTATTATAATAACGACATTGTGCTGATTGCACAAAAATTAACGGACGATAAACTGCACAAATGTTCACTAAATAACAAAACTCTGCGTGTCTGGTGCAAGACACGCAGAGTTTTTATTGACAATGTGTTACACGAGTCCGAAGCCGATGATGCCGCTCAGAATTCCGACTGCCGCGCCGACGAGCACATCCCGGGGAAAATGCACCCCGGAGACGACCCGAAGAACGCTCAGCACCGCGCCCAGCGCGAGCAGCGCCGCGCCGATCCACGGCGTGAGCCAGCAGAAGCAGGTGCCGATCACGCAGATGGAAAACACGTGGCGGCTCGGAAAGCTCCGGCCCCGGCTCTCGCGCGGCAGGAGCGGCTCTATCTCGTAGACCTCGAACGGGCGGGGGAGATCGAGCCAATGCCGCGCCGCGCTCAGCAGCACGAAGGGCACGCCGCAGGTGAGAATGAGCCGCAGCGTCAGCTTCGGGTCAGTCAGCCCCGGGCGCAGGAGCACACCATAGAAAAAGGCGGCCGCCGCGCTGCCGACACAGAGCTTGTTTGTCAGCTGCAGCGCCGTGATGCGCCCCGGCTTTGCGCGAAACCAGCCGGAGGCGCGTTCGAGTTGGGATTTGGTCATGGGATACCTCCAGAAAAACCTTCCCCCCAAGGGGAAGGTTTGGGTGCGGGAGAGGATCACACCTCAAACGCCCAGGTGCCGTTTTCAAACACCTTCACGGTTCTGCCGTCGCGGCAGTGCGCCGTGATGGCGAGATCGGGCGTGCCGATCATGAAGTCCACGTGGATCATCGAGTCGTTCACGCCCATGGCGCGCATTTGATCGAGCGTCCGGTTTTCGTAGCCCTCAATCGTGTCGATGAAGCCCATGCCCAGCGCGAGATGGCAGCAGGCGTTCTCGTCAAAGAGCGTGTTATAAAACAGAAGCCCCGTCTCGTTGATCGGGCTGTTCCAGGGCACGAGCGCGCACTCGCCGAGATAGGCCGCGCCCTCGTCCATGGAGATCATTTTCTTGAGCAGCTCCTCGCCGCGCTCGGCCTTCACCTCAACGGCCCTGCCCTCGTAGAAGCGGACGGAGAAGTTTTCAATCAGCTCGCCCTGCCAGCTCAGCGGCTTGGAGGCGTAGACAATGCCCTCGGCCACGCCGCGCATCGGGGAGATGAAGCACTCCTCGGTGGGCATGTTGGGGTTGAAGGTCACGCCGCCGATGGTGTCCTCCGCGCCGCCGCAGAACTTCGCCTCCGGGATCATGCCCACGGTGAAGTCCGTGCCGTTGGCCGCGTGATATTCGAGCGACTCGATGCCGAGACCGTTCAGATAGGCGCAGCGCGCCTTGAGCTCATGGTTGTGCGCCTCCCAGGCGGCGACGGCGTCCATGCCCTCGCTCGCGCGGCAGGTGGAGAGAATCGCCTCCCACAGCGCCTCCATGGCCTGATGCTTCGACAGGTGGGGGAAGACCTTCTTCGCCCAGGCCGCGCCCGGCACGGCGGCGATGCACCACTGGTAGCGCCCCTCCATCTGGTCGCGGTAGGGCTTGATGATGCCGTAGCGGCCCTGACGGCCCTTGGCGGCCTTGGTCTGGTTCATGCCCTTGAGCCCGTCAGGGTCCTCGCTGTCGAGATAAATGCGCACGGGGAGCTTCTCCACCTGCCAGCGGAGCTTCTCCTCCTCCCAGCGCTCCACGCTGGAGAGCGTCTTCACGCTCTGGTGGCGCACATGCAGCTTCTCGAGCGGCTGGTGGTGCCACTCCACGCGCACGCTGCGGGCGCCCGCCTTGTAGCACTCATCGACGAGCATCGTCACAAAATCGGGCTGATCCAACTCTGCGACGATGATCACGTCCTGTCCCTTCTGCACTCTGCCGCCCTCGCGGGCGATGAGGCGGGCGTAGTCTCTCAATACGGTTTTCTTCATTTCGTTTCTTCCTTTCTCAGATGCTCCGGCAGGGTGACGATGAAGGTGGTGCCGTGGCCGGCGCTGCTCTCCACGGTGATGGTGCCGCCGTGCAGCTGCACGATCTGGCGCACCATGCTCAGCCCCAGACCCATGCCGCTGGGCGAGCGGTGCGTGTCCTCGGCCTGATAAAACCGCTGCCAGATTTTGTCCAGATTTTCTTTTTCGATGCCGATGCCGTTGTCCTCCACGGTGAGCCGTGCGCCGGCGCCGACGCGCCGGAGGGAGACGCGGATATAGCCGTTTTCTCTGCCGAACTTGTAGGCGTTGTCGACGAGGTTCTGCAGCATGCGGCTGATGAGAAACACATCCATCTCCGCGTAGAGCTCGGGCTGAATGTCCCGCTCGAGGCGGATGCCGTTTGTGGCGACCATGGCCTGCTCCTCGCAGATCACGTTCACGAGGTCGCTGAGATTGGCGTATTCGGGGTTGACCTTCTGCGTGCCCTGATCGAGGCGCGTAATCTCCAGCAGACTTTTCACCAGCGCGCTCATCTTCTCGGCCTGCCGCTCAATCACGTCGAGCGAGGCCTGATAGTCCGCCGGGGTCTCGGCGTGTTTCTGCGCGTAGCTGCACTCGGCGAGAATCACGGTGATCGGCGTGCGCAGCTCGTGCGACGCGTCCGACGTAAACTGCTGCTCCGCCTCAAAGGACTGCTCCAACCGGTCAAACATGCTGTCAAAGCTCGCGGCGAGCTGGCTCACCTCGTCGTGCCGCCGGGAGGGAAGCCCGATGCGCGCCTTCAGATCCTGCCCGTCGGAGATGGCGTTTGCCGCCTCGGTGACCTCCTTGACGGGCTTGAGCGCCTGCCCGGCGATGAGGTAGCCGCCCAGAATCGAGAGAATCAGCAGCACCGGCAGCACCGACCACGCCACGGCGATGATCGCCGTCATGAAGCCGCCGCCGGTGGGCTCGGCGTTGATCACGCCGCGGAGCCACACCCCGCCGACGAACATGTCCAGATGCGCGTCGTAAACGTAAAATTCGTCGTCGCCGCACTGCACGCGCCGGAGCGACTTGTCCTGCAGCGCAGGTTCGGCGGTGAACTCCGCCGGGAGCGTCCCGCGCAGCACGTTCTGCTCCTCGTCATACAGCACGGAGTAGACGCCGCGGGTGTAGTATTTGAGTTTGTCGAGCTTGAATTCCTGATCCGTGAAGGTCACGCGGTTCATGTTCTGGTTCATCACGGACACGAGCCGCCGCTCGGGATTGTTCGTCACGACGTTTCCGTTGATGACCATGATGAACGTGAGCACCAGCGCCTCGATGATCAGCATCATCAGCGCGAAAAACAGGGTAATGCGCGATTTGACTGACAAAGCTTATTCTTCCTCTCTCAGCACCCAGCCGACGCCCCACACGGTGTGGATGAGCTTCACGGGCCAGCCGCTGTCCACCTTCCGGCGCAGATAGCTGATGTAGACGTCCACCACGTTGGAGCCGCCGGAGTAGTCATAGTTCCAGAGATTGTTTTCAATGCTCTCGCGCGAGAGCACCACGCCCTTGTTGCGGATCAGATATTCCAGCAGGGCAAATTCCTTCGTGGAGAGATTGATGAGCTTGTCGCCGCGGCGGACGGTGTGCGCCCCGGTGTCCACGGTGAGATCCGCGAGGGTGAACACATTCGTCGTCACGCCGGCGTGCTTTCGCGTCACGACGCGGATGCGCGCGGCGAGCTCCTCAAAGCTGAAGGGCTTGACGAGATAATCGTCCGCGCCGAGATCCAGCCCCTTCACGCGGTCGGGCACGGCGTCCTTCGCCGTGAGGAAAATGACGGGCGTCTCGTTGCCGCTGCTGCGCAGCCTGCTTAAAAGCTCCAGCCCGTCCATGCGCGGCATCATCACGTCGAGCACGATCACGTCATACTCCGCGCCGGAGAGATAGTCCAGCGCCTCCAGCCCGTCAAAGCAGGCGTCCACGCTGTAGCCCTCGGCCGTGAGCGTCTTGGCGAGGATGCGGTTTAGGTCCCGCTCGTCCTCCACCACGAGAATTCTCATAAGGGATCACCTCGAATGCTTATTCTACCACAACCGCCGCCGGATGAAAAGAGCGTTGCCGTGGGCGGAAGTTTCCGGTATAATGAGGAAAACCGGAAAGGAGGCGTCTGCATGGCTGAAATCACGATTTTTGAGCAGGCGTTCTGCCCCTACTGCCGCAAAGCCAGAAAGGCCCTCGAGGCGCTCAAGGCGGAAAACCCCGTCTACGCCGGGGTGACTGTGCGATGGATCGATGAAAACCGCCAGAGGGGACTTGCGGATCAGTATGATTACTGGTATGTCCCGAGCGTTTATCTGGGGGAGAAGAAGCTCTATGAGGCCGATCCCGCGCAGGGATATGAGGACATTAAGGCCAGTCTGCGCGCCGCGCTCGATGCGGCGCTGGAGGCAGAGACATGACGAGGGAGGACTATATGCGTCTTGCCCTCGCGCAGGCAAAGACCGCCGCCGCGGCGGGGGAGGTGCCCGTCGGCTGCGTGGTGGTCGACCGTGCGGGGAACGTCATCGGCGCGGGGCGCAACCGCCGGGAGGAGACTCACCGGGCCGACGCGCACGCCGAGATCGAGGCCATCGGCGCGGCCTGTGAAGCCCTCGGCACCTGGCATCTCGAGGACTGCACGCTCTATGTCACGCTTGAGCCCTGTCCCATGTGCGCCGGGGCGATCATCAATGCCCGCGTCGGCCGCGTGGTCTATGGGGCCAAGGAGCCGAACTTCGGCTCGTGCGGCAGCGTCATCAATCTCTTCGAGGAGCGCTACGGCCACCATCCCGCCGTCTTCGGCGGCGTCCTCGCGGCGGAATGCGCGGAGATTCTCACGGCGTTTTTTGAGGGCATCCGCTGATCGGACGTGTGCCGCTGCCGGCGGCAAGCCACCGCCCTGTCGAAAAACAAGTTTTTCGACAGACTGGCAAAAACCCGACTGTCTCTCGACAGCCGGGTTTTTGCGCTATGGAAATGAAGGAATTGCGGTTCCTTGGCCAGCGCAAGAAGCTTGCGTTGGTTTCATCATTGTGTGATTCTGAGCGATCAGAACCAGCCGAAGCCGAAGAAGCCGTTGAGCTGCACGATCAGAACCCAGACCATCGCAACGGGCACGATGAACTTCATGCAGAAGCCCCAGAAGCCCATCAGACCGGAGCCGGCGTTGGAGCCGAGCTTGATCTCGTCCTCGAAGAACTTGGGCTTGAGCTCCCAGCCGACCATGATCGACATGATCAGCGCGCCGAGCGGCATCGCCACGCCCTCGGAGAGCATGTCCATAAAGTCGAGCCAGTCAGCGTCCCAGTCAAAGCCGCTGGGCTCCGCCTTGCCGAAGAACTGCCAGGGAGCAAAGCCGTTGCTGCCCAGACCGTCGGCCGCGACGAGCAGAGCGACGATGGAGATGATGACGCACACGATGGTGACGGTGCGGGCACGGCTGGGCTCCTTGCCCTTGGCGCTCGCGCGGTCGATGAACGTGACGGACACGGCCTCAACCAGAGAGATGGCGGAGGACACGGCCGCGATCAGAACGAGGACGAAGAAGATGATGCCGAAGATGGCGCCGATCTTGCCCATGCCGGTGAACACGTCCTGCAGCGTGACGAACAGGAGCTTCGGGCCGCCGAGGGCAATCTCATTGACGGGCACGCCGTTGTTGATGCCGTTGGCGACAGCGGCGGGGATGACGGCGATACCGGCCAGAATGGCGACCAGTGTATCGGCGCAGACGATGAGCACGGAGTTTTTCGGCAGGCTCTCCTTCTTGTCCAGGTAGGAGCCGTAGGTGATCATGGCGCCCATGGCCAGAGACAGGGAGAAGAACATCTGGCCCGTGGCGGTGGCGAGCACCGTCCAGACGCCGGGCGCCTCGGCGATGAAGCCGCCCTTCACGGCGTAGCCGGGCACGAACATGAACTTCAGACCCTCGATGGCGTTGGGCATCGTGAGGGAGCGGATGATGACGATGATGAGCATCACAAACAGAGCGGGCATGCCGATCTGGTTGAACTTCTCAATGCCGCCGTCAATGCCGTTGCGGTTGATGATCCAGCAAATGACCATGAAGATGAGCATCACGAGAATGCTGATCCACGGCGTCGTGATCATGTGGACGAAGGAGTCCATGCCGCCGGGCATCGTGCTGAACAGACCCATGAAGTTGATGGCGATGTAGTAGATGCAGTAGCCGCCGAGGACGGAGTAGAACGTCATGACCAAAAACGGTACGATGACGCCCAGCCAGCCGGCCCACTTGAACTTCTTGGAGAAGGCCTTGTAGGCGTTCACGGGGCCGAAGCCGGATTTGCGGCCCAGCGCCAGCTCGCCCATCATGATGATGAAACCGACAAAGACGGCCAGCAGCAGGTAGATCAGCAGGAACGTGAAGCCGCCGCTCTTGCCCATCTTGTACGGGAAGCCCCAGATGTTGCCGAGGCCGACCGCACTGCCGACGGCGGAGAGCAGGAAGCCGATGTTCGAGCCAAATGATCCGCGTTGGTTGGTGTTCGGAACTTGATCCATAGTTTTCCCTCCTGTTTGCCGCAGCGGTTCCTCCATACTGCAGCATTAAGATAGGAATATTTTACCGCTTATGGAACTTTCTTTCAATCTTTTATTCACAATTTATTCATTTTTGTGAAAGTGGTTTGTTTTAGTAATGATATCCATTACTATTTTTGATAATAATCCACAAATTCCCATCCGATTGTGTTGTTTTTCACAAACGGATGGGAATCTTTTTGGTGACTATATCGAATTTCTGTTAAGAATCCGGATCACTTCGCATGAATGTTGATAAACTCCGCCTTGAGCTTGGAATAGAGGATCTTCTGGCTGCTATAGAGCCCGAAGTAGCCGGAGAGCATGTAAGCAATGCCGCAGGCGAGCGCGAAATAGATGATGTCGCCCGCGCCGAAGAGCTCCACGCTCAGAATGATCGAGGCGATGGGGCAGTTGACCGCCCCGCAGAACACGCAAACTAGACCCAGCGCCGCGGCAAGCCCCGCCGGGATGCCGAGCAGCGGACCGACCACGCAGCCGAGCGTTGCGCCGATAAAGAAGGTGGGGATGACCTCGCCGCCCTTAAAGCCCGCGCCGATTGTGATGGCGGTGAAAACGAGCTTGAGCGCAAAAGCGAAGGGGTGCGCCTGCCCGTTTTCGATCGCGCGGTGAATGAGCTCCATGCCCGCGCCGTTGTAGTCCGTGTTTCCGACGAGCAGCGTCAGCCCCACGATGGCGGCGCCGCCGAGGGCAATGCGCAGATAGCTGTTCGGGATGCGGCGCTTGAGCAGATGCTCCGTGCCGTGCATCGTCAGACAGAAGAGAATGCTCATGATCGAGCAGACGATGGCGAGCCCTGTCACGCGCAGCAGCATAAAGCCGCGGATCGGCACGGCCTCGAGCAGAAACCGCGTCGGCGCGATGCCGAGATAGAGCGAGATGCCGTAGGCGATCAGCGCCGAGACAATGCAGGGCACGAGCGCGGAATAGTAAAACACGCCCACGCTGATCACCTCGAGGGCAAAGAGCGTCGCCGTCAGCGGTGTGCCGAAGAGGGCGGAGAAGACCGCGCTCATGCCGCAGAGCGTCGCGAGGCGCATGTCCTTCTCATCGAGATGGAAGAGTCTGCCGATGTAGCAGCCGAGACTGCCGCCGATCTGCAGCGCCGCGCCCTCGCGGCCCGCGCTGCCGCCGAAAAGGTGGGTCACGGCGGTCGCAAGGAAAATGCAGGGCACGAGCAGCAGCGGCACGTTCTCGCCGAAGTGGATCGAGTCGATGATGGCGTTGGTGTTCTCGTTCTCCATCCGGCAGAGGCGGTACATCAGCGCAATGCCGAGACCGCCCACCGGCAGCAGCCATAATAGCCACGGGTGCATTTCCCGCAGCGCCGCCGCCCACTGGACGGAGACGTGAAACAGCGACCCGACCACGCCGCCGACAATGCCCGTCACGCCCGCGATGATCAGCCATTTGAGAAACGCGAGCGTCGTCTCCTCCGCCGAGCGCACCTCCTGCCGAACCTCCTGCCGGAGCTCGTGCAGCTCTTCTTTGATTTCTTCCATATCAGAAGCCAACCTTCCAAATTGTGCTGAGACTGTATTGTACACGCATTTTTCGCGTTTTTCCACCCCTGACGCAACTTTTCCTTGATTTTTCCCGCGGAGAACGATATAATATTCTGGCTTGTGGAGATGTATCGAAGTGGTCGTAACGAGGCTGACTCGAAAGCACGAAGGGCTTTGATCGGAACGTCCGGGAAAAACCGTTGATTTTCAATGGTTTGCGGGGCGTTTGGATTTGGCTGATATTTTCGTTCTTGCCTGTTTTTCTTGCCGATTGCTTTTCAAAGCAATTTTTGCTTGAAATTTTGACCGTTTCGTTTTATGATTTGATCATTCTTTTTATCGTTCGATAAAACCACAAATCTGTGATTTGTGGCATGAAATAAAAGCCGTGGGCTTTTATTTCGAATGGTCAAATCACACCGTTGTAATCATTTGGCGTGAAACGCCAAATATGCGGTTTCACCGCATACTTCCGCGCAGCGGAAGTGATTGCTTAGGTACATTTGAATACATGGAGAGTTGTCCGAGTGGTCGAAGGTGCAGCACTCGAAATGCTGTAGGCCGAAAGGCCTCTAGGGTTCGAATCCCTAACTCTCCGCCATAATAGCACGGTAATTTTGATAGAATTGCCGTGCTTTTCTATTTGTGGTATTATAACCGAAGCCTGTTTGTGCTGCAGGATGACGATTGGTAATCAGACCGATATATCGGGAATTACTATAATAGACGTTGGTGTCTAATCTATAAAAATACGACATTTCTCGCTTTATGTCGTGTTCTGGTGATAGACTCTTTGCTATTCTAACGGTGAAAGGAGGGCATCCGTGTGGATCAGATCAAGATCGGAGCTTTTCTAAAAAAGCTCCGAAAAGAAAAAGAACTGACTCAAGAACAGTTAGCAGAGAAGCTAAGTGTATCTGGAAGAACAGTGTCCCGGTGGGAGACTGGAAACAATATGCCAGATATCGGCATGCTTATCGAACTCGCTGATTTCTATGAGGTGAGCATTCCGGAGATCATTGCCGGGGAAAGGAAAAGCGAGATTATGAATCAAGAAACAAGAGAAACTGCTGTGGCAATGGCGGAGTATAGTCGAAATGAGGTTAAAGTAGGACAATTAAAAGTAATCGGATATCTCACTGCGGCTTTCGGTTTATTTATCATTATATCGGCTTTATCCATATTCCCAAGTGACAGTAGCTGGGGAAGTATCTATGCAACGCTGGGTAGCATTATCCTGCTTATCGGCGTTTACTTGTCACTTCGGAACGTTCTAAAGAAAAGATGCTGGCGCGTACTGACATTAGTCGGATGCGCGGTACTGCTTTTCGGGGCTTTTACTGTATCCGATTATATTGCGGTTACACAGTTTAATCAGGTACCGAGATTTCGATATGAAACACGCTATGATTCACGGAATCCTGACCAATTAGTGCATAAGACCTTGTTCTTTACGGTAGTTCAGAAGAATCCTGGGACGAAGGACGAACAAGTCTATATTGTAAAATAAGTATTTTGTACGATCTAAATTCCGGTTTGTCAGCGCACCCAATCGTTTAAAATGCACCCCCTTGAACAGGCGGTGGACCCCCCTAAGCGTTTTTCTATCAAAATGGAGTACCCTTTCCAGCGTCGCCGCGGACTTCATATCGTTCGCGGCGACTTTTTTATGCTTCGCAGGAAAAGCCGCCTCTCGCTCATTGCGTCGCGGCTCCTTTCCAAACCGAAGCGGCTGCTTCGGTTTGGACTGCGGAACGAAATCACCGTGCTTTTCTATTGAAAGTTGATCCGGATAAATCGGGATTTGTTGGGGGAATGAATGTGAGAAACAGACCCTTTCTTATGTTTCTGATTTCTTTTGCTACATTATGTTTCGGGTATTTCGTGATTCGTTATATACTGTTCGATTTCCACGGAATGAAGCAATGGCCTCTGGTTTTGCTTGTCGGTTGTGTTGTTGTAATAGTCGTTTCTTATCTTGCTCATTCAAAGATTTTGCCACTGGTCACATCCATTTCCTATCCTTTGGGTTTTGCGGTCGGAGCGATGTTTCACACAACAACATTTGATGATGCTGTAGGGAGAACCGATAATTTGTGGATAATTTGGACTGCGGTTATTATGATAGCAATGATTGTTTCTGGAATCGTGGAATTCATCATATTAAAGAGAAAAGACAGTTGAATTCCAGTTTGTCGAGATGAATCATTGATCTTTCTCCCTCGAAGGCTTTTCGTGGTCCCACGGTCGGGGGAGCGTGTGCTCGGAAACAAATTGCAGCACATTTGATTCTGTGATATGATACAGACAATATTGGGATTTGCAAGGGGAGAAGTCTGAAATGCAGACATCGGAAAGCTTCAGATTGAGCGCAATATTATCTTTTTCCGGCGGCTTGCAGGATGCATATACCTACAACGTAAGAGGAAATGTGTTCGCAAATGCACAAACCGGCAATGTTGTTCTGATGAGCCAGAATTTTATGATGAAGAACTGGAACAGCGGAATCCACTACATGCTTCCCTTGCTTTCATTCGCTGCGGGCGTTTTTATAACAGAGCAAATCGAATACAGATACAAAAGCAGCAAGGGCGTTCACTGGAGACAGCTCGTACTGCTGATCGAAATCGTACTGCTTGGCATTGTCGGACTCATGCCGACCGATCTCAATGTCGCTGCCAATATGCTGGTTTCCTTTGCGTGCGCCATGCAGGTGCAGGCATTCAGAAAAGTGCATGGCTACGGATATGCCAGCACTATGTGTATCGGCAATCTGAGAAGCGGAACGGAGAGCTTGTCCAGATTTCTCAGAAACAAGGACCGGGCCTCCCTGAATAAAGCACTTCATTTCTTTGGCATTATTCTGATTTTTGCCATCGGAGCCGGGGTGGGCGGTATCCTGTCAAATGTATTCCATGTCAAAACAATCTGGATTTCCATGCTTTTGCTTACGGGCGTTGCAGTCATGATGATCAAGGAAAACAGATGAATTACGGTTTGTCGAGGTGAATCATCGATCTTTCTCCCTCGAAGGCTTTTGCCTTCGAGGGCTTTTCATTTACTCCCACGGGCGCGGCAGGCTTAGAAAGAAATTGCTGATTCTTCCGTTTTGTGGTATGATACAGCAAATCGGAGATCAGGAGGGAACGATATGAATAAAGTATTGAAAAGACTGCTCGTGATATTGATTGTGCTGATCATATTGGCCGCGGTGGTTTTTTTATCTGTCTTTCTCTTGGCAAAACAAAAGAAGATCTTTATCAATAAATGGTTCGTAAAGGAAAGCACAAGCATCATCGGGGTTGACGTTTCCGCATATCAGAAAGATATCGATATGGAAAAACTGAAAGAACAGAACATCCGGTTTGTTTTTATCAAGGCAACGGAAGGAAGCAGCGGGCAGGACGAAAAATTTGCGGAAAACTGGGAAAATGCGAAGAATGCCGGCCTGCCATCCGGAGCGTATCACTTCTTCTCCTATGACAGCGAAGGGAAAACACAGGCAGAGAATTTTATCAGTACCGTTGGTCCGGACATGAAGGGAAGGCTCCTTCCGGTCGTTGATGTGGAGTATTACGGCGACAAAGAGCAAAACCCGCCGGAAAGAACAGACGTCATACGAGAGTTGAGAATCTATCTGGAGATGATCGAACAGGAATACGGGGTAAAGCCGATCATCTACACCAGACCGGATATCTATGAAACGTATCTCAAAGGAGAATTCGACGCGTACAAAAAATGGATTTCCAGCCTGTATACCCCCCTGAGCTGGAACTATCAGGACGATTGGTATATCTGGCAGTATCTGAACCGGGGAGAACTGGAAGGATATTCAGGCGGAGAACAATACATTGACCTGAACGTCTTAAACAACGATAAATCATTGGAAGATTTGATCGTCAAGTAGTCTCAAGAAAAGGAATGTCGAGGTGCAGCATCCAGACGTCTGAAACGATAAATACCAGCTTGTTGAGATTCATCCTCGTCTATTGTCCCCTCGAAGGCTTTCGCCTTCGAGGGCTTTTCGTGGTCCCACGGCCGGGGGAGGGTGCGCTCGAAAACAAATTGCCACGCTTTTGATTCTGTGGTATGATGCAGACAAATCGGAATTGCATGAACCGAAACATGGAAAACGCAGGAAAAGAGTGATCGTATTTTGGAAAAGAAAAGCGCATTGAGAAGATTTACGGACAAGCTATATGGCGGAATCAACCTGACCTGGTCAGGCGTCATCCTGTATGCTGTCGGAGCGGCGGTACTGACCACTGTTTTTCTGGTTCTTCCGATCTTTCAGGGCACGTCCTTCGCGCGGATGGGCGAGACCTTGGAGGCGTGGGTATTTTTCGCTGTCATTATCATTGCGAACGCTAAAAGCCCGCTTGACTCGGCGCTGAAGACCTTTGTATTTTTCCTGATCAGTCAGCCGCTGATCTATCTGCTGCAGGTTCCGTTTACCTGGCAGGGCTGGGGGATCTTTCAGTACTATAAGCATTGGTTCTTTCTGACGCTGTGCACATTTCCTGCCGCGTATATCGGCTGGTACATCCGGAAAAAGAACTGGCTCAGTCTTCTGATCCTGATGCCGGTGCTGATTCTTTTAGCCTATCTCTGCGAAGACGGTCTGAAGCACGTGATCCATC